>NZ_JAKIKR010000007.1 GCF_023284025.1 Shewanella abyssi | reverse complement strand
GCTTTGTTGTTCTCACATGATTGAGAGTAGGGTAATGACGTCACAACATAATCCTGTCTATACCCATCTTACCTGAAGATGCAGGATTCAGTGGGAGTTTAATGGGCTTTAATCAAGGCATTGATTGCCACTAATGGTCTTTCCCTTAGTAAAAACAATAACACAGAGTAAAGCCCATTAAAACCCATCGCAGAAGGCGTTGTGCAAGCCCACTTCGTTGTTGCACTCACTTAAAAGGGAATAACCATTTCTACGTTAATGCGCCTAGAATTGAACTGGCACAACACCTCTGAAACGAGCATCTTCTAGTAGGATGGGTATACAATAATGCCTAATGTTTTACCGCGTTACTCAGTTAATAACAACTCAAGTTGGCCTGTTGGTCAATTTGTATCTATCAAAGAGATAGTCTTAGGCAGCTATAAGTAAAGGCGTTATTATCTTACTTCAATGTTTCGCCGCTTTGTCGGCATATTTAGGTAGGAAATAACGTGGCGATTGAACAGCAAGAGATGATGGCGTTATTAAGTGAACTTGAATGCCGTACCAACTTCACTATCAAAAAAGTCACTGAGTATATGTTGCCGAAACTGAAAGAACCTTTTTACCTATATGTTGATGGTAAACAACTTCAGTTAGTGATCCGGCCTGCTTATGAAGTGTTTAAGGCTGATTTTGCTGCACTAGATGGTGTCACTGCAAAAGAGCAGTATTGTCATTACTCTGAGATGACCCGTTTTCCTAAGCGGGTACAAAAAAGTGTCAATGGCATCCATTATGGGTTGGCCTTTAGTTTCGACAATATTGATTCAGCAAAAGGCTTTATCAACAAAATAATCTCGATTAATCAAGGATAGTACTGCAGCAATTGGACTGAGGTTAGTGTGAAAAAGAGCGACAAAAAGATTGAGAATGCTATCCGCATATCCTTAACCGAGGTGTGTGAAAGCCTTAAAGGTGAAGTCTCTGGATTTGAATGGCTTTGCCATAGAGTGGATTTTTCAAATGTTAACCAAAGTTTGAAAGTTACCTTTATGTTCGCCACTAACCAGTCACTAAGAGAAGCCAAGTTGCGGTTACAAACAGATGAAATGGCTAATTTAGCCTGCCATGCTTTGGCTAAACATAATATCCAGATAACAAATGCAGCAAAACAGTTTGTTTTTGACACTGAAGAGCGACACTCATAGTTGTTAGCTGGTTTAGCTACATATAGCTTAATCGCCTAGGTGGCGATGTATAAAGCCAATATAAATCGGCCAAATAGTTGCTAAATGAGTACATCAAACTGCTTGTTGGGGTGTGGTTAACATTTTGTAGCAAGTAATAGATGGCGTCAACGACAATAGCCAGCCATAATTTAACGATTGGGACAGTTAGCGATAAAGACAGGGAGCCGAATCCAATATGGATACTAATCAAGTGACCCATCAACAGGATCCAGTTGATTGCGATAACGATATTGAGATGTTGTCACAATTAAATCGAAAAAGATTAAAATTATTTGGCTTAATGCTCGGTATCGTCGCAGGTTTACCCGCGGGTTTCTATAGTGCTCGCTGGATTTATCTATGGTTATTTCCAGTGAGTTAATGCAAGTATTAGCCATATTTAAAAAGGCTCCCGAAGGAGCCTTTTTAGTGGGTATAACTATGACTATAACTATGTATCTATAGCTTATTTAGCAACAGGGGCTGTTGTTAAATCGATGCTGTAGATTGCAAAACCTGCCACTGTCGCGTCATCTTTCGCTAGTTTAACCATGACGCGTTGTTGATTTTCAGCAACGAAGGTATCAGCAAGCTCGCTATCTTGGGTTTCAAAGCGAACATCTAGCACTACATTAGTAGTGATGGTTTTGAAATCCCAGTTGTAATCAGCGCTTGGATCTACAGCGCTATTGTAACCGCCAGCACCGTCTGGTTGAGATTCGCTAGTAATGTACTCTGCGAGTGCTTCACGGTTAGAGTCAGGTAGTTCTAGTACTACGTGATCAGAACCTGTCCCCGCAAATGAGCCACCAAAGGCGCGATAGTTATTTGATGCAACCACAAACTCTTTCTCTGCTAGCTCTGCACCGGTAAATTCTTTACCGTCAGCATCGGTATAGGTTAGGTCAACAATACGGTTTGCATCGGCATCAACTTCAGTACAGCTGTTGTCGAATCGAGTTGGCTCTGTGACATCAATTTTGTAAGTTAGGCCATCAATAACATCGAAGTTATACGTTGGGTGACCTGCACGGTTGATTAGGTTTTGTGGCGCAGTGCTGGTTGGATCTATTTGGTTAAACTGATTTGCGCTACATTCTAACCAATCTTTAAGCTCTGCACCGGTCGCTTGAACAGCAACCATAGTATTTGGATATAGGTATAAATCGGCCGCATTGCTATAAGTTAACTCGCCTTTTTCTACCATGACAAACTGGCTTGCATCGCCTTCAGCATAACGACCACCGGCTTTAAACGGTGCAGAGGCTGATAAAACAGGTAGTTTTTTAAGATCTTCATTGGTACCGTTTTGAATCACTTGCGCAACTTTAGCAATCTGTGCATCAGAAACAATCTGTACCGTTGGATCATCTTGAACCAACGTCAGGAAGCTATACATGTCGGCAGCAGCAACACCAATAGGTTGACCAACAAACTCTAAAGTGCCTTCATGTTCAAGTACAACTGCGTCACGGATTGATTGCTCTCCTTCAACTAACTCCACTTTATTTGCAGTGTCATATACTGGACGCGATTCAGTTTGAGATTCCTCATGGTAAACATTCCACTTTCCATCTTCTTTGCGAAGTTTAAGATCGACAATACCTAAGTTATCACCCCAACGACCTGGCATTACCGCTGGAATACCGTTGAGTAAGCCTTTTTCAACATCGGTGTTTGGTAAGTCTGCATAGCCCGCAGCAGGGAAGACAGAGTGGCTGTGACCAAACATAATGGCATTGATGCCTTCAACATTTGTCAGTGCGTAAGTCGCGTTCTCTGCCCAAGGATCGCCTGGATTTTCAGTTGAGCCGATACCTGAATGCGGGATTGCAATAATAACGTCAGCACCTTCGGCTTTCATCATCGGGATGAATTTTCTAGCCGCTTGGGTAATGCCGAGAACTTCAACTTCACCGTCTAAGTTTGCTTTGTCCCAAGTGAGAATTTGCGGTGGCACAAAACCGATATAACCGATTTTAATTGTATGCTCGTCACCATTGCTATCAAGCACAACTTTATCTGTGATGATGTATGGAGTGAACATATTGTCAGCGAACTCAACTTCGTTCCAACAACCCTCTTTTTTAGCACAAATTACATTTGAGTTGATGTAGGGAAAGTTTGCACCGGCGATGGCTTTTTCCAAGAATTCTAAACCGTAGTTGAACTCGTGGTTACCAATGTTTCCTACGACGTAATCTAAAGTATTCATTGCTTTGTAGGCTGGGTGGGTATCGCTCATCCCAACGCTTGCAATATAATCACCCATTGGACTACCTTGCAGTAAGTCGCCATTATCAACCAATACAACGTTGGCTGATTCAGAGCGAGCTTCGCTGATTACGCTAGCCGTTCTTGCTAGACCGATAGTAGCGTCTTCTTTACCACTGTAGTAATTGAAATCCATGATATTAGCGTGTAGATCTGATGTTTCTATAATACGAAGATCAACATTTACTTGGCTGACTTTGTTGTCATCGTCATCTGAACCACATGCTGTTAGACCCAATGTCGACGCGATAACTACTGCTAAAACTGTTTTGTTTAACATATCCATTCTCTTATATTTGGTTTAGACCCCAAGAAGCCATTAAGCACTTCTTAAACTGTTAATAGGTTTATTTTTGGCATAACTCACTATTAACGGATGGGATTATAACGACTCTTTATGTGTTTTTTGTGATCTGGGTTTGGGTTTCGCTGTATCAATTTGTGACATTGCTCGGCATTTAATCATGAGCATATTTGCTAGGCGATATAACAAGCTGTTGTTGTTTTATTGTTGGTTTTAAATGCTCTTCATAACAAAAAAGGCACACCCTAAGGGTGTGCCTTTTTAATGAACGCTTGTTGTAGTGATTTATACTTTACACACCCGCATCTGTTTTTTACTTAGCTAACAGACCACGGCTACGCAGTAGTGGGGCGATCCCCGCTTCTTTGCCACGGAACTGCTTATATAGCTTCATAGGATCTTCACTGCCACCTTGTGATAGCACGTTATTTCTAAAGGCATCTGCAGTGGTTTTATCGAAAATACCATTCTCTTTAAAGGCTTCAAATGCATCTGCACCTAAAATATCAGACCAAAGGTAGCTATAGTAACCAGCAGAGTATCCACCTGAGAAGATATGTGAGAAATAAGTACTGCGGTAACGCGGTGCAATCTCACTGATAAGCCCCATCTTGTTTAAAGAATCAGCTTCGAACTTAGCCGCATCTTTAGGCATAAAGTCAGTCACTGTATGCCAATCGAGATCAAGTTTTGTCGCCGCCATATATTCAACGGTGGCAAAGCCTTGGTTGAACTTGCTTGCAGCTTGAATTTTCTTAACAAGCTCCTGTGGGATCACTTCACCTGTTTGGTAATGCTTGGCAAACTGCGCCAGCACTTCAGGTTGTGTCATCCAGTTTTCCATCACTTGAGAAGGAAATTCAACATAGTCGCGCGGTACTGAAGTCCCCGCTTGTGAGCGATATTCTACATCTGACAACATGCCATGTAATGCATGACCAAATTCGTGGAATAAGGTGCTGGCTTCATCAAATGTCAGTAATGCCGGAGCATCACCAACAGGGCGTGGATAGTTAAGTACGTTAACGATGATAGGTTTAGAGTCAACGCCATTCATGTTGTACTGTTGGCGATAAGAGTTCATCCAAGCGCCACCACGTTTGCTATCACGGACATAATAGTCGCCCATGAAAATAGCCATGATTTCGCCATCTTTGTCATACACTTCCCAAGTGCGGACTTCGTCGTTGTACTTTGGCAGATCGGTACGTTCTTTAACGGTAATGCCGTATAAGCGGTTAGCGGTATAGAATACGCCTTTAAGGGTATTTTCTAGAGAGAAGTATGGGCGAGTTTGCTGTTCGTTGAAGCTATATTTAGCCACACGAATTTTATCTGAATAATACCACCAGTCCCAACCTGCTAGCTTAAAATTACCGCCTTCAGAATCGATCAACTGCTGCATATCAGCAACTTCAGCTTCTGCCTGGCTAAGGGCTGCCGGCCACACTTTATTGAGTAAGCCATAAACATTCTCGGGCGTCTGGGCTGTGCGCTCTTCTAGTACAAAGTGAGCGTGGGTTTTATAACCCATTAATTGAGCGCGCTCGGCGCGCAATGCAGCCAATTTCGCGAGGATCTTTTTGTTGTCGTGCTCGTTATTGTTATTGCCGCGCTCAACATAACCCTTATAGATCTTTTCGCGAAGTTCGCGGCTATCTGCATAGGTTAAAAAAGGCGTGATAGAGGGGCGTGAAGTGGTAAATACCCATTTACCTTCATGACCACGCTTAGTCGCAGTTTGAGCGGCAACACTGATGACATCATCAGGCAGACCTGAAAGTTCCGCTTTACTGTCGATAACCAATTCAAAAGCATTAGTTTCAGCAAGTAGGTTGTCGCCAAACTCTAGGCTTAATTTTCCTATTTGATCATTTAGAGCACGCAGCTTTGTTTTGTCAGCATCATTTAAGTTAGCACCGCCACGAGTGAATGACTTGTAAGTATCGGCTAATAGTTTTGCTTGAGCCACGTTTAACGTTAGTGCGTCGCGTTGATCATAAACGGCTTTTACTTTTTGGAACAGTGCGTCGTTAAGTAATACATCATCGCCTGCGGCAGATAACATTGGAGACACTTCTTTAGAGATAGCTTGCAGCTGCTCATTGGTGTCGGCACCGGTTAAGTTATAAAAAACACTGGCGACTTTAGTTGTTAGCTCACCAGAAAACTCCATCGCTTCGATAGTGTTTGCAAAAGTTGGCGCATCTGGGTTATCAATAATCGCCTGTATTTCAGCTTGATGCTGTGCAATACCCGCTTTAAATGCAGGTAAATAATGTTCTGCTTTGATTTTAGAAAAATCTGGAATACCAAAATAGGTGTCATAGGGCACAAAAAATGGATTGCTGGCATTGCTTTCAATAACTTGCTGGGCAACAACATTAGCTGCTGTTTGGCTGTCAGTGGTATTATTCGCGCTGCTGCATGCGCCAAGAGAAAGTGTGATTGCAATGGCTACAACCAATGGTTTAAGGGTAGATCCCTTCATATTTTAAATCCCCGATTTTACTTGTTTTAATTTTCATCAATATCTTTGCATTGACGTTAACGTCATTAAATATCACGGTTTGATATGTTAAATCTATTAAAAAACCGTATTGTTTGTAACAAATATTTTAAATGGCTATTTTTTATCACTTCGGGGGCAAAAGTTATGGCAAACTGAGGCCGTTTTTTTAAATATAATAATAAAATGGATGACCATGAAACGTTTACCGCTGCTCTTTATAGCCTTACTTTCTCTTCCTATCGATGCCGTTGAGCCAGAATCAGACAAGGTTGCCAACTATGCTGTTGAGCATTATGCAGACGAGATGGTTAGCAGTCTTGAAAACTTGGTTCGATTCAATACTGTTGCAGTTGATGGCACAACGCCAAATACCAATGCAGAATTTATTGGCTTTAAAAGTGAGCTTAAAAGCCTAAGTCAGCAACTGGGTTTAGATTATAGTGATCACGGCTACGTAATTTTAATTGGATTGGGCCAGCAACAAGATAAGCTGGGGGTCATTACCCATGGTGATGTGCAGCCTGCTAATCCTGCTTTATGGCATCAAAGCCCGTATCAACTGGATATGACCTCACAGCCTGGTAAACTTATTGGCCGTGGTACAGAAGATGATAAAGGTCCTATTGTGACCGCGATGTACGCCATGAAGTCGATAAAAGACAATAGTATAAGACTCAATAAACGTATCGAACTGATGGTTTATTTGGCTGAAGAATCAGACTGGACTCCGCTTAAAACGTTTTTAACCACTTTTACTCCAGCAGATATCAACATTACCATCGATGCCGAATATCCCGTTGTCACCGCGGAGAAAGGTTGGAGTAAAATCGAATTTATTATCCCAACTGTTACAGACAAAAATGTTAATGGGAAACGACCGACACTTAACCAGTTCTCCGGTGGTTATTTTGCTAGTCAGGTACCACAGCAAGCCCAAGCCGAAATTAGTTATGCAGATGAAGAGCTGATTCACCAGTTAAAACAGCAGGCAAAAAAGCAGCAGGGGATGCATTATCGCTTTGAACAAAAAGGCAGTAGTTTACTTATTCGCGCCGATGGTAAAGCGGCACATTCTTCAACTCCTGAAGATGGCGTTAACGCAGTAACGCATCTAGCGCAGTTGCTTGCTAGTCATCAGTGGCCCAAGACAACCGCTTCATTAACTCAGGCATTTATCCACGAAATGGTGGGCATGGGTATTTATGCGGAGCAGTTTGGCGATATCGCTTATTCGGATGACTTTATGGGACCTATGAGTTTAGCGCCAACAATAGTCAAAGCCGGGACAGAGGGCACGCATGTGATGATTAACCTACGCCGACCCGTGGGGAAGACACCTGAACTGCTTGATAGCCAAGCAGCTGAAGCACTGCAACAATGGCAAGCAAAACATCAAATTAAGTTAATGGCTTTAGAGACTTATTGGGGAAAGCCAATGGTGATGAAGGATACGCCACATCTTGATACTTTACTTGATGTTTACGCCCACTTTACCGGTGTGAAAAATCCTCAACCTGTCGCTATCGGAGGTTCAACTAATAGTAAGCTATTCCCTAATGCCTTAAGTTTTGGACCCGCCATGCCAGGTGTCGAATATACCGGTCATACTGAGAATGAATTTATTACTTATGACCAATTTATGCTGAATCTTAAGATGTACACCGCAGCATTTATAGAACTCGCTCGTTAGTTTTCGTCAACGGTGGAGAATTATTGCGCTGTTAATGGGGTTCATTGGTAATTTTTAGGGCAAAAAAGTCCCATTGGTAAAACTATTTTTCACTTCTACTTAAAGGGGCGGGACGGATTAGGTATAATCCTTGCTCTTTTATAGTGAACTAAGCTATGCACTGTGAGCCAGTACTGATTACTGTGTGAGTGATAGCGAGTTTCTCCTGCAACACCTAGGTACACATTTTACGTGTTTAGGCCGATTATTGAGTTTGGTAAGTAATAAATGACAGAACAGTCCATCGAAGTAACTCCGCTGAGTATACTCGCGCTTGATACATGTACAGAGTCATGCTCTGCTGCGCTAACGCACAATAATAACCTCTTCAGTGAGCAAGCTGATGCACCACGGGAACACAGCCAAAGGTTATTACCCATGGTGAAGTCTGTGCTATCAAAAGCAGAGATAAAACTTACCGAGGTTGACTTAATTGCCTACGGCAGAGGTCCAGGCAGCTTTACCGGTATTCGGATATGTACCAGTATCACCCAAGGATTAGCTTTGGGTCAGTCGTTGCCTGTTATCGGTATTTCTACGCTGGCAACAATGGCACAAGCTGCCATTGGAAATGGTGCCAAGCAAGTCTTAGCCGCCATTGATGCACGTATGGGAGAGGTGTATTGGGGACAATATATCAGCGTTGATGGCCTAGCCACTTTAGTCAATGAAGAGGTTGTCAGCGCACCAGAAGCGATAGTGCTAAGCTTGAATGAAGCAGACATGATTACTGCATGTGGTACAGGTTTTGATGCCTACCCACAGTTACTTGCATTGGCGGGAGGGCTTACAGTATGCGAGCTTGCTAAATATCCAGATGCAAAGTTTATGGCTGTTTTGGCGCGAAAAGGACATGCTTTAGGGTTGAGCACCAGTGTAGATGAGCTCAAACCCGTTTACCTGCGTGACACGGTAACGTGGAAAAAACTCCCAGGGAAATAGTAGCTTGGGTAAGCTTGGGTGAAAAGTTCGCTGCATTTTTTATAGATTAAGGACGATTTGATGCAAATTAATTCAAATCAACTTATACCTTCAAAAGTTGAAGTTAATAAGTCGATAGGGACAAATCAGGCTGCTGCTGTAACTGTAGATGCAGCAGATCCAGTGCTGCCGATCCAAGCGCAGCAGTCCTATCTGTTTAATGATTATAACGAAGATGCCGCAGCGCTAACATCACGCCTTGGGGCGCATATAGAGTATGAAAATGACACTCGAGGTCACCGCGGCGCAGTGGCTGAGTATCTCACCAATCAACATGCAGCAAGACGTGAAGAGATCCAGCAAATGGTAGGTATAGACACCTATGCCTAATATTTGGCCAACAAGCAGCTCTTCCATTCATTCAGGTCAGTCTCTTGCTCCATCCTCTTCTGGCACTCCGAGTCGTGGCCGTTTTTTTATTGAGCTATTGATTGCATTCTTAGTGACAAAACTGCCTTTCATCAGTGTGCCGTTTAAATGGCTAGAAAGTTATTTTCATGAATTGTCCCATGGCTTGGCGACACTCTTTACGGGTGGAAGCGTTAGCCATATACAGCTGTTTCCTAATGGCGCAGGTTTATGTTTTAGCCAAGGTGGCTGGCCTTTAGCGATTGGTTTTTCTGGCTATTTTGGCGCTGCGTTATGGGGTTATTTGATTTTTACTTTTGCAACCTGGCCTAAAGGGATCCGTTTTAGTTTTGGTTTGTTAGGTGCTGTCGTCATCTTAACGACACTGCTTTGGGCTAGAGATCTACTGACAATATCTATTTTAGTGTCACTAGCATTGCTATTTTTAATGCCATTAAAACTAAATCTTAATCGATACTTAGCCACCAGTTTACGTATTATGGGATTGATGGTGATATTAAATGCACTCGCTAGTCCTACCGTTTTATTTGGCCTACAGGGGCAGGGAGATGCGAACATGTTAGCGGGGCAAAGCTGGATCCCTGCGTGGTTCTGGGTGCTTGTTTGGCTAGCAACCAGTGCCTTTATGTTATTTCTTTGCTGGCGTCGAGTTGACAGACAAGCGGATAAACTTAAAGCAAAATAATATAACAAAGTGTAAATCTCTGTTTCATAGGCTTGGATTTTAACCTATTGGCTGATAGGTTGATGCGTCTATATACGGAGATATCGAATGAAAATTAACACCCTAGCCGCAAGTCTTATTGTTACAGGTGCGTTTGGCCTATCAATTGTTAGCCCTACAGTTTCTGCTCATGTTCATGAAAATTCAGCACTGGATTCCGCTGTTAGTAGTGATTTCCGCCAAACTAAAAACACCGCCAGAGACAGTTATAGACATCCACAAGCAACGATCGCATTTTTCGGTGTTGAGCCTACTGATACCGTTATTGAATTATGGCCTGGAGGCGGTTGGTATGCTGAAATTATAGCGCCTTACCTTGCTGAGAAAGGGCATTACATCGGTGGTAATTTTAACGCTAATCCAAAAGATGAAAAACAACGTAATGGATATCGAGCTAAAACGGGGAAAAAGTTTGAGCAATGGCTAAAAGATAATCAAGCCAAACTCGGTAACGCGTCAACGGTTACCTTCGATCCTCCAAGCTTCTATGCATTGGGAGATGACAATAGTGCCGATGTGGTACTGACCTTTAGAAATTTACATAACTGGGCAATGAAAGGTTATTTAGAGCCTGTTTTCGACTCCGCTTATAAAGTGCTTAAGTCCGGTGGTACCTTTGGTATCGTGGAGCACAGAGCTATCCCAGGTATGGATGCAAAAACGGGTTATATGGATCAAGCTGAAATGATAAAGCTGGCTGAAAAAACTGGTTTTACATTTGTTGAAAGCTCTGAAATTAATGCTAACCCTAAAGATACCAAGGATTATCCAAAAGGTGTTTGGACCTTACCACCACGCTTAGCACTTGATGATCAAGATAAAGAAAAGTATCTCGCCATTGGTGAAAGCGATAGGATGACGCTCAAGTTCACTAAAAAGTAATTGGTATAATATGGATCTGTTTTGCGAGCAAGAAAATGAAATAAGCATTCAATTACCTCATATTAGGTTATCAGCCAAATTATGGGGCTCGCAAGACAAGCCATTAATATTGGCGTTGCATGGTTGGTTAGACAATGCCAATAGTTTTTTACCTTTAAGCCGTTATTTAGCTAACTACCAAATAATGGCAATCGATTGGCCTGGACATGGATTATCTGAGCACCGTCCAGGTCACTATCCGTTACATTGGATTGATTATCTCTACGATTTAGATGCTCTGCTCGATGCGCTTCCTCTGCATCAACAACCGATAGCCATTCTAGGACACTCCTTAGGGGGTATTATCGCGTCAGCTTATACCGCAGCATTTCCTAAAAAGGTGGGTCAGTTAATCCTTATTGAAGCTTTGTCGCCGCTGTATGAGAAAGAGAGTAAGGCAAAGCAGCGACTCAATAATAGCTTTGCTGCACATCGGCGTTACCTACAATCTAAGTTGACCACTCCCAGTGTCTATCGGGATATTTCTGTCGCTGTCAATGCACGTCATAAACTTACTGCTTTAGATGTGGCATGGTGCGAAATTATCACTCAACGTAATATGAAAAAAATTGATTCTGGAGTATGCTGGCGCAGTGATCCCCGCTTAAAGTTAGATTCCCCATTAAGACTGGCTTATTCCCAAGTTGACGCATTAATGCAAGCACATGAAGTCGAGACATTACTTGTTTTCGGCCAACAGGGCTTCTCTCAACTTAAGAGTGCAATTCCAACCGCTAGACGTTGGTTTAAGCAGCTTGAAGTCAGGGAACTTGAGGGAGATCATCATCTTCATATGGGGAATGCGAAAGAGGTGTCTTTAGCCATTGATCATTTCTTGACAACTAATGGCAGAAAAAGAGACTAGGTTTTTTGTTTCATTTATGTGATGATAATCAAAATTTAAACGCTCGTATGATTTATTGGCGTTTCTTATAAATATAAAGATTTGACAGTGTTTAGCTTGTTTATTGGCAAGCTGCAAACGACCGTTGAGGTATTGTTTCCCTAGGTGGAAATATTAGGAGATTTTTGTGGACCAACTTTGGATTAATAATCTACCAGACGATGTGCCTTCCGAAATAGACGTGGAGCAGTATGCTTCTTTAGTGGATCTATTTGAAACATCCGTTTCTAAATATGCAGATCAGCCCGCCTTTGTCAATATGGGCGCGACCTTGACGTATCGTAAACTGGAAGAGCGTAGTCGAGCATTTGCGGCTTATCTGCAAAATGAGTTAAAGCTGAGTAAGGGCGACCGTGTTGCCATTATGATGCCTAACTTACTGCAATATCCAATCGCTCTGTTTGGCATATTACGCGCAGGTATGGTGGTCGTTAACGTCAATCCACTCTATACCCCTAGGGAGTTGAAACATCAGCTGACAGATTCTGGCGCTAAAGCGATTGTGGTGGTATCAAATTTTGCCCACACCCTAGATAAAGTGGTTGCAGAAACATCTGTTGAAAGTGTCATACTAACCGGGTTAGGCGACTTACTCAGCGCGCCTAAACGTACCGTGGTCAATTTTGTGGTTAAGTACATTAAAAAGATGGTGCCTAAATACCATCTACCACACGCAATTTCGATGCGCAAAGCGTTATCGAAGGGTCGTCGTTTGCAATATGTAAAACCCGTGGTGAAAAAAGACGATTTAGCGTTTTTACAATATACGGGTGGAACTACTGGTGTCTCTAAAGGTGCAATGTTGAGCCACGGTAACGTGGTGAGCAATTTGCTACAAGCGGATGCTTCCTATGGCTCATTGCTGATCAATGGTAAAGAGTTCGTTGTTACAGCGCTGCCGCTTTATCATATCTTCGCATTAACGGTGAACTGTCTACTGTTCTTGCATAAAGGCGCCAATAACCTGCTGATCACTAACCCAAGAGATCTGCCTGCCTTTATTAGCGAGCTCGAAAAGCATCCTTTTACTGCGTTAACTGGCGTCAACACACTGTTTAATGCATTGGTTAACTCTGAAGAGTTTACCAAGCTCGACTTCTCAGATTTAAAACTGTCTATTGGCGGCGGCATGGCAGTTCAGCGTGCAGTTGCAGACAAGTGGCAAGGGATCACCAAGACACGTTTACTGGAAGGTTATGGCTTAACAGAAGCTTCACCACTGGTGACATGTTGCCCATACAACTTAGACGGTTACAACGGTTCTATTGGCTTCCCTGTCGCTAACACCGACATTCAAATCAGAGATGATGATGGTAAAGTGTTAGCCCAAGGTGAAACCGGTGAACTCTTTGCCAAAGGTCCGCAGGTGATGGTGGCTTATTGGCAACGTCCAGAAGAAACGGCGAATGTCATTGATGCACAGGGCTACTTAGCCACTGGCGATATTGGTTATATGGACGAGAAAGGCTTTTTCTTTATTGTCGATCGTAAAAAAGACATGATTTTGGTTTCTGGCTTTAATGTATTCCCCAATGAAGTTGAAGAGGTTATTGCGCTGCATCCTAAAGTCATTGAAGTTGCCGCTGTTGGAGTACCCCACGAGGTTTCCGGTGAGCTGGTGAAAGTATTTGTGGTTACAAACGATAAATCTTTAACCAAAGAGGGCATTATCAAGCACTGCCGCGAACATTTGACGGGATATAAAATTCCTAAGCTGGTAGAATTTAGAGACGAATTACCCAAAACGAATGTAGGGAAGATCCTACGTCGTGAATTGAGAGATGAAGCTAAGCATGATTAGCACTCTTGATGATTAGTGGTAATCGCCACTTTTTATAGACAGAAGCCGGCGTATGCCGGCTTTTGCATTATTAGGCCGAGTTCAGCTTATTTCAGGATTTTTGGAGAAGACTTTGTTAGCGTTTCAATATATTGACGATGATGCCAGTTTAGCGGCGCTCGTAGCGCAATACCGTGAAACCAAGTTACTTGTAATAGACACTGAGTTTGTAAGAACTCGCACTTATTACGCTCGTCTAGGGCTTATTCAAGCTTATGATGGGAAAACGTTAGCACTCATTGACCCACTTGCTGTTAGTAATCTCAGTCTGTTCTGGAGCTTATTAACCGATGACAACATTATCAAGCTGTTGCACTCTTGCAGTGAAGATCTAGAGGTCTTTGCTAAAAACGGTGACTGCCAACCTAATCGATTATTTGATAGTCAAATTGCCGCAGGTCTTTGTGGTATGGGTTATGGTATGGGCTATGCCAAATTGGTAGAACATACCCTTGATATCAAACTGGATAAAGGCGAGTCTCGCACCGATTGGTTGAAACGTCCTTTGAGCGAAGCACAATTGAACTACGCCGCAAATGATGTTTATTATTTGTACGAACTCTACCCCCAGTTAGTCGAGAAGCTAGAGTCACAAGGGCGATTAGATTGGGTCTATGAAGACGGCGAGCGCATGACGTTAGGTCGACTCGATACTCCCGATCCAGAAGTGGCTTATCTTAAAGTTAAAAATGCATTTCAGTTGCTGCCTCGACAGTTAGCCGTATTGAAAGCGTTAGCAAATTGGCGGCTAAAGCGAGCGATAGCAAAAGATCTCGCCTTGGGCTTTGTGGTTAAAGATCATGCATTGATAGCGTTAGCGAAAAAGATGCCAAAATCGTCTAATGAACTGTATAAAATAATGGAAGTGACAGAACAAGAAAAACGTATTCACGGTAAAGAGATCATCAAGATAATCGAAAACGTTAACTTTGATGATCTTCCTAAGGCATTAGATGTATTAGCGCTTAAAACCGGTTACAAAACGGCCTTTAAGAGTATTAAACAGTGCATAGCGGAACAAGCTGAGGCACAGGATGTTCCTATTGAGCAACTTGGATCAAAAAAATTGATCCATGAATATTTGCAATGGGTATGGGATGGTAAGAAAGGTGACTTGCCTCTCGTGTTAAACAGCTGGCGTAAAACCGTTGTTAGCGACGCACTCAACGCGCTTGCTTTGTAGAATGTTGCCTTGTGGCTAATCGTTCTATTACTGCGCTTTAGCTGTATAAGTTAGGCACAAAAAAGCCCGTATATCACGGGCTTTTTTTATGGGCGTTAAGTGATTTTACCAATGACGTAACGCAACGCAACGATAAAAACACCAGAAGATGACTCAGACTCAAGCCATACTCAACGTGTTTTCTACTCGTTACCCTTGATCTGGCAAGGTGACATTGAGCTCGAGTACCGATAGATTGTCATCATTTTGATCAAGTTGCACCGATACCTGATCGGCACCGACTTTAACGTATTTGCGAATAACGTCGATGATCTCCTGCTTCATTTGCGGGAAGTAATCAGGTGCATCTCGCTCACCGCGCTGGTGAGCAACAATGATCTGCAAACGTTCTTTGGCGGTTGCAGCAGTACTCGTGTTCTTCTTCGTTTTAAAATAATCAAGTAATGACATAATTAGCTACCAAAAATTCGTTTTAAGAAACCCTTCTTCTCTTCCATAATAAATCGGAAAGGCAGTTCTTCACCAAGCAATCGATCGACAGCATCACTATAAGCCATACCCGCATCACTCTCTGTATCAATAATAACAGGTACACCAGAGTTTGATGCTTTTAATACCGCTTGTGATTCTGGAATGACACCTAATAATGGAATCGCGAGGATCTCTTCGACATCCTCAACGCTCAGCATTTCGCCTGTGGTTACACGAGCTGGGCAGTATCGGGTCAGTAAAAGGTACTCTATAACAGGCTCAAGTCCCTCCTCTGCACGCTTAGATTTACTTTGTAACATACCCAAAATGCGGTCGGAGTCTCGAACCGAACTCACTTCTGGGTTCGTTGTTACAATGGCCACATCGGCGAAATACAGCGCCATCATCGCGCCGGTTTCAATACCCGCTGGTGAATCACAAATAATATACTCGAAATCTTTTGCCAAATTATTGAGTACAGTGCCAACGCCTTCTTTGGTTAACGCATCTTTATCGCGTGTCTGAGATGCTGGCAATACAAATAGCTTAGGGCAACGCTTATCTTTAATCAGTGCTTGGTTTAAATTTGCTTCACCGTTTATGACATTAACAAAGTCATAAACGACACGTCGTTCACAACCCATAATCAAATCTAGATTACGCAGACCGATATCAAAATCGATCACTACGGTCTTATGACCTTTTAATGCAAGGCCGGTGGCAATTGCTGCGCTGGTGGTTGTTTTCCCCACACCGCCTTTTCCTGATGTGACAACAATAATTTGCGCCATTTAGTATTCCTTATTATTTGCGCTCTACAGAGGCAATGATTCAACCGTAAGCGATTCGCCTTCTAGGCGAATACAACCGCTCGGAGCGGCTCCGTTTTGCTGAAGATTTTCTGTTAACCAGTATTGACCTGCAATCGATACCAGTTCAGCTTCAATTTTTTGTGCCATTATCACGGCATTTTTATCACCAGCTGCGCCAGCCATTGCTTTGCCACGCAAAGTGCCATAGATATGGATACTGCCATCAGCAATCACTTCAGCACCATTGCCCACAGCACCGATTACAATCAAGTCACCGTTTTTTGCATAGATCTGCTGACCTGAACGAATGTTTTGTTTGACGATTTTGGTGGTCTTTGGCATCTGAGGTTGGTTTGAAGCGGCTTTGCCTGATTTAATGATGGCTAAACCGATTGATTTTGCCATTGCATTTATTTCAGGTAATGCGCTAGTGATCCCAACAATAATAAGTTGGCGGCTAGTCAAAATATCTTTCAAGCCTAATAGATCAAAATTACTTGCTTTAATGGTACTCAAATTGACCACTAAAGGCGCACCAAGAAAAAATTGAGGTGCTATAGCAAGTTTACTGTCTAACTCCGCCGTTATAACTGCCATATCCTGACTATTAATATGCAGAACAGAGAGAGTAAAAGAGGAGCCTTTTAATTCGAGGCTGGGTGTTTGCATTCCTGTATAACTCTCTAGAAAAATTCAGCGTAATGCTGATATCCATTATATTGCTAACAGTCCATGTTATAGTGTGTGGCATAAGCTGGCAAGTTGAATAGTCTGGAAATTGAGTCGTATATGATCTGTGCTGTGTATAAAAGTTTAAGAAAAGCGGATAGCTATCTTTTTGTTGAGAAACGCAATGAATTTGAACGAGTTCCAAGCGCCTTAATGGAAATGTTTGGCGAACCTAAATTGGTGATGATACTACCGTTTGATAAGCGTGACCATTTAGGTTTTGCCGATATCAAAAAAGTACAAGCGGAATTAAAAGAGAAAGGATTCTATTTACAGTTACCGCCGCCTGTGGTTAATTTATTAGAACAACATAAGAAAGACATTGGTTTTAACCCTGATTAACAGCATTTTGTCAGGGAAAAGGGAATATCTATGCTATTTAGTAAACAGAATTTTACATTAACATGTGGGTTGATGCTCTCTTTTACTGTG
Organism: Shewanella abyssi; assembly: GCF_023284025.1. Classification (GTDB taxonomy): domain Bacteria; phylum Pseudomonadota; class Gammaproteobacteria; order Enterobacterales; family Shewanellaceae; genus Shewanella; species Shewanella abyssi. The sequence goes on along the minus strand of NZ_JAKIKR010000007.1, from coordinate 112,039 downwards.
GTAGCAAGCGATGCTAATGCAACAACTAAAGGGAGTTTTAGCGATTATGTTGCTGAGCTAAAACTCGAGGCTCAAGAACAAGGGGTCAACAGGCAGATCATTGATGATGTGTTTCCTAAGATTAAAATGTTCAAGAAGGCAGTTGCTTCTGACAAAGCGCAACCAGAAACAAAGTTAACGTTAGAGAGCTATCTTCCACGAGTGGTTCCTGACTGGAAAGTCGAAAAAGCCCGTAATTTGTTTAAAACTCACCAAGTAGAATTAGAGCGCATTGGTAAGTTATACGGTGTGCAACCGCGTTTTATTGTGGCTTTATGGGGTGTAGAGTCAAATTTCGGTAAGTTAACGGGTAATTATCCAGTGTTATCGGTAACGGCTTCATTAGCTTATGAGGGCCGTCGAGAAGCTTTTTTCAAAAAGGAATTTTTTGCTGCGCTCAAAATAGCGGAGCAAGAGCAATTTTCCTTTGAGGAGATGAAAGGCTCTTGGGCGGGAGCCATGGGACAAACCCAGTTTATGCCCACCTCCTTTTTAGCTTATGCCCAAGACGGCGACGGTGATGGTAAAAAGGATATTTGGAGTAATACCAGCGACGCTTTTGCATCTGCTGCGTATTATTTACAGCAAGCCGGTTGGAAAGCGTCTGAAACTTGGGGCCGACAAGTTAAGGTTCCTGCTACATTTGACATAGCCCTTGCTGATTTAACCATTAAGAAAACATTCTCACAATGGCAAGCGCTTGGGGTTAGACGATTTAATGGCAGCGACCTACCCAATCGAGATGACATGATGATCTCGATGGTCATGCCTGATGGTGCAAAAGGGCGAAAGTACCTGGTATACGATAACTATCGCGGATTGCTGCGTTGGAATAAGTCGAACTACTTCGCCATTTCAGTGGCTTACCTTTCGGAAAGAATTAAGTATCCACCGAACAGTTAACTGCAACACCATTAATAGCGGCTTTTTAGCCGCTATTTTTATATTACTCGGCACCGTTGATGCCTAAAACACCGATTAAACTTGGCTCTTATGACTTGAACTCTAGTGCAACAGAACACGCTGCTGGTGTACAATAGCGTCTCTTTGAGCAAAATAGAGTTAACGATCTTAGCATGGCATTTTGGAATGAAAAAACACTAGCAGAGATGAACACCACCGAGTGGGAGTCATTGTGTGATGGCTGTGGTAAATGTTGCCTCAATAAGTTGATAGATGATGACACTGAGGAACTCTACTATACCAACGCAGGCTGTAAGTTATTAGATGCCAAACAGGGTCATTGCCAGAATTACCAACAACGCTTTAGTTTTGTACCATCGTGTACCAAAGTCACTATCGATAATTTAGCGATGCTAACGTGGTTACCTGATAGTTGTACTTATCGACGCCTAAATGAAGGGCGTGGCTTGCCGACTTGGCATCCGTTAACAACAGGCTCAAAAGAGGCGATGATCGAAGCGGGGATCTCGGTTGCGGGTAAAGTGACTTGTGAAACTAAAATTCGCTATATGGAAGATCACATCGTTATTTGGCCAATGAAAGATGTAGAGTAAGCTGGCCGAATTAATCAAACATATAAAAATGCCGATAAGTTAACCTTATCGGCATTTTTGTTTTTCGAGCTCAGCTTACGTTTAGCGCTAACCGAGCGTATTACGCTCTTACTTTAGTCATATCAACGTATAACTTAAGTGTCTGGCCTGGCTGAATATACTTACTTTTTTCAAGTGAGTTCCAACGCACAAGATCGCTTACTTTAACGTTAAACTTACTGGCAATTCTCGCTAAAGAATCACCACTACGGACCTTATAACTAATAGTACGCATGACTTCAGTTAAGCTTTGCTTGCTAACAGTGCTATCTCCAGTCCAAATAACCAGTTTTTGGCCTATTTGAAGAGGGTCTTTGGGCGCCATGCTATTCCAGCTGGCGAGTTGTGATGTTTTAATTTTATGTTGCTTGGCTATTTTCCAAAGTGAATCACCTGATCGCACCTTGTATGTTAGCTTCTGCTGGCCACGTGTTTTATTTTGCTTACGGTTCTTACGTTGTTCGGCCGACAGCAAATATTCATCGAGGTTTTTGGCCGCGACAGGAATTAATAGAAACTTACCTATGACAATCGTGTTGCCATTAATATCGTTGACTGACTTTAACGCCGACACTGTGGTGCGATAGCGTTTGGCGATAACGCCTAAGCTGTCACCGGATTTTATCTTATAACGTTCCCAATTTAATCTATCGCTCGTTTGGGTATTGTTTAGGGCGACTTTAAACGCCGCTGCTTTTTCTACGGGTAACACTAAGTTATGTGGGCCTGCAGGCGCTGTTGCCCAGCGGTTAAATCCAGGGTTGAGTTTATGTAATGCCGATGTCGTCATATCAGCGAGTTCGGCTGCTAGAGCGAGATCAATTTGACTACCAATTTCAATGATTTCAATCTGAGGCTTATTACTGATTGGCGTTAACACAATGCCATACTCGTCGGCATTCTTAATCACATCAGCCAGGGCCAATAACTGCGGCACATAACGTTCTGTTTCACGTGGTAAGTTCAAATGCCAGAAATCAGTCGGTATGCCCTTTTTCTTGTTGCGCTTGGCAGCGTTGATCACTCGGCCTTCACCGGTATTATAGGCAGCAATTGCATATAACCAGTTGTTACCTGTCTTATCATATAGATATTCAAGCATATCGAGCGCGGCAATGGTCGCTGCGGGCACATCACGGCGACCGTCATACCACCAGTTCATCTGCAAGCCAAAGTGGCGTGCCATCGGTGAAGTGAACTGCCATAAGCCAGAGGCTGCACCGTGAGAGTATGCAAATGGATCAAATGCGCTTTCGACGATAGGCAAAAGAGCCAATTCGATAGGTAAGTTACGTTTTTCCAACTCTTCCACAATCAAGAACATGAAGGGTGTTGCACGTTCTGAAACACGCTTTAAGTGTTGTGGATGCTTGATATACCAATCGCGGTATTGTCTGACTAATTTTTCATCGGGAATGTCCATCTGCATATTGAGACGGATCCGTTGCCAAATATCAGTGACTTCGACCACTTCAACAACTTCCGGTTGAGCGGATTCTACGACGACTTTTCCTGCCGCGATAGGTGCTGCAGGAGTTCCTTCTGAAGTCGGTTGGTTACTTAATGTTTGGCAACCAGTCAGCAGGGCAATCCCCCCCGCGACAAATAAAATGGGTACGCGCATGTAAAATGTGTGTCCTTTATTTAGGCCAAAAAAAGCCAGATTTTATCTGGCTTAGTGGCGCTGGATTAGCGGGCTATTGTAAAGTATTTTTTAGAAATTGTCTTTCCATTGGCGCAGAAGTGCAAAGCTATGCACGCTATCATTTATAGGTTGTTGGAATTGCTCAGCTAAAGATGTGTGTATTGCTGCGGTATGACTGCGTAAAAAGGGGTTTATGGCTTTCTCGAGGGCGATAGACGACGGTAGCGTCGGGGTGTTTGCGGCTCGCAGCTGCTGGGCGTGCTCAGTGTACGTCGCCAGTTGTTTGTTGTCGGGGTCGACGACATTAGCAAAGGCGAGATTCGCGAGGGTGTACTCATGGGTGCAACACACTCGGGTGCTATCGGGCAAGTGACTTAGCTGCATTAGCGAGGCTAACATTTGCTTAGGCGTGCCTTCGAACAAACGGCCGCAACCAGCACTAAATAGGGTATCACCGCAAAATAGAACATCTTCTATCAGATAAGCAATGTGACCTAGTGTGTGCCCTGGAACCTCGATGACTTCAGCGGTGAGCCCAATATTTTGAAGTTTTAGTTTATTGCTCGCACTAACAGGCATATTAACCCCGGCAATATTTTCCATCGTCGGGCCATAAACCGGGGTATTACTGCCATAATGACTCAGTAGTTTCGCTATGCCACCAGTATGGTCATGATGGTGATGTGTTATCAATATACCCAGTAACGGGATCTGCGCTTTATCAAGAAAATGGATAACGACATTAGCATCACCAGGATCAACAACATAGGCGCCGGGAGTATGAGCAACTTGCAAAGCCCAAATGTAGTTATCATCAAAGGCGGGTAGTGGAGTGACTGTTAACATAGAAAATCCTAATAATTTGGGCGCTAAAACAAGTTTACTTATCAAAGCTATTGCTTGTATAGCGCTTTCGTCATTAAAGTATAGCTTCAGCCGATCAGGAGATTGCTTTGACTCATACAGGTATTCCGCTAAAACCTTATCATTGGTCAGAATTACCAAACGGTCCCGTTATACGTGAAAGTATAGAAGAAGCCCTGTTTTCATGGTGGCCGCGGGTGTTTGGTTATTACATGCTCAGCCTTGGGCCGCTAAGTGCCAAAATAGATAAAACAGGGCTTGGGATCAGTTGCCAATACTCCCTTTTTGATGAACCGCAAGCCGATATTGTGGCTGACTATAGCCAGCTGCCAATTCAAAATGCTTGTGTCGATGCCGTGGTGATGAATTTTCTGCTTGAATTTGAAGATGATCCATATAAGTTGCTGCGCGAAGTCGACCGGGTGTTAATTTCGGGTGGCTATCTGATTATCGTTGGATTTAACCCATTAAGCCCGATGTTCTTGGGGAAAATGTTGCCTAAGCATCAACAAGAGATCCCCTGGAATGGCCGCTTCTTTATGCCATCTCGTGTTAAAGATTGGCTTGGACTGCTCGGTTACCAAGTCGTTGCTGATGAGCGATTGTTACATCATCACCTGCTAAAAGAGGTTAAAAGCGACAGTATTTGGTCTCATGCCTTAGAATCATGGTTGCCGAGTACAGGCAGTCTCTATGTGTTGGTGGCACGAAAGCTCGAAACACCGCTCACGCCAATCAGAGCAAAGCGAAAAGTTAAACAACCTAACTGGTCGACTGCGCCGAGTGCGGGTCGAACGGGTCATACTTCTCAATCTTCTAAATAAATGGTTAAGACTATTCATGCGTATTACCTTGAAACAACTCGCTATCTTTGAAGCTGTTGCCCGCAGTGGGCAAGTGGCGAAAGCGGCAGAGATGGTGAACTTATCTTCTCCCGCTGCGTCAATGGCACTATCAGAGCTAGAGAAACAACTGGATACTCGATTATTTGAACGGATCGGTAATCGACTGCGGCTAAACTCACAGGGCAGTATGCTACTGCCGCTTGCAACTGATGCGCTGCAGAAGATAGATCAGATAGAGCATGCGTTTTCCCCCGCTGGCACTGAGTTATGTGGGGATCTCAATGTGAGTGCCAGTTCAACCATAGGTAATTATCTATTAGCAAGAAGTGCAGTGGCTTTTTGCCAGCAGCATACCAACACGTTAGTCAATGTTGACATTGATAATAGCCAAGCGGTTATTAACGCCGTGCTTGAATTTAGAAGTGAAATGGGTTTTATTGAAGGACAATGTCTCGATAGCCGCATTGCCGTTGAAGCTTGGCACAAAGACCGTTTACTCATTTTTTGCCATCCAGCGCATCCATTAGCGGGTAAAACCGTTAGCCCCCATGAACTCGTCGGTCAGCCCTGGGTCATGCGAGAAGAGGGCTCAGGCACTCGAGATTACTTTGTCAATGCGGCCAATATGCTTGATATGCAGCCACAAGAGAAGTTTAGGTTCTCAACCCCCGATGCGATTAAACAGGCCGTAAAACAGGGGGCTGGGCTAGGTGTGCTCTCTGAGTTGACTTTAGAGAAAGAGATCAGCCGCAAAGAGCTTGCCGTTATTAATGTTGATGGTCTGCTGCTTGAACGAAAATTTTATCGAATTCATCACAAAAGCCGTAATTTTACCGCGATTGGCTCGGCGTTTATCGCTTTTTGCCAAGACTTTTTGAACACCGACAGCTAATCATTATTGAAATGCCGTTAAGCTTGTTGAGCTAAGTAGCCACCGTCTTCTTGGGTTGGCTTTTTCTCAGCAGCTTGACGAGCTAAGTCATCGCAGCGTTCGTTTTCGATATGGCCAGCATGGCCTTTAACCCAGCGCCAGTCGATTTGGTGCAGTTGCGAAACCTTATCGAGGCGTTGCCATAAATCGACATTTTTTACTGGTTGTTTGGTCGACGTTACCCAACCGTTGCGTTTCCAACCATGGATCCACTGCGTGATCCCTTGGCGCATGTATTGGCTATCACTGGTTAGAGTCACTTGGCAGGGGACTTTTAGCGCCTCTAATGCCACAATAGGCGCGAGCATCTCCATGCGGTTGTTGGTCGTAAGCGCAAAACCATCGGCGAGTTCGTTAGTTTGTTTTTTGTACTTCATTACAATGCCGTAGCCCCCTGGCCCAGGATTTCCTAAGCAAGAACCGTCGGTAAAGATAGAGATCTGTTTCAGTCCAGTCATCAAGTTGATACCATAGCTAAAGTGCTGGGCGAGTATACCCAAAAAATTTAACTGAGAAATGCATTAATTCACATGAATATTATTTCAAGCGCTAAACGTCAGATTATTCTCGATACTGAAACCACAGGTATGAACCAAGCCAGTGGTCCCATTTATCTTGGCCACCGAATTATTGAAATTGGCTGTGTTGAAGTCGTCAACCGCAAGTTAACGGGGCGCCATTACCACGAGTATATCAATCCGCTGCAGCCAATCGATCCTGAGGCTATTGAAGTTCACGGTATTACCAACGAGTTTGTCGCAGATAAACCCAAGTTTCATCAAATTGCCAAGAGCTTTATTGAGTTCATCGATGGCGCTGAAATTGTGGCACATAACGCAAGCTTCGATGTTAGCTTTATGGATCATGAATTTTCGATGTTGCAGCCTATTGGGCCAAAGACGGCCAGTATCTGTCAAATCCTCGATTCACTGGCGATTGCAAAGCATCTTCATCCAGGTCAAAAAAATAACCTTGATATACTTTGTAGACGTTATGGCATAGATAACTCACGCCGAGAGCTCCATGGCGCACTGCTGGATGCTGAGATTCTAGCTGACGTTTACCTCATCATGACCGGTGGGCAAACCAAGTTTAACCTGTCGGGTGATGAGGCGGGGCAAGAGGGCGGTATAAATAAACTTGCCAAAGACCGTGCAAAACTTAAAGTGATCAGCGCAACGGCCGATGAACTAACTAGACATGAAGAACGACTCGATTTAGTTGCTAAATCTGGACAGTGTATCTGGCGGGGATAGAGCTTAATTCTATGATTAGACGTGTAATATCTTGTGTGGCAATTGCATCCTTGTGGCTAACGATAAGTCAGTTTTCCGTTGCCGAAGTCATGCATTCATCTCAGGCATCAGAGTTAAAAAATCGATTTAGAATTGATCATATGGTCGAGAGTGTGACGCTACTCATTCAACGTCAATACGGTAGTGCACCTGTCATCATAGTCAAACCCGATGGCAGTAAGTGGTATGTCAGCCGCCACCCTGAAAACGTGAAATGGGTGGATGGCTTAACCGGCGATATGATCACTATCGAAAATCCAATGCCAGGCCCTTGGCAATTGATTGGTAAAGTGGTTGAAGGCTCTGTCATTGATAAAGTCTCGGCGCTATCCATCGATGTGGATCCTATTCCGCAGCCATTGTATCAAGGCGAGCGCTTAAAACTCACCGCTCGCTTGATGGGTGACGCGCAAAAGATACGCCTTCCTGGGTTAGATTTCTTGATGAACTGGACGGCAAAATTTATCAGTGACAATAACCCCGGCGATGAAAACTTTGCTGCTGGGAGCGTTATTGTCGGTACCTATCGGGATAATGGCGAGGCATTAGACGAGCGGCCTGATGATGGTGTCTTCACCAGTAAACTCAATTTAACCCAGGCTTGGGGAGGCTACACCCTGCAAGTTACGGCTAAAAATGCCGTGCTTGAACGTCAGTATTCTGAACCCTTTAGATTGTCGACTCGACCGATTGACGTGGACATCGTTGCGCCACAAAATCTAGAATCGGGTCAATGGGATCTGCGTATTATCGTTGATGAAAATGAGCTGGTTTTGGCGCAGACTCATATCGAAGCCGAACTCGTTGGGCCTGCCGGAATGCGTTTGCAAGTGACCGTTTCCGATATTAATAGCACTGAAACCCTGTATAGCCTAAGCAAAGTGAATGACTTTGGTAGTTATCGAATAAAGCTCACCGCGGTGAGTACGACCAAAACAGGGCGAGAGATCTACCTGACATTACCTGAACAGTTTTTTAATTTTATTAAACCTCCAGAGCCACCGCCGTCAGCTGAAGAGCTGGCAGCTAAAGCAGATATCCAAGCTAAAAAAGCTGAAAGTACCGCCAAGGAAAATGCGCTATTGTTGTTAATAACCGTTAATTCGGTATTGCTTCTTTTAGGCATATTGGTGTTGTTGTTTGTTCGCAAGCGCAGTAACTTAAAGAAAGCACTCGCGGCGGCTCAAGCAAGGATGGAGAAAGAAACACGGCAACAGAAAATAACCTTAGCGCTAGACGAAATCGATTTATCTATGCCTGAAGATTTTGATGAGCCAAAAGCGGGGTATTAGTGCCGCTGTAAAGGTGTTAAATATCGAAATTGGTCATTTTTTAGCTGGTTAGTCATGGTTGATGCAAAAATTGATTGACTGAGTTTGGCTGGCTACGTATTATTCATCGCACTTGATGTGGAGCGGTAGTTCAGTTGGTTAGAATACCGGCCTGTCACGCCGGGGGTCGCGAGTTCGAGTCTCGTCCGCTCCGCCAATCAAGTGCTAAATTACCCGCTATTTGTTAGTGACATAATGAATAGAATAAAGACTAACTTCTAGTGAGTCTTTATAAGAGTTAGGAGTGGTAGTTCAGTTGGTTAGAATACCGGCCTGTCACGCCGGGGGTCGCGAGTTCGAGTCTCGTCCACTCCGCCAACATAAAGACGAAAGCCTCATCGAAAGATGAGGCTTTTTTCGTTTAAGCTCCCTTAGATCTCTATCTGACTTTAGTACTCACTCACTTTTAACTCAAAGTGAGTTATACCAGTTACATTAAAGATGTGTTCAATTCAGAGCTCTCTCAGGGCTCTTCAATGTAAGGCGCATCGTTGAAGAAATGGTTATTCCCTTTTGAGACAATGCAACACCACAGTGAAAGTCCTGAGAAGCTCACTAGGTGCGGGTTTCAAAGCCCTGTATGCTATGTTAGATGCTCTTGATATAGAATAACTATTAGCTTCAATCATCCGCCTTGCCTACAGGACTTTGAATTCCCGCTGAATGAACAACTACTTAATGTAATTGGTATTAGAATAGAGCCTGATTCATATTCTGCTTATCTGGATTGACACTATTTAAGTTAAGATCAATTCGCCCACCACTACGCCAAGCCAAAACCATCGATAACTATTTTTAATCGTGCACTTAGGCACCTTGGCCTGCAAGATTCTACCGTTACTGAGATTGATCTCGCATAATCACAGCATCCATAAGGTGAAACACTGCACAGTAAATTAACCGTAAAAGCAGACAAAGTTGACTTGACGAACTATAAATAAAAGTCGAAAGCATATGCGTGTTTATCCCGTAAAGGTTTGATAGTGATGAAATATAAGAGGCGGACTTAAGGCCCAGCTAAGTCGTGGCGCTTCGCTCCCACCTGAGTGAGGTCTAAAATGGCTGATAAGTTGAGGCCAGAGAGTTCAGATTATTCGAGGAGGGAGATGAAGCGTAAAAGTGGCTTAAGTCAGCTTGAAGTGGCTTAAGTAAATATTTTATTAGCTTGCCATCGACAATCGGTTAAAAAAGCATCAGTTTTACTGTAAAACTCAAGATGAAAGCTATGCTTAAATTAACGGAGGTATTATGAAAACTCGTCAAATTTTATGCCCAACCGACTTTTCAGAAACAGCATCCCACGCATTGCGCTATGCGATTGAAATGGCTAATTTTTATCATGTCTGTTTTCGCTTGCTGCATGTGGTGGATCAGGCATATGCTAATGAGAATTACCAGATCTTAACTATCACTCCAGAAGAGTTGGCTAAAAGTATGGAAGATGCCGCGGCTGAAAAAATGCAACAGCTACTTTCAGGTCTTAAGAGTGAACTCACTATCAAAACGGTCATAAGACGTGGTTTGCCAGTGGAGCAGATCCTCGAAGAGGCAGAGGCTAATGATGTCGGAATGATAGTGATGGCCAGCCATGGCCGCACCGGTTTCTCTCACTTTCTGCATACAAACGTTGCCGAAGGGGTCGCTAATGGTGCTAAGTGTCCGGTATTAGTAGTTAAATAAACAGAGCTCATTCGACTAAGTCATCTGGGCCTTAAGTGCTATCGAATAATATGAATGAATAAGAAGGAGAATTCATTATGCGTACTCGTCAAATTTTATGTCCTACTGACTTTTCAGAAACAGCTTCCCATGCTCTTAGCTATGCCATTGAGATGGCGAATTTATATCGGGTCAATATCAGGCTACTGCATGTGATGAGTACGCCTTATGGTGAACACAATTATGGTGAACATAATTTTGGGATAGTCGCTGAGAGTTCCGAAGAGCTCAAAAAGAAGTTAGAAGCCTATTCAGAAGAAAAATTAGCGGAATTAATAGCCGAAATTGAACCAGCTATGGATGACCTATTAAGTGTGACACCGGTGATCAGATGTGGTGATATTTTTGCTCGTATATTAGAAGACAGCGTGGAAAATGAGGTCGGAATGATTGTTATCGCTAGCCATGGTCATACCGGTTTGTCTCATATGCTGCATCCTAATGTGGCTGACGCGTTGGCGAATAAGGCTAAATGTCCAGTACTGGTGGTTAAATAAATCTGAGACTCATTATTTCGAGTTCAGGTTAAATAAGTGACTGTTTGAATGGGCCTATCCCCATTCAAGGCTGAGTACTGTGTCCGAAAGAATAGAAACATTAATCGACCATATATGGCTATTATGGACATTGTACTAGCTGCAGTCTAATGTCGAACAGCATGTAAGGACTCTCTATCTAAGTTTATACTAGCCTGTACCCAAGTGTGTTCGTGTCACAGGGCAATCGGAGGGACTTTGGTTCTAGGTACTCGAGACTACTTAACTTTGATTAACTACGCCACTTCAGTTCAAACTGGCCACTGATGTTGGAAGAATCATCCTTTAATACCGAACTTGTCTGTTAAACGCTCACGATAGAAGTCTTGCTCCCTGGTGAATTGGGTACCGAACAGACCGACTTTCCTAACATTATCATTGACTTATTGTTGCGCAATGGCGTCGGCAATATGCAGCAGCGCAATAGCAACCTTAGCACCCACTTCATCGGTGACTTTATGCGTGAAACTTAGACTCTTTCTAAATGCACAAACCCCTTGAAATATACCGACTTTCGATGAATGGAATGACATGATTTTTAGGGGGAATTACCATCTTTCTTCTATCCTTATAGATAAGCTATGAAAAGTGGATTCTCTAATTATAAGGATGGAACATGAGTAAACCTATTGTTGCCGACAACAAACCAATCAAAGTTGATTTGAGCAAAGATCAGCAATATTATTTTTGTACTTGTGGCCGCTCCAAAAACCAACCTTTTTGCGATGGGTCTCATGCCGGAACGGACTTCAAACCAAAGAATTTTACAGCGCAAGAAGATGGAGATGCTTACCTTTGCCGCTGTAAACATAGCGCAAACTTACCCTTTTGTGATGGTAGTCATAAGCAGTTTTCTAATGAGCAAGTTGGTCATGAAGGTCCTGGGCTTGATGCCCAAGTTACTGGCAGCGCCCCTATTGCCAGCGCAACCAAAGAAGAACCCACGGTTGAGTTTATCCATCAGCTCGCAAGAGAAGGCCTTTCTAAGATGGGACACCACGGTCCAATGACCTCAATGGGAGTACCAAGGTATCAACTTCCTCACTGGGATGACTTGCAAGTCATGGTCGCACAGATGGCACAACAACCGTTACAGGAAGACGTATCGGTAGCCACAGAGTTAGTTATTGGGCCACAAGCTAACAAACCGCTTAAATTGAACATCCCACTGCTTGTATCAGATATGAGTTTTGGTGCTTTATCAGAAGAGGCCAAGATAGCATTGGCCACCGGAGCCGAATTGGCTGGAACGGGGATATGCTCCGGAGAAGGAGGGATGCTACCCGAAGAGAAAGCGGCAAATTCACGTTACTTCTACGAGCTTGCAAGTGCAGGTTTTGGCTATGATGAGTCCAAGTTGAAAACGGTGCAGGCATTCCATTTTAAAGGAGGGCAAGGAGCCAAGACGGGGACTGGCGGGCATCTACCCGCCAGTAAGAATATTGGCAAAATTGCCCAGGTTCGGGGAATTGAAGCGGGAACCGCTGCAGTATCTCCACCCACCTTTAAAAAACTCCATACAGCAGAAGATTTTAAGAAGTTTGCGGATAGGGTACGCGAGGTAACGGGTGGCATTCCCATCGGCTTTAAACTCAGCGCTAACCATATTGAAGATGACATTCAATTTGCGCTAGATGCCAGTGCTGATTATATCATCCTCGATGGCCGTGGAGGAGGTACTGGAGCTGCGCCAGAGATGTTTAGAGACCATATCAGTGTGCCAACGATCCCTGCGTTAGCACGAGCAAGAGCTTACCTTGATAAACAAGGGGTCAGTGGCAAAGTCACCTTAATTGTTACCGGTGGCCTGCGTGTGCCGATGGACTTTGTTAAGGCCATGGCATTGGGTGCTGATGGGGTCGCGATATCAAATAGTGCGATGCAATCAATAGGTTGCGTCGCTGCTAGGATGTGTCACACCAATAACTGTCCAGCAGGCATTGCCACTCAAAAGGCGGATTTAAGACAAAGGCTTAATGTGACTAAAGCCTCAAAGCAGTTGCAGAACTTCTTCGAAGCTTCTGTAGAGTTAATGCAAGTGATGTCGCGAGCGTGCGGCCATGATGAATTGAGCAAATTCAACAAACACGACCTTGCCACTTGGAACAAGGAGATGGCAGAGCTATCGGGTGTTAAATACTCTGGAATGGCTAAATTTTAGCGTAGTCATAACCTCGCTTTTATGCTCTCCTCTGCATGTTACGCGACATCATAATCAACTTAGTTAACTAATGATAAAAGCCGTTTGCTAAATGTTAGCAAAGGGCTTTTATGTATTCATTGGTTTATCTACACAATGGCAAGGTAAAGGTAAAGGTAAAGGTAAAGGTAAAGGTAAAGGTGATAAGTGGTGCTGATACTGCGCCGTTAACCCATGGCGTAGAGTTAATTAGTTTAATCCCTATAGATGCTAAACATGCCGCAGTACCTAGTGTCGTGCCCAATTTGTCTGAAGTTGAGTAATAAAAAAGCCAGTTGCATGTAGCGACTGGCTTTTAAGGTTTTATCTTACGTTATTAGCGTTTTTGATTAGGCAGCTTGTTCCTGTTTGGCGAACTCAAGCACCCGCGCTTTAAGCTCTTCAGGATCAAAATCATCAACATTGATTGACTTCATGCGGCCAATTTCAGCACGCTCTAACAGGGCAATCTCATCTTCGCTAAGTACCCCAAGTGCTTTACCTTCAGCGGCTATTTTATCTAACCACATAAACGGTAGGCGCTTGCCAGCGGCTTTACAGACCTTGTCGTAGATAGGCTCTGAAGCCAAGATATCTTTGAAGGTTTGTTCCTGAATACCTACAGCATTGTGCTCGCTAGGTGTCCAGAATTGGCCTTGACCCAAACGCTCACGGCTAGCACAAGGTGTTTGCATTATCTGAGCAACCTTGTGATCAAGTACGTCAGTAGGACGTTTTAGTGGACGACCAAATGGGAAGATAACAGCACGCAGTGGTAAACCAAGCCCCATGGGGAAGTTATCCAGCAGATCATCAAGTGAAGTTTGTAGCTTATGAAGTGAATCTTCAACTGCCCACTGCACTAATGGTAGATCTTCTGATTGACGACCTTCATCTTCATAACGCTTCAATGTTGCTGACGCAAGGTACAGCTGACTGAGTAGATCACCCAAACGTGCTGATATACGTTCTTTACGTTTAAGGTTGCCACCTAATGTCGCCATGGCTAAGTCAGATAGTAATGCCAGGTTAGCACTGAAGCGGTTCATCTGCTGATAGTAACGCTTAGTTTTATCTGAGTAAGGCGCGTTAGAGAAGCGGCTTGACGTTAAGCCTAACCAGAAGCTACGAACCAAGTTACTGGTGGTAAATCCAATATGACCAAAGATAGCGGCATCAAAATCACGCAGCCCTTTGCTAGCATCTGTATCAAACGCCGATTCCATCTCAGCTAACACATAGGGGTGACAGCGGATTGCGCCTTGGCCATAAATGATCATCGAGCGAGTAAGAATGTTTGCGCCTTCAACGGTAATCGCAATTGGAGCGGCTTGGTAGCCACGGCCTAAATAGTTATTCGGGCCTAAGCAGACACCTTTACCACCGTGAATGTCCATCGCGTCAATCACGCATCTTTGCATTCTGTCGGTGAGGTGAAACTTGACGATGGCAGAGACGACGGAAGGCTTCTCGCCTAAATCGATACCCGTTGTCGTTAACGTTGTTACCGCATCCATTAGGTAAGCATTACCACCGATGCGTGCCATTGGCTCTTCGATGCCTTCGAGCTTTCCGATAGGTAGCTTAAACTGGCGACGAATACGAGCGTAGGCACCCGTTGCTAATGCTGCGGTTTTAATACCACCGGCAGAGTTAGACGGTAGCGTAATACCACGGCCTACAGATAAACACTCAACCAGCATTTTCCAACCTTGGCCAGCCATGTCAGGGCCACCAATGATAAAGCTCAGCGGTACAAACACTTCCTTGCCGCGTGTTGGACCATTTTGGAACATACAGTTAAGTGGGAAATGACGGCGGCCAGTCTCAACGCCTTCGATATCGGTTGGGATGAGTGCACAAGTAATACCAAGCTCTTCTTTTTTACCTATGAGTTGGTCAGGGTCACGCAGTTTAAAGGCTAGACCTAACACCGTCGCGACAGGCGCTAAAGTAATGTAGCGCTTGTTCCATGTGAGTTTCATGCCAAGAATTTCTTCGCCTTCCCATTCGCCTTTACAAACGATGCCGTAGTCAGGAATAGCGCCTGCATCACTACCCGCTTCTGGGCTCGTTAAGGCAAAGCAAGGGACTTCAAGCCCTTGTGCAAGACGTGGCAGATAATGATCTTGTTGCGCGGTAGTGCCGTAATGCTGCAACAATTCACCAGGACCAAGAGAGTTAGGGACGCCAACAGTAGAGGCCAGTTCACTGCTTAAACCCGCAAGTTTTTGCAGTACACGTGACTGTGCGTATGCAGAATACTCTAAGCCACCATATTTTTTCTTAATGATCATGGCGAAGAAGCCATTATCTTTTAAATACTGCCATATATCTTCTGGTAGATCAGCCAGTTCATGGGACACTTGATGTTGGTTGAGCATCTTACACACTTCTTCAACTGGACCGTCTAGGAACGCTTGCTCTTCTGGGCTCAACGTGGCCTTTGGGTAGTTATGTAGTTTGCTCCAATCAGGTTTTCCTGCAAATAAGTCTGCTTCCCACCATGTCGTTCCGGCTTCAATCGCTTCTTTCTCTGTGGTCGACATCTCTGGCATGATCCCGCGATACATTTTAAGTAACGGACGAGAGATGACATTCTGTCTGAAAGAACTAAGATTAAGCGGTAGGGCGATAACAAGAAAAGCAACCCATAATAACGGGCTAATGACTGCTGTACCTGTGCCGATAGCCATCACAATGGCGGCACCTAAGGTCGCAGTGAGTAGGGAGACTCTTAGATAGGCAAAAGCACCTATGGTAAAAATCATCGCCAGGATCCAAAGTAGGGTAGTCACTGTCATTCTCCTTTTAGTTGTGACTTATCACTTTTAGCGAGTCACTTATTTGTGGTTGGTGTCACAATTATAGGTTGTGGTCAGACCTGTGTCTCATAAAATTTAAACGTTAGCCCGATTTAATACAAGTCTTTTTCAAACAATTGTTTAAATTTTTTGTGTTAAAGGAGGATTCCACTATGGCGAGCAACTGGTTAGAATGGACTGATAGAGTTGTAGCTTATTGAACAGGATTAAGATTAATGTGCGAGTTGCTGGCCATGAGTGCCAATGTGCCGACCGATATTGTATTTAGTTTTACTGGCCTCGCAGAAAGAGGCGGTGTGACAGGCCCACATATTGATGGCTGGGGGATCACTTTTTACGAAGGTAAGGGTAATCGAACATTTAAAGATGCGCGCCCTAGTAGTGATTCACATATTGCAAAATTGATAAAATCTTATCCAATTAAGAGTGAAGTGGTTGTGAGCCATATTCGGCAAGCTAACCGTGGTTGTGTGTCTCTAGAGAATACCCATCCTTTTACGCGTGAGCTATGGGGTCAATATTGGACTTATGCTCATAACGGTCAGCTAAGCGATTATGAAGAGAAGTTTGCCTCGACACGGTTTAATGCCGTGGGAGATACCGATAGCGAGATGGCATTTTGTTGGATTATGGATAAAGTGGTAGCGCAGTTTGGCGATAAAGCGCCAGATGACATGCTCGCGGTTTATCGTTTTATTGCGGCCTTGGCGGATGAGATCAGAGCCCTGGGTGTGTTTAATATGATTTTGAGTGACGGTGAGCACTTGATGAGTTATTGCAGTAATAACTTGTGCTACATCACTCGATGCGCGCCATTTGGTAAGGCTAAGTTAATCGACACTGATGTGGTGATTGATTTTGATAAAGAAACCACACCGAATGATGTTGTTACCGTTATTGCTACTCGCCCATTAACCAAAGATGAGCAGTGGAACGTCTTAGGGGCGGGTGAATGGAAGCTGTTTAAGAAAGGCAAGCTACTGATAGGCTAGACTTGTCTTGAACTTATACCCATCGCCTCTGAAACGAGCATCTTCAAGTAGGACGGGTATATAATAACAAGCGCGGTTAGCTAGTGGCTATCTGCGCTTTGTTAATGTTCGGCTTTGATATTGCTTATTGCTCGGTGGTGTTGCTTGATTCTGTGGCCACGGGTTTAACAGCATCAGCTAAGACAGGTTCTAAGACAGGGGTAACAACGCTTGTGTCTTGCTCAAACTTATAATTGAGCAGTTGGATATCGAGTTGTTTACTGCCTTTTTCAAAATGCGTTAAGCGGATGGGGAGATAGCTTAGCTCGGGGGCCATCCAAAAAAATGTTTGCCGTTTAGTACTGTCACGCACCACTTCAAACTTTAGGGTTTGGTAACTGCCACTATCAATATTGACCCGCTCTTTGCCGACAATCTTAAAGCCGTAGTCATCAATCTCTCCCTCTTTGACCATGGTGTAATGCAGCTCTTCTTTATTGGCGGCTATATCGAGCCTAAATTGTAACTGCACCATGAGAGGATCAAACAGTTCAGCGTCGTAAGGGAACTTTGCTCGCTCATCTTTATAGCGGCTATGAACCACGTTTTGCCCCTTGGCAAAAGCGATTTGTTCTCTAAAATCAGGCCCGGTTCCTGTTCTCTCGACAGAGTAGCGCATTGGGATCAATTGCTTGTCTTCAAGGGTAAACTCACTGCGAATATGGCGTTGATCAGACAGTATGAGTAGACTGACATCACTGTCGAAACGATATCTGAATGCGTTGTCACCCGCAGCCGCCAAAATATAACGCGCGCGACCGAGTTCGATACTGCCATAATTGACTTGATATTCAGCAGTATGAGGAGTCAAAGGCGTTGTGTCAGTGAGGGCGACATTACTTGTCAATAGTAAGCTGACAGCAAATAGAATACGTGACTTTATAGGCAAAAACGCCTCCTTAAAACAGTGTTTAATGTGCTCTAAAATGGTATCGAAAGCACTAATGTTGCCATGTCAGGCTGCCATTCGTGATCAGACAACTTAACTCGACCGCGATTGACGATAACCCCTTCGCTGCGTAGCAACTCCATTTGTTCCCTATAAGGCTGAGTATGCTCGGCAAACGAGATCTTTCCTTGGCTGTTAATCACTCGATGCCAAGGTAAAGCTAGCATATCAGGTGCTGATTTGAGCGCCTTCGACACATAACGTGCTCTACCAGGTAGCCCGGCTAAATCAGCAATTTTTCCATAAGAACTGACTCTACCTTCAGGGATCATAGACACAATATGCCATATTTGCGTCATAGGTGAAGCTTTGTTGTCGCTTTCCATTAGTCACTATCCCTTTATTTTCGATTAAATTCTATCGCTTATTTGTATCACGCACTAGATGCTGGTTGCATTTGTTAATGCTTTATTGGCTTATGGTAATTTTATTAATACATTGTAATATAAAGTAAAAGTTCTTGCTGAGACTTGACGCTAAAGTAATAATAGCGCTTTTTCACGGTATATATTATGTCTGTGCAGGTCATCAACCCTCTCTTTAGCTCATTACTGTTGTTATCTACAGTTTCTGCCCCAGCTTTGGCCGAACAGTATCGTCATATTGCCGACCCGCTAAACCTAAGTGATTCGCTTTATGTTGGCTTCGATGGTGACGTACTTAAAGTGGGTGGTAGTTTGGCAACGAGCCAGCAAAAGTTCTCTGTAAACACCAATACTAGCGGTGATAAATGGCATTTTGGTTATCTGTATTCATCTTCTAATCAGTGGCATCTTAGAGCATCGATTGATCATGGTAAGACCGATACACCTCAAGGTAAAGCCAGCCATTATCAGTATCAACTGGGTTTGATGCATGAACATGAAGGCTGGTTAAACACTCAAGTGTTTACTGAGTTTGCCGTTAACCATTTAGCGGTTAAGTCTTATACCGACAGTACCGCAGCTAATGCCAGTATTACAGTGTTAAAACCGATTACCGAACATTGGTACAGTGAGCTGTATGCCCGAGGTAATGCGGGTATTGATGGCGTAGAACGTTTTGATACGCGAGCTTGGTTAGCGATGGGCTATCAAGTGAATCCACAATGGTCATGGGTGGTGCGTTATCAGTATGATTGGGAAAAGCTTGAGGATATAGAAACAGATGATACCCAATGGGTATTTGCGGTTCGCTCTCAGTTTTAATGCTATTTTAGTACTCAATAAAAAGCCCACACTAATGAAATTGGTGTGGGCTTTAACTTATTTATTGAGATTAGCTAACTTCAGTTAGCTCGCTGTCAATTGCGTTTTCAGCTTGAGGGGTGACGCCAAACTTATGGAATAGAACCAATCCTAATGCCGTAAGCAGACCCAATGCACCAATAATAAACCACATCATGTCTGGACGTTCAGCACCTTTGGCAACTTCTGAATATAGGTAGCCTGATAATGGACCGGCCAGTAAAAAGCCAATAGCCGATGATACAAAGTAGTAGCCCATAAACATGGCTTTCTTATCATTAGGCGCAAAACTAGCGACATATTCCTGGCTCTTCGGCGAGGCGACCATTTCACCTATTGAAAAGACTAGGATAGAAGTCAGTACCATTGTTCCGCCCATGATAGCGCCATGGGCTAAACCGCCAATGGCTGTGCCTAGTGCTAGGATAATGGTTCCGCCTACCAGTACTGGCAGCGCTTGGAAGCGCTCAATAGAGCGACTGATAAGCAACTGCATAATCACAATGGATAAGAAGTTGAGCCCGATTAGGTATTCAGGGTTAACTTGGCGGTATTCACTGGCCCAGTTTTGTGCGTATTGGGCTGCTAAAGCTGGAGTTTGTCCAATAGCGGTCAATGCTTGGCTTATTTCTGCCGTTGGCACCATCACCTTGGCATGAACCAATTCAAAATAAGCTTGCTTAGCATTTAGGGTTCCGGCACTCACTTCTTGTGCTAAGCGTGTCATTTCTGATTGTAGTAAGCTGATGTCTACTGGTGCAAAGAACTGCAGCAGGTCAGGATAGTTGGTTAGCATTAAGACTAAGTCTTTAGTGTCGACAAAATCACGTATATAGATAGGTAAGGTAATGAATATCTGTTGATACACCATCCACATACCAGACAGGATAAGCAGGTAGATAACAAATGGCTTGTTGCCTAAGCTAATTTTTTGGCCATACCATGGTGCACCTTTTTGAGATGAGGCAAGTTTGTCCCAAATAAGATGACCTGCGAACCAGCAAGCATAGATGATCAGTGTTGTTTCACCGGTGATCCATTTGGCGCCAAAAGACATTAATATAATCAGCGTGCCGAAAAATAGGATAGCGAAGCGAGCATTACCGAGGACCTCTTGAATATCGCTAAAAACGGCCTTGAGTGGTTTACCTTTTTGGCTGTTTTGATCCGTTGGCTCTTTATAGAACAATAGCGCAGGGATAAAGTTAAGTGCTATCCAGAATGAAGACATAATAAATACCCAGTCCCAGCTAATGGCACGAACATAACCTGCAATGAATGGCCCTAAGAAGCCACCAATGTTCACCATCATGTAGAAAATACCAAAACCTAAGCCACGGTTAGTGTCATCGGTAGTACGGGCAACGGTACCGGTGACGACCGGCTTAAAGCATGCGGCACCCACAGCGACGCCCATAAAGGCGAGAAAGAAGCCACTAAAGCTATCAACCTGACCCAATATATAGTAACTGGGGCACATGATGGCGTAAGAAATTAGAAACATTTTCCGGTAACCATAGCGGTCAGCGAGTGCGCCTGTCAGTACAGGGAAAAGGTATAAAAAGAAGGGGATCATGCCTTGTAGTAGGCCACGTTCTTGATCTGAAAAACCTAAGCCACCTTGAGTTTTTGGTGAGGTCATATAAAGCGATGATAGAGCAAAGAAGCCATACCAGGCGAGTCTTTCAAAGATCTCCATAGTATTAGCGACAAAGAATGTCGGGGGTAAGGGGGAGCGCACAGCTTGTGTCATATTATTATCCGTATATTTTATACATTTTCATGAATGTTAACATAGCTATCATTAGAATGGATCGTATTGTGTGATTTCTGAGTTGTTTTACGCTAAGTAGAAGTCGTTGATTTAAGATAATTGAGAAGACTTACGCTACCGATGCTATTACTTGTCTGGGGATTGTAGCTCTCCGTTTTAGCTGGTTTTCAGGGATAACAGTGAAAAGCATATTAAGTTAAGGCGCGCTAGAGTTGCCTTTGTGGCTGATTCGGTCATAATGGCGCGAATTTTTTGAGTTAATACTAGTGTGATAATGATATGGCAGTGTTAGACATTTTAACGATCCCTGATGAGCGGCTGAAACGAAAAGCCAAACCTGTTAAGGATATTGATGCAGCGCAGGGTTTTATTGATGATTTGATTGAAACCATGTACGACACCGATGATGGTATCGGGCTTGCGGCAACTCAAGTGGGTAGCTTACATGCTATTTTGGTTATCGATTTGTCTGAAGAGCGCGATCAGCCGGTGGTATTGATTAATCCTGAGATAATAGAAGCACGCGGTGCTTTCCAAGGGGAAGAGGGTTGTCTGTCTATTCCTGGTTACCGTGCGAAAGTGAATCGTCATGAAGGCGTGAAAGTCACAGCATTAGATCGCACAGGCCAAGCATTCGAGATAGATACCGATGAGTTTCTTGCCATCGTACTGCAACATGAGATGGATCATCTCAATGGTGTCGTGTTCACTGATCACCTGTCGATGCTAAAGCAACAAATAGCACTGAAAAAGGTAAAAAAGTATAAATATTAAGGCTTTGCCTTAAGTTTAATACCAATAGCAAAGCATTATTTAAAAACGCCCCTCAATTGAGGGGCGTTTTTTTTGGCTTGAAGATCAGCATCGAATACTTGCGATCTCAGTAAAGATAATTATACTGTATGTATATACAGTATTTTAATTTGAGTATCACACAGCCTTTATCAAGGCGTGGAGCTTTAAATGATGAGTACGTTTTTATCATAATAGAAAGGTGGAAACATGGGGCACTCAAGCGCAAAGGCATATTCGGTATTACAAGATAAAGAAGCGTCAGAGCAGATTGATAACGCCTGTTTCCCCAAGCCTGTTACTGTCAATTCAGCGCCAATCGACAACGTGAATGGAGCCGTTACTCACTCATTGACTCAATTGTTAGCGCGGCAAGACATTTGGCGAGGGCAGCAGTGGCAGCAGCAACATGTGGCCTACCCAACTGGTTTTGCGCAGCTAGATGACAATCTTGCTGATAATGGTTGGCCACAAATCGGTGTGTGTGAAATTTTATGTGATGGTGTTGGTCAAGGTGAGCTGAGTATCATGTTGCCTCTATTGAAACAACTGCTAAGCCATGGTGTGTCATCAACACAAACTAATGATGCCATGGTGATGCTGGTGGCGCCGCCTCACATTCCTTCGCCGCAAGCATTATTACAACAAGGGCTAGATGTTGAACGCTTGATCTGGATTGATACACGAGAGCGAAAAGAGCGCTTGTGGGCTATTGAACAAGGGTTAGCGAGTGGCAGCGTACCATTAGTATTAGCTTGGCTAGACAAGTTATCGATTACGGAGGCGAGAAGATTACAACTCGCAGCAGAGAAAGGCAAAGCCTTGTGTATGCTCTATCTACCGACAATCAATGCACAGCAGTCGCACCCTGTTAATTTACGTTTGGTACTGCAAAGACAGTGCTTCTCGGCGTTCAATACTGACGAGAGTCAGAGTAACCACAGTCGAAGCGTAAGCGGCGTTGAAACATCAAGGTTGAAACTCGTGCTTAAGCACGCTGAACCAAAGCAGCACAGTTTAACCCGATTTTCAAATAGTCATTTAGGGATGACTGAAGTCAATATTATTAAACGCCGCGGTGGCTGGCCTAGCCCTATCTTTAGCTTACCGCTGCTGCCTCCCCATTTAAAAGAAAGCTTATTGGGCGTCAGTGCTTGTGTGATTAACCAGACATCGCTGAGTGATGATTTGCTTGATAGCTCTTCACTTGAACGTGATTTATTTGATCAACAACGCTGTCAAGTACAGGTCGCAGCGCCTAAAGGGCTGGCAATTTATAGTGCTGTCATTCATCGTCCATTGCTTCCACAGAAAGCGAGTGATGAAGCCCTTTCTGCTAACAAGATTTTATCTATTCTTAATAATGATGTGATTAAAGTTGCCAGCAGCAGATTAAACATTGCCGATGGCTTAATACTGACTGCAGGCATTGAGGCTGTAGACACTGAGCTTGAGCAAGAAGGCACTTTATCATTACAGTTTGAACCCACACGTAGATTAAGCCTAGAACCGGCCAGTTCTCTGAAAACGCCTTTTAATGAGGCAAGGGTTCATGCCATAAAACAGCTAACTCCAGCAACTGAAATGTTGCCCGCTAAGGTAAAGCGTCGAGCTCAACCATCGTTAATAGCCTCTTATGTCGATGCAGATCAAAAGGCGTGGGCAGAGTCCTATAAAACGCTGGTGCAAGGGGCACCGATCTCACCTAACAAACTTCATTAATCTCATTAATGGTCGTTAATTGATATGTTATGGCTAGCAGTTTATTACCCACAGTGGGCACTGCAATACTTCCGCTATCGTAATGAGCTTAAGCAGAGCGCTGAAGTATTATTGTATGACCCCCATTCTTTACAAGTATTGGCGCTTGACGCCGGGAGTCTTAAAGCCGGAGTGACGGTTGGGATGAGCCTTGCTACCGCGCAAAGTATAGTGCCGTCGGCGATGCTCATTGAGTTTGACGTCTCCTTAAGCCTGCAAGCTTCGGATTGGTTGTGCCAGTGGAGTTATGAGTTTAGTGCGCGGGTTGTGCCTCTGCGCTGCGCATTAGCGCATGATGCCGGTAAAGATGGCAAATCAAGCGCCAAATTACATGTCGATGAGTTTGTTTGTAACACCCTGCTGCTTGAAGTCAGCTCCATGACGCTTATTTTTAATGGCATTGATAAGCTTATTGAGCAATATGCTCAACGAGCCAAAAGTTATGGCTTAGAGGTATCTCTTGCGACGGGTAACACGCCTTTAGCAGCGCAGTTGCTAGCGCAGCAGTCTTGTGCGATGGCAGAAGTGAGCAGGAGTGAATTGCTTGACTCAGATAAGAGTGATGCGTTACTCAAGCAATTATCGATTGCCTCACTACCTATATCAGGCTTTTTAAAGCAAAGCTTTCTCGATATTGGGGTTAGCTCTTTTGCTGCATTATGCAGCCTGCCGGCTAAGGAACTTGGGCGACGCTTTGGTCCTAAATTGCTGCAACTTCTAGCAAAAATCTCGGGCGTGTTGCCACATCCGTTAACTTATTTCGAACCCGAGGAAACCTACCAGCAAAAACTGACCTTATTGTATGAGGTTGAATTGATGCAGGGAATTGTTTTTCCATTAGGCAGAATGTTGAAAGAGATGGCGAGCTACTTAAAGCAACGTCAATTGGCGATTCAACAGCTTAAATTGACCCTTATCTACCGTGACAGTGAGCGCAGTCAGCTTGATATCATTATTCAGTATCCTTTCGCCGAACATCGAAGTGATAGCTTATTAAGTTTATGCCGTATGCAATTAGAACGGATCACCCTATATCAACCTGTGGTTGAAATGGTGATTTCTGTCGATAAATTTGTGCCTATGGCGATTGTTAATGATAACTGGTTTGGACAGCAAGCAGCTCAAGGGCAACGATCAGAAAAAGCATTGCGGCTGATGGCGCTACTGCAAGCAAGGCTAGGGGGCGATAAAGTGAAAGGATTGCAGGCAACTTCGGCGCACTTACCAGAGGAGAGCTGGCAAGCCACAGATCTATCCGTTACTGGCCAACAACATCGACCTGTTATCAATTCATTACAGCCACTCGGTGATATTGGCCATCAGGCAACGGGCCTCAGTGTGGGGGCGTGCCGTCCAAGCTGGCTGCTGGCCACTCCTGAGATGATCTCTATTGAGACTATTGAGCTGCTTAAAGGGCCTGAAAGGTTACAAACGCTCTGGTGGCAAGAGCCTCTAATATGCCGTGATTACTATATTGCGAGTCATCAGCAAGGTGGTCTATGTTGGGTATTTAAAGATGGTCGCGGATTTTTCTTACATGGCTGGTTTGGCTAATGTACGCCGAGCTACATGCCATCTCGAATTACAGCTTTCTTCGAGGGGCTTCTCATCCCCATGAGTTGGTCGAACAAGCGGCGCTATTGGGATATAAAGCGATTGCGATTACCGATGAGTGCTCATTTGCCGGTATCGTCAAGGCATATGAGGCAGCCAAAAAACATCAGCTCAAATTGCTGGTGGGGGCAGAGTTTCAATTAGCTGAGGGTGTGTTTGTGTTACTTGCCATGGACCGTAAAGGCTATGGACAGATCAGCCAATTGATCACAACCAGCCGTCGCCGAGCAGCCAAGGGCGAGTATCAACTGCGCTTTAGTGAGCTAGAGCAGGGCTTAGAGCATTGCATTTTATTATGGCAACCGACCTCTCTTAATCCCATTCGCAGTGTTCTAGGTGACTTATCACCGCAACTAGAGATTTATCAAACTAAGATGCTCGCCATTGGTCAGTCTATTAAGCAGGCTTTTTCTCAGCGCTGTTATCTACTGATGGAGCGTAGTTTAGTGGCTGGTGAAGCATTAAAAATTCAGTTATGGACCCAAATCGCTGAGCAGTTAAACATGGGGTGTGTGGCAGCTGGTAATGTGCGTATGCATTGCGAGCAAAGGCAGAAACTGCAAGATATACTCACCTGCATCCGTTATGGCACTGAACTTTCACAAGCGGGGGATCGCTTGTTAGCCAATGCTGAAACGGCGCTCAAACCCATTAGTGCGATATATAAACGTTACCCCAAGGCGTGGATTGATAACACACTGCTTATCGCTGCGCAGTGTGAGTTTAGCCTCGATGAACTTAAATATGAGTACCCGAGTGAGGTGGTGCCGAGCGGCTTATCTGCGAGCCAATATTTAGCGCAAGAGGTCTATAAAGGCGCAATGCGCCGCTTTAACAATCAAGTACCAACGAGCGTGACATCGCAGTATGAAAAAGAGCTTATATTGATTAAAGCGATGCAGTACGAATACTTCTTTTTGACCATCTTTGATATTGTTCAATACGCCAAGTCACAGCAGATTTTGCATCAAGGGCGTGGCTCTGCTGCCAATTCGGTTGTTTGTTACTGCTTGGGGATCACTGAGGTTGACCCTACAAAAGTGAACATGCTGTTTGAGCGTTTTGTCTCTAAAGAGCGTAATGAGCCTCCTGATATTGACGTTGATTTTGAACATGAGCGCCGTGAGGAGATCATTCAATACATCTATCGTAAATATGGCAGGGAGCGGGCGGCGCTGGCTGCGACAGTGATAAGTTACCGTTTTAAAAGCGCACTGGCGGATGTTGGCAAAGCATTAGGGATGGATAAGCGGCACCTAGATCATATGCAGCACAGCATTGATAGGCGTGACACTGAAACGGATTGGTTAACCCAGCTACAAGATAAATCCTTGGTACCCACCGAGGGTATGGGCAGATATTTATTGCCGTTAGTGCAAAGTATCTTAGGATTTCCACGGCACTTATCGCAGCATGTTGGTGGCTTTATCATCTCCTCTGGCCCATTAAGTGAGTTGGTGCCCGTTGAGAATGCAGCGATGGCCGATAGAACTGTTATTCAGTGGGATAAAGATGATCTAGAAAGCCTTGGGCTGCTAAAAGTGGATGTACTGGCGCTGGGTATGCTGACCGCCATTAGGAAATGTTTTGAGCTGCTGAGTACTGCTCAACATCGCTTTACGATGGATCAAGTGGAGTGGGAGCAAGCGGCTGTTTATAACATGCTGCAGCGCGGCGACTGTATCGGCGTATTTCAAGTCGAATCGAGAGCACAAATGTCAATGTTGCCAAGGCTTAAGCCGCGTTGCTATTACGATTTAGTGGTACAAATTGCCATTGTCCGTCCAGGACCTATTCAAGGGGATATGGTGCATCCTTATTTAAAGCGTCGAGATGGTTTAGAGAAGATCACTTATCCAAGCAAAGAGGTGGAATCTGTACTATCTCGAACCATGGGGGTGCCGATTTTTCAGGAGCAAGTGATTAAGCTGGCGATGGTTGCTGCAGGGTTTTCCGGTGGTGAAGCGGATCAACTGCGGCGAGCAATGGCAAGTTGGAAAAAATCGGGCGAGTTACAGCAGTTTGAAGCTAAGCTGCTTAATGGTATGCAAAGCCGAGGTTATTCAGCTCAGTTTTCACAACAGATCTACAAGCAAATAAAGGGCTTTGGCGAATATGGTTTTCCTGAGTCCCATTCAGCAAGCTTTGCATTACTAGCCTATGTGTCTGCTTATCTTAAGTATCATCATCCAGCGGCATTTTGCTGTTCATTATTAAACAGTCAACCCATGGGATTTTATAGTCCATCACAATTGATCCAAGATGCACAACGTCATGGGGTAACGGTGTTACCCGTGTGCATCAATCAAAGTCAGTGGCAACACACATTAGTGGCAATAGAGCCTGACTCAAAGGCGATCCGTTTAGGTTTTCGATTGGTGAAAGGGCTTAATCGAAACGAGATTGATAAGTTGATGGCGCAGCGACCAGAGCAAGGTTTTTCTCATATCGAGCAGATTTACCAATTAGGCGTCGCTCGCCATGAATTAGAAACACTGGCCAGTGCGGATGCGTTTACTAAAGTTGCAGGCCATCGTCATCAAGTGCGTTGGCAGTTATCAGCATGTCAGCCAAGTTTGCCATTATTTGACTCTTGCTCTGACTCTGTCTCAGAAGATGAGGCTTCGCCTATCGTTGCTGCAGTCGCTGCAAGTAACACGTCGCAAGCGGGCGGCGGATTATCTAAGACGGCTGAAGTTGTGTTACCCAGCCCGAGTATTGCCGAGTCTATGCAAGCTGACTATGCCTATACAGGGGTGACTCTGGGTCAGCATCCGATGAGTTTATTACGCACTAGACCGTGCCTACAGCATTGTTTAACGGCGGAGCAGCTCGACGAGTGTCGTAGCGGCCAAGTGGTTAATGTTGCTGGTCTTGTCGTGGGAAGGCAGCGACCAGGTACTGCCTCTGGCGTTACTTTTATCACGCTTGAAGATGAAACGGGTAATGTGAATTTAATTGTTTGGAGTGCTACTGCAAGATCTCAAAGGCAGGCATATTTAGTCTCAAAAATCATGAAGGTGAGCGGTATTTTGCAGCGAGAATCTGGAGTGACCCATGTTGTTGCTGGCAAGCTAACGGATATTTCTACCGCGCTAAATGAACTCGTAGTACGTTCAAGAGACTTTCATTAACACCTATACCCAAACTACCTCAAGATGCAGGATTCAGCATGTCGAGAAGTGAAAGAGTTCAAGGCATGAAATTGCAGTACTCGTTATTCTAATTCAATATTTTATAACGCAGAAAAATGTTGCTTCTCGTCTTGCCCTTCGGGAGCTCCCGTAGAATACCTGCACTGTGTTAGTGATATTGAAAAGGGAACAACCATTCTCTCAATCACTGTCTTGTTCAGAAATCCTACGGGAGCTCTGAAACGAGCATCTTAAAGTGGCTTGGGTATATAAGGCAACAATCCACTTTAGGCGTTATAATCACGCCGATTATTTTCTGAGGATAAAGCCATTGCAAATTATTTTGTTAACTCATGAGCGAGAGGTCTCACGGCCAACGAATACCGGCCAACTTGCACTGAAGTGTTTTCCTCAATATTGTCAGCGTATTGTCTGGGCGAGAACCACGCCAGATGCATTATTGTTAGAAAAACTACAACAGCCTGATTGTGCTCTGTTATTTCCTAAAAACGTGGTTGCAGAAGATGAAAACTTAGCGGAGTTACACCATACCGATACTGATGAGTCGAAGCTAGATGGGTTAGGTGAACTAGAGACAAATTATGCGGTAAATGTGTTACCGTCAACCTTGGTGATCCTAGACGCAACCTGGCAAGAAGCACGTAAGATGTTGCGTCGTAGTTCTTATCTAAAAGAGGCTAAAAAATACGCCTTAACAACGACGCATGATTCTCAATTCAAATTAAGACGTAATCAAGTTGACGGCGGATTATGCACTGTAGAGTGTATTATTGAGATCTTCAAACAAGCAGAAATGTCATCGCAGGCAGAGGTGTTAGCCGTGGAGTTTGAGAAAATGTTGGCTAAATAAAAAGGCGCATCAGCGCCTTATCACATAGAATGTCTAACAGGGAACCGTGCTATATCACGGTTAAGTAGACGCATAAAAAGTGACTTATGGCTCCACCGAGTACAAACAGGTGCCAGATTGCATGGTTATAGGGAATACGTTTAGCGATGTAAAAAATGACGCCTAAACTGTAAAATAATCCGCCGATAATCAAAAGGTTGAAACCAAGAGGTGACATTCCTGCAATGAGTTCTTTCATCACGGTGACACAGAGCCAACCCATCGCTAAGTACAAGGCTAAACTGAAGACTTTAAAGCGATTGATGAACAGTGTTTTAAAAAGAATGCCTCCGATTGCCAATGACCAAATAGCAATGAGGACTAAGTTGGCATTTCCACTGCCACTTTCACCTTCTAAACTAATGAGCATCAACGGGGTGTAGGTTCCCGCAATTAACAGGTATATTGCGCAATGGTCTGCAACTTTTAATTTATGCTTCAAGGCTTTATCAGTTGCGCTGTGGTATAGGGTAGAACAAAGAAATAGTAAAATTATACTCGTGCAATAAACCACTACACCAGCCATTTGAACAAAGGTTAACTGCTCATAGCCCCTTAAAATACACATAATCAAGCCGATAACACCTGCTACAACACCTAGCCCATGGCTCCAGCTGTTGGCAAGTTCTTCTTTAACGCTATAACCCGCACTTGCAGCTACGGGTGGCTCTGGGGATAAGGCTGATTGTTGAATAGACATAGAGCGTAAACGACTTCTGGTTAGACCACGATTAACCGCAGTGTATCAGCTTTAATGATAAAAGCTATATTTTTAGCGTACACGTGTTAGCTTAAAACAGTTGTAATAATAGCGCTATTTCATCCTGAATTATTAGCGATAAAAAACCGTCACCGACAGCAGATGTTGAACTTTTGTAATAAAGTGCTCTCTAATGGTTTTGGACGTTATTTCCTTAACGTTAACATGGTCTTCTAGTTGCATTAGTTGCATTAGTTGCATTAGTTGGCCCTTTATGGACAAAAGAGTTATTCATTGGAATGAAACAAGAGAGCATCTCTACAGTATCTGTTTTTAGCGCTATTTCAGCTGATGAACAAGGACTCGTTGAGCCTGACTTCTCAACACGTCTTGAGCCTATCAATGAGCCTATCGCAATCATTAAGGCTGATAAAAGCGAACTATTATCTGGCCGTTGGCGGTCTTTATATTTACTAGTCTTGGTTGTTTTACTGCATATTGTGCTTATCGGTATCATTAATCAATTTTGGGTTAGGCAAGCGTTAAAGGTTACAGCTGTTGCCCCAATCAAAATTCAATCATACCTGTATGTTCAACCTATACCGTTAGAAGAAACGGTAATGGAAAGCACTGAAGACTCAAAAAGTAACGATATTGCAGTTTCTCAAGACAAAGCTGTCGAAAGCCTAGCCGTTACAGAGCCAAAGACTGAAGTTGATAAAACACTTGAGTCTGGGTCTGCAAAAAATGATGTATTGGAAACAGCTGATCTTAGAATGGATGACAGCGCGCCTGTTGAGGTGAGCAAGCGTATTGTGAGCAAGCGTAGCGTAGCGGTTAACAATAAAAACCCTAGTGCAATGGCGTTTGCTCAGTCTTATCTACAACGTAAAAATGCTGCTGCACTCGATGCACTTATTGTTGATAAAGCCAACCAATACACAGGATCTCGCTCATTAAGTGAGATGGATGGTGACATGGTTGAGTTGGTATTTCCAGAGGTGGATGAGTACAGCAAAATCCCTACGACTGACCACCGTCTCGACCCCAATCGTATCGTCCGCCAAGGTGATACCTGTTTTCGGATTGTTAAGACACCAACGCAAATTAATCCCTATGGGGAGAATATCGGTTACCCCTTTAACTGTGGTGGCGATAAAATTAAAAAAGCGATTAATGAGGCAATCTCAGCTCGATTGGAAAAAAGAATGATCAGTCGGAAAAAATAATTATTTAAATGATTTATTTTCACTTCAACCTAGTGTTTAACTACCAATTTATAATTATTTTGATTGCTATCAGTTGTTTATGACACTACTCAAACATGAATTCCTTGCTGCGTGAGTTAAAAGTTTATGCTTGTTTCTTAGTGTTAGATAGGCTTATACTGCTCGCTCATCTTGTCGGAGTGCCATATGGCTGAGACCGTTTATTCGGGATCCGTTGAACCTGATCAGGCTAGAACCTGCGAAGGAAACAAGCGAAATAACTGCGTTATATAAGTTGTATTAAAACAGCAAGCAGTCATATTTCGGTGGTTAAGTGCATCTGAAATTTGCGTTATTGCGCGGTTTCATTTTGGGCTTTCAACTTTAAATTTCTCAACTCTCCTGACAAGCAACTTCATTTTCATAATAGTGAGTTTGCTAATGTCTAAACGCCGCGAAACCCGAGCTCAGGCTCAACAGTTCATCGATAATCTAAAACCATTACAACACCCAAATTCCGAGAAGATCTATCTTCAGGGCAGCCGTGCTGATCTTAAAGTGGGTATGCGCCAAATTCACCAAGCAGATACTTTGCTCAGTGGTGATGAGGCAAACCCAGTATTTGAGGCTAACCCACCGCTCAAAGTTTATGACTGTGCTGGAGCGTATTCAGATCCGGATGCCAGTATTGACGTACACAAAGGTTTAGATAAATTTCGTCTTAATTGGATCTCTGAGCGCGATGATACGGAGCAGTTATCTGCCGTTAGCTCTGGTTTTACCCAGCAACGCTTGGCTGATGATGGACTAGATCATTTACGTTTTGAATCTCTATTGCCTCCCCGCCGTGCAAAAGCGGGTCAATGTGTGACTCAATTGCACTATGCCCGTCAAGGCATTATCACCCCTGAAATGGAATATATCGCTATTCGCGAGAATATGGCGATGGCAGATGTCACCGATCCGATCTTAACCCAAAAAGATAAGGGTGAAAGTTTTGGCGCTGTCATATCTGAGCCGATCACCGCTGAATTTGTTCGCAGTGAAATTGCCCGAGGTCGTGCCATTATTCCGCTCAATATCAATCACCCAGAAGCTGAACCGATGATTATCGGCCGTAACTTTCTAGTCAAAGTTAATGCCAATATTGGTAATTCAGCGGTGACATCTTCTATCGAAGAGGAAGTTGAAAAGCTCGTTTGGTCTACGCGTTGGGGAGCCGATACGGTAATGGACCTGTCTACTGGTCGCTATATTCACGAAACCCGTGAGTGGATTATCCGTAACTCTCCAGTGCCTATTGGCACCGTGCCTATCTACCAAGCACTTGAAAAAGTGAACGGTGTTGCTGAAGATCTCAACTGGGAAACATTCCGCGATACTTTGATTGAGCAAGCGGAGCAGGGGGTTGATTACTTTACTATTCACGCTGGCGTACTACTGCGTTACGTGCCAATGACCGCCAAACGCCTAACCGGCATCGTTTCCCGCGGTGGTTCAATTATGGCTAAATGGTGTTTGTCACACCATACCGAAAACTTTCTTTATGAACACTTCAGAGATATCTGCAAGATCTGTGCAGCTTATGACGTATCCTTGTCATTAGGCGATGGTATGCGTCCAGGCTCGATTGCCGATGCTAATGATGAAGCACAATTTGCAGAGCTTGAGACCTTAGGCGAGCTGGTTAAAATTGCTTGGCAATACGATGTGCAAACCATCATTGAAGGCCCAGGCCATATTCCAATGAACCTCATTAAAGAGAACATGGACAAGCAGTTAGATGTTTGTGATGAGGCGCCATTTTATACACTCGGTCCACAAACAACTGACATTGCGCCAGGTTATGATCACTTTACCTCTGGGATCGGTGCGGCAATGATCGCCTGGTATGGCTGCGCAATGTTGTGCTACGTGACACCCAAAGAGCACCTAGGTTTGCCCAATAAAGATGACGTTAAACAAGGGCTAATAGCTTATAAAATCGCGGCCCATGCTGGCGATGTTGCTAAAGGTCACCCAAGTGCACAAATTCGAGATAACGCACTGTCAAAAGCACGTTTTGAATTCCGATGGGAAGATCAATACAACTTAGGCTTGGATCCTGAAACTGCCCGCGCTTATCACGACGAATCACTGCCGCAAGAGTCGGCTAAAGTGGCTCATTTTTGCTCTATGTGCGGTCCAAAGTTCTGCTCTATGAAAATCAGCCAAGAGGTTCGCGACTACGCCGCAGCGCAAGAGAAAGAGGCGTTAAGGGCTGAAGTCGAAGCTAAAGGGATTGAAGTTAAGTCTCCTGCTGAATATCAAGCTTATAACGGTCAAACCGAAAAAACTGGGCTGTCGGACACCGATATCAGCAGTGGTATGGCGCAAATGTCGGCTGAGTTTAAAGCCAAAGGAGCCGAGTTATATCACGAAGCAGGCACTAGCGCAGAAACTCATACCAAAACTAACACCAAAACTAAAGAAGTCGCTTTAGAGGAGTAGTCATGGCTAAGGTTAATACTAGCCGACAGCCTACTGGCAATCGTCCATTGGTGTGGACGATTGCGGGATCTGATAGCGGCGGCGGTGCAGGCATACAGGCCGATTTGGCCTGTATGCTCGATCTTGAAACCCATGGCTGCAGCGCGATCACTGCAGTGACTGCGCAGAGCTCAGTGACCGTCGCCGCGGTTGAAGCTGTTTCTGATGATATGCTCATTGCACAACTTGACACGCTGGCGGCAGATCTTATGCCAAAGGCGATCAAAATTGGCTTATTGGCAAGTCAAACACAGATTAATATTGTTGCCAGCTGGTTAGCGGATAAACTGGCGACTTGGCAGGGGGCTAATTTAACTGTGCCTGTCATTCTAGATCCTGTGATGGTCGCGACGTGCGGCGACGCACTGGCTAACGGTGAACAGCTCGATTTCGCGCCCTTCAAAGGTTTGCTGACGTTAATTACGCCAAATGTCAGTGAGCTGGCTATTTTGGCTGGTCGCCAGTTATCGACATCTGATGACAGTGTTAAGGCTGCAACCTCTATCGCGGCATTATTGCAGACGTCAGTACTGGCTAAAGGTGGCGATAGAGGGCCTAACTGGCAGCAAGATAATGCACGTGACTTGCTTGTTTGCCGTCAAGTTAAAGGCGTTTCTAGCTTGCATAGCGATCACACTTTTTGGTTAACATCATTAAGAATAGTGACAGAGAATAGCCATGGCACGGGTTGTACATTGTCATCGGCCATTGCGGCTGTTATGGCGCATGGCTTTGTATTGCATGATGCGGTTGTGGTTGCAAAAGCCTACGTATCTCTGGGCTTACAAAATAGCTATCAGCCGGGTCATGGACCGGGTTGCTTAGCGCGTTGTGGCTGGCCCAATGATGTGGCTAGCTATCCAATGATTGAGTCTCTTTTATCCTTGGATTTGTCTCTTTCAGATGTCGATGTTAGTCACAAACCTGCATATGCTTTTAGCCAGATAGCTGAACCCCTCGGTGTTTACCCTGTCGTTGCTGACATTGACCTGTTACAACAACTGCTGAGTGCGGGGGCTACCACCATCCAGTTACGTGTTAAAGATGCAACCGATCCACAGCTTGAGCAAAAAATCGTTGCGGCAGTTGCACTGGGGCGAGATCACTGCGCGAAAGTGTTTATTAATGATCACTGGCAACTGGCGATAAAGCATCAAGCCTATGGGGTACATTTAGGTCAGGAAGATCTGTTTGAGAGTAATTTACAACAACTAAGCCAAGCGGGTATTGCACTTGGGTTATCGAGCCATAGTTACTTTGAGATCCTATTGGCAAGGCAGCATCACCCTTCCTATATCGCTTTTGGGCACATATTCCCCACCACAACAAAGCAGATGCCGTCGGCGCCTCAAGGGCTAGGTAAGCTGGCTCGTTATGTGGATCTAATGCATGGAGAGCTACCCATTGTGGCGATTGGCGGCATTGATGCCAGTAATCTCGCGGCAGTAAAAGCCAGCGGTGTTGATGATGTGGCGGTCGTTCGCGCTGTGACTGAAGCCAATAGTCCTGCACAAGCCTACCAAATATTGGTCGATGAATGGACATTAGGAGCAGGCCATGGCGCTGACTGACCAAGCTTTTATTCAATACTCCCGGCAGATCCTACTCGCTGATGTGGGTGAACATGGACAGAATATATTCAGTCAATCTCATGTGCTCATTATTGGAGTGGGGGGGCTTGGCAATCTTGCCGCGCAGTACCTGGCTGCAGCAGGCGTTGGCCAAATAACGTTAGTCGATGGCGACACCATTGAGCGCTCTAATCTGCCGCGACAGTTGCTGTTTTCTGTTGAGGATCTTGGGAGCAATAAAGCCCAGGTTGCTGCTGAAAAGTTAATGCAAGCTTACCCTGATAGTCATATCAACAGCTTGCAACATTACTTAACCCTAGATAATGCGCCTGAGATATTTAATGCCCGTCAGCAATTCAGTTTGCTCTTAGATTGCTCCGACAATTTCTCGACGAGGCAACTTATCAATCAGCTCGCTATTGAGCATCAAGTCACCTTGGTATCGGCGTCAGCGGCCAACTTTCAAGGTCAGCTGCTGAGTGTTAACCAACAATTACGTCCAGATACAGGCTGTTATCACTGTTTATATCCAAGCGACATGGGTGTCAGTCAGAGCTGTCAAACGGTAGGCGTGCTTGGGCCTATGGTGGGCACTCTAGCGTCAATGCAGGCGTTAATGAGTTTGAATCTACTGTTGAGCTTGAATGCAAAAGCGGATCAACGACAAGTTTCTGGGCGACAGACTCAAGTTGATGATCAGCCGTTGTTGGGGCAACTGTACCGCTTTGATGGAGCCAAATTTACTTGGCGCCAAGCAAAGCTGACTCGGGATCCCGATTGCTTAGTATGTAGCGCATAGTTTGTTGTTAAACCGTTTG
This sequence comes from Shewanella abyssi, assembly GCF_023284025.1. GTDB lineage: Bacteria > Pseudomonadota > Gammaproteobacteria > Enterobacterales > Shewanellaceae > Shewanella > Shewanella abyssi. The sequence continues at coordinate 76,257 of NZ_JAKIKR010000007.1, read as the reverse complement.
CGTAGGCGTTGTAAACGCCACAGATTTAGGAGTAGATAGATGATTAATATTTTACTTAATGACGAAGCAGTAACGGTTGCAGTGGGAACGTCACTGACCCAGGTATTGGAGCGTCAAACCATCGCACTCAATGGGGTGGCTTTGGTGCTTAATGCTGAAGTGGTACCGCGAAGCCGTTGGTCACATATCATGTGCCAACATGATGACAAGTTAGAAGTGTTCTCAGTGGTTGCAGGAGGTTAATGTGTTAAAAATTGCAGATACAGAATTTAGCTCTCGATTGTTTACTGGGACGGGTAAGTTTTCCCAAGCGAGTGATATGTTAGCGGCCGTAAGTGCATCGCAGTCTCAATTGGTGACCTTGGCCGTTAAACGCCTCGATTTAAAAACCGGTAGCGATAATATATTACAGCCACTGCAAGGCAGTGGGGTAAAACTACTGCCCAACACTGCAGGTGCGCGCAATGCCAAAGAGGCCATTTTTGCGGCGCACCTGTCTCGCGAAATGCTGGGGACAAACTGGATAAAACTAGAGATCCATCCAGATCCAAAATATCTGATGCCGGATCCTATTGAAACCTTAGCCGCTGCGCGTATTTTATGCGAGCAGGGCTACGTCGTATTGCCTTATGTGCATGCGGATCCTGTCTTGTGCCGACGTTTAGAAGAGGTGGGCTGCGCAGCCGTTATGCCACTAGGCAGTCCGATTGGTTCAAACCAAGGCTTAGTGACTGAGCCCTTTCTTAAGATCATTATTGAACAGTCAAATGTGCCAGTGGTGATTGATGCCGGGATTGGCGCACCATCACAAGCGACAAGAGCGATGGAGCTTGGGGCGGATGCAGTACTCGTTAATACCGCCATTGCCAGTAGTGCAGATTCTGTTGCCATGGGGCGTTGTTTTGCCCAAGCCGTAGAAACGGGCAGAGCGGCCTATCTTGCCGGTCTTGGCAGTGTGAGCAAACATGCAAACAACACCAGCCCGCTTACCGGCTTTCTAAATGGATAACTTAAACCTGCCTGCGGGCTGTGAGAAGGTGGCTTAATGAGTTTTGTCGATGAGTTTAAAAAGTTGTCTCGCAGTGCGCTGCAAATGTGTTTGTATTCGACAACAAAGCAAGATGTAGAGCGGGCATTGCAAAGCCCGGCTGGCGATCTCAACAGCTTACTCGCATTGCTGTCTCCAGCAGCAGAAGATTATATTGAAGAGATGGCACAGCGCTCTGTTGCACTGACTAGGCAGCGTTTTGGTGCCAGCCTAGGAATGTACATTCCGCTGTATCTTTCTAATTTATGCGCTAACGAATGTGATTACTGTGGTTTTACCATGAGTAATAAATTGAAACGAAAAACGTTATCGGAAGCTGAACTGCTTAAAGAGATGTCCATCATTAAACAGATGGGTTATGACGCCATTTTGTTAGTGTCGGGAGAGCATGAAACTAAAGTGGGTCTAGCCTATTTCAAGCAGATGCTACCGCTGGTAAAGCAGCAGTTTAGTCATGTTGCAATCGAAGTTCAGCCGTTGGATAAGAGCGATTATGAGTCACTGATAGAGGATGGGCTCGATGCTGTGATGGTCTATCAAGAAACCTATAATCCAGTGACATATGCTAAGCACCACACCCGAGGAAAAAAGAAAGACTTTAGCTATCGGCTTGAATCTCCAGAACGGGTTGCTGAGGCCGGGGTTGATAAGATAGGTTTAGGCGTATTACTGGGGCTTGATGATTGGCGCTTGGATGCATTATTGATGGGGCATCATCTGGCTTATTTAGAGAAGCACTACTGGCGTAGTCGTTATAGTATTTCTCTACCGCGCCTAAGGCCTTGTACTGGTGGTATTACACCGAAAGTTGAGTTGACCGACAAAGGCTTAGTACAGATGATCTGCGCGTTCAGATTGTTTAATCAACAATTAGAAATAAGTTTATCAACCCGTGAAACGCCAGCCCTTAGAGATAATCTATTTGCACTGGGGGTGACCAATGTGAGTGCCGGCAGTTCAACACAGCCCGGTGGCTACGATGAACCCAACTCTCAATTAGACCAGTTTGAGATCAGCGATGAACGCAGCCCACAGCAGGTCGCAGCCGCAATGAGTGCGCGAGGCTTAAATCCAGTGTGGAAAGACTGGGAGACGGGCTGGTAGAGATTAACCTTTGCTGCTTATGGCATTTTTTGATGTTTTACATCATAATGAATAGTATATTGTATCCCTTACTGGTTGGTGATAAGGATATTAGAGTGAATATTAAAAAGGTTTCAATCGATGAGTTAGACGACCTAGTGATGCTGTTTGACCAGTATATGGTGTTTTATAAGCAAGCATCTGCACCTGAAAAGTATCGTAATTACTTAAATGAGCGATTAACTCAGGGGGAAGCTACGGTGTTTATGGCTTATAGCGATGCAAAGGAGCCTGTTGGTTTCGTATTAAACTACCACTCATTCTCATCGGTTGCTTTGGCTAAAATTATGGTATTGAACGATCTCTTTGTGTCTGAATTGCATCGAAAGCAGGGCATAGCTAATCAATTGATAAACAGTGTTATTGAGTTAGCAAAATGTACCGACTCAATCCGTGTTGATTTAGGTACGGCTAAAGATAATTTTTCAGCCCAGGCGCTCTATGAAAAAATCGGTTTCGTAAAAGACACTGAATACTATTCATACAGCTTATCGGTAAGCCATGCAGTCTGCGGATAGATCAATCCACTAATTTTGTTTAAGATGTTTTTTTAATTTGTTGTATACATCATCAGGATTAATAGGTTTAAAGATGTAGTCTTTGGCGCCTAATCGTAGCGCCAAATCTTCATCTGAGCCTTCATTCAAGCCGCTAATAATGATCACCGGGATTAAACTTGTTAAGTCATTACTCTGTAAGTCTTTAAGCACTTGATAACCATTTATTTCCGGCATCATTATATCTAGAAAGATACAGTGAGGTTGTAAACTTCTGGCGAGTTCAATGGCATGAATGCCTGAATTGATGGTAGTGACATGATAATCATCACCCAGTATTGATAACAGCAGACTTGAGCAAATAGGGTCATCATCAACAACGAGTATTTTTGGATTATCCATATAGTGTGGTTCCTCTTCAAGGACTGATTGATTTTTAAACCATCTCTTTATAACCGTATCATTTAAAAACAATAGTGGCTATTTTATCTCGCTAATATATAGAGAGTAGAATGCTCATTAGTTGGCTTAAAAAATACTGACTGTTTTACGCACTCTGTTGCAGCCGAGAATAGGATACTACGCTATGCATCTTGTACTCATGCTGAATGGCGTTGCTGACAAGGCCAATTTAGCATTGCAGCGGTTATATTCGTTAGCCCAGTCGTCATTTAGTTCAATAAATAACTGCAGTGAAACAGACTTTGTAGTGAATATCCGACGTATTTACTTTACTGCATAAATAGAAGTTCACTTTTTGCATGGTGTGGTAGTAGAAGCATACAGCGCTAACAAACGTTATATTATCATGATAAATGCTGTACATTTTTAGTACGTTACTTGATAATCAACCCACTTACTAAAAGTGAGATTCGTTATGCAAATACCCCCAAGTATTATTTCAGGGCACAATGGTTTTCAAAGCGCACAGTCTGATCTAACCCAAGCAACGGTTGATGTGGCAAGTTCAAGCCAGTCGGTATCTTCAACGACCACTGCCAATAGTAGTGATAGCCACTCGGCGCTCATCAATGCCACGCAAGCGGTTAATCATGCTCAAGCATCAGCTGAGGTGATTGAAGCCTCATCTGAGACAATAGGCACTTTAATTAATATTACAGTGTAGAAAACACGAATAAAAAAATGCTCTTAGGAGCGTTTTTTTATGCATCAAATAGTAGCGATTTGATGATGTGTTTTTATCAATGACTCGATTAACTCACTTGCAGGCCCTTGTTTATCTCTATTGGGAATAACCATGCTTAGGGTTGCTTTGCGCTTAGATGACCCTTTCAAGTTAAGCTTTTTAAGCTCTCCATCTTCAATGAGCGACCTTACTATATCCTCTGGGATCCAGCAGAAGCCCATGCCTTTCTTTAAAATAACAACCGCTTCATGAAAGTTAGTCACTGTCCAACGCTGCTCCGCTTTGAGCCAACCGAGATCAGTGTTGGGACCAAGGGCTGTGTCCTTAATGACGATTTGCAGGTGCTGAGCTAGGGTTTGATCATCTTCTATCACTTCAAACTGTGCGAGTGGATGATCTGGATGACAGACTAGATTGAAGTCGATATCAATTAAAGGCTCAGCTAAATGACCTTTTGGCGGCGGCCCACCACAGATTGCAATATCAACGGCCTCATCGATGATAAGTTCAGAGGTGCCAGTTAACACCGTGTCGATAATGGTAATGCGTGTGCCGCGGCTAAGGGGATAAAATTGACTGAGTACATCAACGAGATGCTCCATCGGGTAGATGATCTCGCGGGCGATGGTCAGTGTTGGCTCCCAGCCCGTTTCTAAGTTATTGGCTAGTAGCTCCAGCTCATTAACCGCTTGAGTAATGTGCCGCGAGCGGCGTAGCAATACTTCACCACACTCAGTGAGGTACGCTTTACGGCCTTTGACTTCAAGCAGCTGTACGCCGAGTTGAAATTGCAGCTTAGCAACGGCGTGGTTAAGTGAAGACTGACTTTTATTCAGTTTTTCCGCAGCTTGAGCGTAACCGCCGTAATCGACAACGGCCTGTATAATCCGCCACTGCTCTAATGTAGATTTTGCTCTATCCATTGTTTAGCGTTCACTATTTGTTTTTGGTTTAACTTGAACTTGCTTCGGCAAGTATTTTTTGGTTGCTTTAAGCTCTGATAAATAGGGGCCCTTATGCAGCTTTTCTGGCCAATCAAGTAGCATCATGGCTAACACATTACGATGCTCACCCATAACCAGATCGGGATTACCACGGGGAGAAGGGATCATCTGCTCTTGTTGATTGAATGCTTTGATAATATGCCGCTGTGTTTTTTCGACAACGGGATGGTCTGCTTGCCTAGCAAGCAGAAAGCTAATGCCAACCTCTGCAATAATATCATCGGTAGCATCTTTAAGAATGCGGTCAATATTTTGCTCGAAATGATCCAAAATCCAAGCAAACTCTTTTGCATCTACATCGTGTTGATAATATTCACTGGCGGCGAAAATAAAATGAGTCATGCCGTAGAGTTTATTGCGATACTGCTTTTTATCGAGCTGCTGATCTTGGCTATCAGGATAGACACTAATAAAGGCATCTTTATAATCTGCTAAATAATCACCAACACCAATCTGCTTCGCCCAATAGACATAGTTAATGAGTTGTGCCGCCCAGGTTTTTATCATCGCTTTGTCTGTAAGCCCACTTTTAAGATCGGCCTTTTTAAGCGTATTAATCAACTGTTCATTACATGGGCCAGTGAGGCCAAATTCATTAATGCGGCTTGAGTAACGTAGCAACACGTCGGTATAGAAGATGAATTCTGGGAAAGGTTTTAAGGCTTTTTTACGCGCTTTGGCTCTCGGCCCTTTGCCCAAAACAGAGATGGCTTGGTTGGCTTGGTGACTGATGAAGTCTTTTTGATTAAGGTTACAAGCATAGAAGGCTTGAGCTTCGGTTACAGCATACAGATCGACCAGTGCCGCGTTGGCATATCGGCTGTCACCGGTCATTCTATATTGTCTAATGCCATAGTGGCCTTGAACACGGGGAGGCAGCTCAAATAGATGCTTTTCAAGATTGGCTTTTATCCCTTGATAGACTTCGCTTTTAGCTGCTTCTGTGACTAATGGCGCTGATGCAAAACTACTGCTGCAAAAAAGTGCAACGGCTAGGGTACTTATTTTTAGCATCGAAGGCATGTTGGATCCTTGTTATAAGTGGAACAGCTGTAATAGGAGACCCCAATAGTGTTTGAAGGATCACTTCAATGCTATCGGCTGGTTCATTGACCACCAAGGTATCAAAAATAGCGCTTTGATCTTGGCAAGCCTTGGTGGATTGGTATATATAATGTGCGACGTTTTTTTGCCATAACTTTTGATAATAGAGAGGCCCTTCGTAAACAATAGCACTAAAGGTAAAGGGAGCATCTGCTGTTTTATCCCAGTACTTTCCAAAGCCTAGCGAAAATTGTTGATGATGGTCAAACGTCGCTGACCTTGTGCCTGCTCTATATAAATCGATTGCGACTTTCGATCTAAATACCACAAGTTGCTCTGAGTAGAGCAGCAGAATGGCTTCTCGAGAACCGGCTTGTGGTGCTTTAAGTAATTTATCTAATAACCAGTACTCTAGCCACAATGCGTCGATATTACTGCTATCTGCCGTTTCGCTTATGGTATTGAGCAGATAAAATTGATGACCCTTGCTTAGCTTTTTGACGGCAGTTGCAACGGCTTTAATGGCTTGCCTTTGCTGCTGGTAGCGGCTTAATTTGGCGGGTAATGACAGTTCAATTTGACCAAATTGTTGGCCTACCACAAGTTGTCGAATCGGTTTTATGGCGATTTTTTTATTTTCAGTTAAATAGATATCACCTAGCAGTCGCTGCTTATGCCATACACGAATTGATTTTTCATTTATCCATTCGAAACCTATTGCTAACGCTTCAAGCTCTTTAGCGGCCAAAACCAACCATTGACTGCTATCCATTGCGGTGACATGTGAGGAGGGTGCTGATGCGAGTGCGCGACCAAGATCCCAGGGAGCTATTTCGATATTATGGGTTTGCGACAACAAAAATTGCTCAACAATCTCTGATGAATGTAGCATCTGCTCATCTAACTTGAATTGGCTGTAATTAGCAAAGCCCGCTTGTAGCGCTTGTTGCTGTCTCAATGCGGTAATGGTTGCTAACGCCGTTTTATTTTTATCTGATGCCCGCGCTTGATAGGCTTGCCAAACACGTTTTCGACACTGCTCATCAGGCTGTTTTATGAGATAACTTGCTAATGAACCGTTGAAACTATTTTCTGCTTCGCCCGCAGTGCTATGGGATAGCTCGCATGTTTTATCCGAAATATTCAAGTTTAATGCTTGTGAGCTAAGCTTCTGTTTAAAAGCGGCTTGGGCGGTATGCAGTTGTGCTTTGTATGTGGGTGATTGACTGTTTTTCGATAACTGATTGATACGTTTAAGCAGTGCGGTAATTTGCTGGCTTTTATTGTTAGCAAAGCTAAATTGTAACGACTGAAACTGAGAGCTATCTAGATAAAGTGCCAGTTCATCGGCGAGATACAGCTGGCATTGGAGTACAAGCTCTCTGTCTGCATAAGATAGCGGATATTGACGATAGTAGTTAATACGGTCGTTAATATTAAAAAAGCCAATAAGCTGCCGCTCGAATGTGATTGCATTGGTATCACTGTCTAACGCTGAGTCGATAGTATCGGTAGGGAAATTGTAGCGAAGGCACTGCTCAACGAGCAGTGGAATAGGCGATACGGCAGCACTGGCTGCCGTATGGACCATACTTGTGAGCAAGATAACTAACCCAACAAGGTTTACTTTCAATCTAGCTGTTAGCACTAAAGTGTTTCTTGGCATACACCACGCGTTCTTCAACCGACATGTTGTGGTTTGGCATCTGCTCTACATGACGCAAATTGTTCAAGATCCCACGGCCATTAGCAATTTGAATCGCAAGGCCTGGACGGGCATTTAGCTCGAGTAATAAGGGGCCTCTGTATTTATCGAGTACCATATCAGTCCCTAAATAGCCGAGCTCAGACATTTCATAGGCTTTAGAGGCTGTATGCAGCAGCGTATCCCATTGGGGAACTTGAATTGCGGTTAGCTCTTTTTGGGTATCAGGATGCAAGTCGATAGGCTTATCAAACTGAACGGCATGCAGTCCTTTACCTGTAGCAATATCAACCCCCACACCCACAGCGCCTTGGTGTAAGTTAGCCTTACCGTCTGATGCTGCTGTAGAGAGGCGGATCATCCCCATAATCGGGAAGCCTTTAAACACGATTAAACGGATATCGGGCACACCTTCATAGGAGTAGCCATCAAAAACCGGATCAAACTGAATTAATCCTTCAACAATCGCCACATCGGGATTACCGCCTAATGAGAACAGACCACTGAGTACATTTGAGACATGACGATAAACTTCTGAAGGGGTAACCTCCTGACCGTTTGGCTTGTAATAGCGGCCATTGTCAACTTTAGTGACCACTAAAATACCTTTGCCGCCAGAACCTTTCGATGGCTTAATAACAAAACCAACAGTGTCATTCACCATTGCGGGTATATCGTTAATCTCATGTTGCTCGGAAACCGTACCAATAAGATCGGGTACGGCAATATTATTAGCAAGGGCGAGTTGTTTTGTGGTTAGCTTATCGTCGACTCGTTTATAGTACTTACGCGGGTTATAGCGACCAATATAGTCGATATTACGCTTGTTCATACCTAAAACACCGCCACGCGTTAACGCTGAGGGGTTAGCGAGAAACATATTATTCTCCAGCCAAAGGCTTAAAGCGTTTTAGCTCAAGCAGACGATAACCGGTATATTGTCCCATCAACAGCACGAGGGCTAAGATCACCAGATGAATACCAAGGAAGTTAAATACCCAATGTTGAACCCAAGTCGCACTCATGGCTAAGTAAGCCAATGTTGCGACAAATAGGCTACCACCGCCTTGTATAAAGACCTCTTTTGCACCTTCCTCTTCCCACAGAATAGACATTCTCTCAATTGTCCATGCCAAGATAATCATTGGGAAGAAAGTAATCGTGAGGCCTTCGCTTAAACCGAACTTATAAGATAACAGGGTAAACAGCCCGATAATGCCTATCACTACGATAATCACCGCAGAGATCCGTGATATTAGCAATAGATTCAACTCGGACAGGTACGAGCGGATCATCAAGCCAAATGCAACAATTAGCAAGAAGCCAACCAGTCCGGTAATCAGTGTGGTTTGTATAAAGGCGAGGGCGATGAGCACTGGCATAAACGTACCAGAGGTTTTAATGCCGATTAATACGCGCAAAAATACCACCATTAATACCCCGATTGGGATAAGCAATATGCCTTTAAACAGGCTTTGCTCTTCAAGCGGTAATTGATACAAGGAGAAATCGAGTGCATTGTCATTCTTCATCACATCAATTGCAGTCGCCAGAGCTGAACGGGTATCTTGTAGCATTGAAAAATTAACTTGTGAGTTAACGCCACCAATCACATCCAGTACAGATGTTCCTGAGCGATCCCAAAGTAATAGATCTTCTGGACGTCCTTGGCTACCCGTTTTCGGGTCGAACAAGTGCCATTCACCATCATTATAGACCTCAACAAAAGTGGATAACTGTTGTCTACGACGCTGATCTTCAAGGAACAATCCACTGACTTCTCTCGCCGGGATACTTTTGTTGTGCAGCATTCTAACGAATAGTTTACTGGGCGAGTTTCCAGCGAGCAGTAGTTCAATGTTTTGACTACGCTCATTGGCATTTAGGTCTTGATTAAGCTGTTGTGCAAACGAGAGGTTAGTGGCACTTTTTGCCCAAACCTCTTCGGTAGCCTGTGCCGCTGCAGCGCTTTCAGTCGCGGGCCACATATAGGGCGTCGGTGCCGCAGGTTCACTCTCGGCAAGCAGTCGCTCTTGTCCCGTTGGGATCAAGGTGACTTTATAATAGAGATCTTGTTGACCCGTTGCGCTACGGATAGACCATATTGCGCGGCGATCAAACCTATTATTGGTGATGGTTAAACCATAGCCAGGTGATGTTGCGTTTTCGACTAAGATTTCATAAGCGGGATCTTCTGGTAAAGAGAAAGACACTTCTGACGGCTCGCCGGTACCTTGGAAGCTGACTTTTGCGTCTACAGCCCAACTTTGAACTTGTTTGCCTGGGAGAAACGGTACGCTGTGCTCAATGCCGCGATAGACACTCGCCGTGATACCTGCAATAAAGAGCATGACAACTAAAATATAAAAAGGCTTTCTAGAATGCATTATTTTTTATTCCTGTTATTGAGAAGCAGACGATGCACTACCGCCTTTTTTCTTTCCATGGATATAAGTTTGGCCAACATCTACCACGGCAATATCTTGCATAAACTTGCGGCCAAGCAACAGCGGAAACTCTAAGTGACTTCTGTCGCTTAAGTTAAGATCTGTCTCAGCTTTGTATTCACCAATCTCGAGATGTGCATGGATAACGGGACGTCTGTCCGTTTTATCATCAGACTCTTTAATTCGCACGAAGCGTTCGACTTTAGATTCAAACGTTTGTGCTGGTTGTTTAGCGCCGTGAGTTAGCACATCAAAGCGAACCCATTGGTCACCATCTCTTTCAAATAAAATGATATTACGAGCATCAACTGATGATGACTCTGCACCTGTATCGATTCGAGTGTTAAAGCTTGCTTTCATTTCATCGACATAGACATTTTCCTCCGCACCCAGAATGAACTTACCTTGCAATGGTGACGGAGGGCATTGTTTTGGCGCGACAACGGGCACTACCGCTATCTTCTCTTTCTTATGCAGGTCGGTGATTTTTGCATCCAACTGCGCGAGCTGGGCTGCTAATGTTGTCATGCTTGCTGTTTGCATCTCTTTACAAGAATCGATGGCATTAACAATATTAACTTGTTGTTGATTCAAACTGGCTTTTAGTACCGTTGCATCAACGGGTATAGGCGCGTTGGCGTCTTTAGTTGCTGCACAACCACTGATTGCGGTTGCGATGGCGGCGATACAAATTATCTGCTTTAACATAGTGCTTCCCATTACTATCGGCTAGATTAAATCTTTATTTGGTTGGTTCTTTGTGGCGATGATTGTTGCTCTCTTTGGCGCCGGATAGCCTTCAACGGTAAGGCTAACATCATTAGGGTCTAAGTAATCGACTAATGATTCATTCGGCATCCAGGCCGTACTTCGTTGTTCTGCTAAAGAGGTAATATCAACATCAACACAACGTATATTGATGAAATCACTCTTTTTAAGCCAAAGCATAAGCGCTGCAACAGAAGGTAAGAACCAAACATTATTCATTTTTCCATAGCGATCTTCCGGAACTAGCACCGTATTCTCATCTCCATCGATGACTAAGGTTTCTAGAACGAGTTCGCCACCGGTGCGTAACTGATCTCTAAGTTGGATGAGATGATCGATTGGGGAGCGGCGATGATAAAGTACACCCATCGAAAAAACGGTGTCGAAAGCATCTAGCGGTGGCAACTCTTCAATGCCTAAAGGCAGAAAGTGAATCGGCTGGTCGTTACCCGCGATTCTTTTAACGGCTTCAAACTGACACATGAACAGCGGGGCTGGGTCGATACCGACCACATGTTTAGCACCATCACCCAGCATCCGCCACATGTGATAACCACTGCCACAACCCACATCAAGTACCGTTCTGTTGGCCAAAGGTGAAATATGCGGGGCTATACGCTCCCATTTCCAATCTGAGCGCCACTCGGTATCTATTTCTACACCGTGGATAGAGTATGGGCCTTTACGCCAAGGTTTGAAGATAGCTAACAGATTTTCAAGTTTTTCTTGTTCACCTGCCGATAGCTGGCTACCAGAGCCTATGGTCACACTGGTTTTAAAATCAATGCTATCGGGCGCAGGGTAATGCAATTTATTAAGCACCTTTTCCCATTTAGGCAAAGAACCATGCTTATGTTCTCGTTGCCACTCACCGAGGATAGCGGGGAGAGTCTCTAACCAGTGTTGTAGGCTAGAGTCCGAAATTTGTTTGTAAAACGAGCTAAAACTTATCACTTAATTGCCACCATAGATGCAAAATTAAAACATTGGAACCAGACACTAAACTGGCTAAAACCCTGTTCTTTTATCCGTATTTCATGTTGTTGAAGCGTATCTGGCTTCATGACATGCTCGAGTGAACTTCTTTTTTGACTTATCTCTAACTCACTGTAACCATTTGCTCTTTTGAAATCGAGATGTAAATCATCTAACGTTGATTGAATCTTAGGCTGTTCGAAGTAAAGCTTCTCAGATAAGACTAAAAGTCCGCCAGGCAGTAAGCCTTCGTAGATTTTCTTGAGCAAGCTTTCTCTATGTTCAGGCGCAAGAAATTGCATGGTAAAATTAAGTATAACTAAAGAGGCATTTTCTATCTCAATATCACGGATATCACCACAGATTAACTTAACAGGCGTTTCGCTAACGTAAGCTGAAAGGTTTTCTTTACAGCGCTGAATCATGGATTCACTGTTATCTACCGCGATAATCTGGCAATTACGACCTTCTACTCGACGTCGAATGCTTAAGGTTGCGGCACCTAAAGAGCAGCCTAGATCATACACTTTGCTGTTTGGTATAGCATATTTTTGTGCTAAATCTCCAATAGTATTAATGATTTGCCCGTATCCAGGTACAGATCTACGGATCATGTCATTAAACACACCAGCCACTTTATCATCGAATTGAAAATCGCTGACTTGTTGGTACGGTTTTGCATATAGGTCGTCTTGAGAAGGTTTCATGTGATCAATTCGTGGGAATTCAACCTCTCATTCTAGCTAAACATCTCGGCAACCAGCAAGACTAGTACTGGAAATTCCTCATAAAATTTTGTCTAATAGCGTTATTAATACAAATTGTTTACAGATATTTGACATTTTATAGGGATTGTAATTGAAATATAACGCTTACCTGCTGCTAGCTTTTTTTGCGGTCTTTTTTACAACGTCAGTATTCTCTGCGGCCAAAGATGGCGTGCGGCCATTAGTGGTATCAATGAGCGATGATAGTTACCCGTTCCAATATGTTGATGAAAACGGCGTTGCTAATGGTCTCTTAGTCGATTTATGGCGGCAATGGTCCCGTGTTAATCAACAAGACATCATATTTCAGCCCGCTAATTGGCAGCAATCTTTAGACAGTGTGCAGCAGTCAATAGCCGATATTCACATTGGAATGGCCAAAACCCCAGCACGACTTAACGTGTTCGGTTTTTCACAACCTATATCAAAAGTAAATGCCTACCTCTATATCAATAAAGCATTGATTAATCTCAACACCTTAGCAAAGCTCATTCCCTATAAAATTGGTGTCGTTAAGGGCTCTGCCCATATTGAAGTGTTACTCGAAAAAGAGCCTAAGCTGAGTTTTACTTATTATGATAGTCGCAGGCAGCTACTGGATGCGGTTATTAACAATGAGATTTTTATTTTCGCAGGTCTCGAAGGGTATCTGCGTGAGAGCAATATTAGCCAAAAAGTCATCATGTCATTTCCGTTTAACCGCCGTATCGCGATCAGTGAATTTGCATTCTATCCAGCCGTTAAAAAAGGCAAGTTGTCATCTTTGCAATCCGTAATGCAGGGATTTAGTTTAGTTGATCAAGCAGAAACTAATAGAATTGAACGAGAGTGGTTAGGTATACAAAGCAGCCAACACGAAGTTGTTATTGCTATGCAGACGGGGATAGAGCCTTATGCTGATATAGGTCCAAGCGGTTTACCACATGGGTTACTGGTTGATATTTGGAAACTATGGTCGGATAAAACCGGTTTGCCGATCCGCTTTATTGCTGGCGATATGCAACAAGCAATAGCGAATGTTAAAAAAGGGTTCGCAGATGTGCAGCTAGCTTACCCTGAGAGTGAGTCGATGAAGTCAGGACTCAATCGAGCACATTTAATCTATCAAGTTAGCAGCAGACTGTTTTCCTTTAAAGCCCCTTTTAAAACGGTAGAAGAGCTTAAGGGTAAAGTATTTGCTGTGGCGCCGACATCGCCTTATCTAGCCGAGCTGATTGAGGCTTTACCTGATTCAGATTTCTACTATGTTGCCGATGTACAACAGATGATAGCAGCCACAGAATCTGGCAGAGTGGATGGCTTTATTGCGGCAGCAGCATGGACGCAACACTATTTATTATTAAAAGGTCGATGGCAAGACTTTCACCAGTTTAAACCGCTTCATTTTAAAACGGATCTATATGTATTAAATCGAGGTAGTGATATCGATTTTTCCGAACGTATTGCAGCTGGGTTCAATGCGATGACGTCGGCGGAGCTAGCCGCGATAGAAACAAAGTGGATTTTAAACCCTGAGGATAGAATTTATTCAGCGACTAAAGACCTCATTCTGCTGAACGCTAAACAGCGCGCCATGATAAAGGGCATGGGTGATATTAAAGTGGGTTTTGTTAGTAATTGGGCCCCGATGGAATATATAAGCGACAACGGCGATTACGCAGGGATTAATAGCGAGATATTCAAGATTATTTCGCAGGAGTTAGGGCTGAAACTGAAGTATGTCGCATTCAGTGACTGGCAAGCATTGCTTGATGCACTACTGCGTGGTGAAATCGACATGGCGGGTAGTATTGCACCCACTGAGCAGCGTCAACAACAACTGGCTTTTTCAAGACCCTATTGGCCGGCACCATGGGGACTTGTGACCTCGTTAGATAGCGTTAATAACTTTAGCTTAACGGAGCTTAAAGGACTGCGGCTTGCTGTTGTGGAGGGATACCATATTATTAGCGATTTAATGCGTGACTACCCAACATTGAAGTTGGTATTGGTGCCTGATAGTCCCGCAGGTCTTAATGCTGTTGATGAAGGTCGGGCGGACGTTTTTATCGATAAAGTGATGAATCTTAGTGCTGGTCTGAATAAGGGGCAATTTTCTGAACTCAAAATGTCAATATTGATTGATTTTTCTGAGCAACGTAGCCATATAGGGATCAATAAGAGCAAACAGCTTTTGGTACCCTATATCGATAGCGTTATTGCCAATATTGATCGTTCTCAGCAGCAGAAAATCCATCAAAAATGGGTATCACAAACGATAGAGTTTGGCCGTGAGGATTTTGAAAACAGATTGCGCTTAGGCATTATCGTTTTTTGTGCACTTGCTGTACTGGTTATTATGGCACTGTTGGCAAATAGGCGTTTACGCAAAGAAGTGGCATTAAGAATTACGGCTGAAAATAAAATGGCCCAATTTGCCAAGCATGACAGCTTAACCAAGCTGCCTAATCGCTCGATGATAGAGGAACGATTAGAGCAGGCTATATTGACCCATGGTCGAGAAATGTCACAGTTTGCAGTTATTTTTGTTGATCTTGATGGTTTTAAAGCCATTAATGATGAATACGGTCACCATGTTGGTGACGATTATCTTATTGCGGTTAGCGAAGCATTAATCGGCGCTGTTAGGCGGTCTGACACGATAGGTCGATTAGGGGGTGATGAGTTCATCATCATTCTTAATCAAGTCGATTCGATATCAGCAGTTGATGAGGTCGCAGAACTTTTGCTACAGCGTTTGTCTAGCCCCTTTGTTATTGACGAACTGTCATTATCAGCTTCTGCCAGTATGGGCATCGCGTTGTACCCCGCAGATGGTGACAGTGTAGATACCTTATTGAAGACAGCGGATAGACATATGTACCGCGCTAAGAATGCTGGCGGAAAATCATCCAGAAATTCGCTACAGCAGTAACATTAGCCTAAATATATTCATTTTTTTTGGAAATTGGCGGATACTTAGCCGACTAGTCGATAAGTTATTTGGAAAACGGCAATATATCTCTATAATGCCGCTTTGTCTTGTTTTGAACCAGATCCTCAAACATCGCTTTGCGGAATAAAGGAAAGAGTTAAATGCGCAGTCATTATTGTGGAGACGTTAATAAGTCTCACGTTGGTCAAGAAGTAACCCTAGTGGGTTGGGTTAATCGTAGCCGAGATTTAGGCGGCGTTGTTTTTCTCGATTTGCGTGATAGAGAAGGCATTGTTCAAGTTGTATATGATCCAGATCTTCCTGAAGTGTTTGAGATGGCAAGTACCTTGCGCAGCGAATTCTGTGTGCAAATCAAGGGCCAAGTTAGAGCGAGACCTGATAGCCAGATTAACGCCGGTATGCGTACCGGTGAAATCGAGATCTTAGGATTAGAACTTAACGTATTAAACAGTTCTGCTCCGCTACCGATTAATATGGACAAGAACCAGCATAATACTGAAGAGCAGCGCTTAAAGTATCGTTATTTGGACTTACGTCGCCCTGAAATGGCTGAACGCATCGTCTTCCGCTCTAAAGTGACTAGCGCTGTTAGACGTTTTCTTGATGGTAACGGTTTCTTAGATATTGAAACGCCAATTTTGACTAAAGCGACCCCAGAAGGTGCACGTGATTATTTAGTGCCAAGCCGGACTTATAAAGGTCAGTTCTTCGCACTGCCACAATCTCCACAGCTATTTAAGCAGTTGTTGATGATGTCTGGGTTTGACCGTTACTACCAAATCGTTAAGTGCTTCCGTGATGAAGACTTACGTGCTGACCGTCAGCCTGAGTTTACTCAAATAGATATCGAAACTTCGTTTATGTCATCAAAGCAAGTGATGGCTAAAACAGAAGAGATGATGCGGGGTCTATTTAAAGAGCTGTTAAATGTCGATTTGGGTGAGTTTCCTAAAATGACCTTTGCAGAAGCGATGCGACGTTACGGCTCTGATAAGCCTGATCTGCGTAATCCGCTTGAGTTGATTGACGTTGCTGATCTTGTCAAAGATGTTGAGTTTGCGGTATTCAATGGACCTGCAAATGATCCTGAAGGGCGCGTTGCAGTGCTAAGCATCCCAGGTGGAGCAAAGCTTTCTCGTAAGCAGTTAGATGAGTATGCAAAGTACGCGACTATCTATGGCGCTAAAGGCTTAGCCTGGATGAAAGTCAAAGAACTTGATAAAGGCATGGAAGGGATTCAATCTCCAGTGCTTAAGTTCTTGAGTGAAGATGTTGTTAAAGCACTGCTTGAGCGCACCGGCGCAAAAGATGGTGACCTAATTCTATTTGGCGCAGATAAAGCGAACATCGTTGCCGAGGCAATGGGTGCACTTCGTCTAAAGGCCGGTGAAGACTTTGAATTGCTACAAGGCGATTGGAAACCTCTTTGGGTTGTCGATTTCCCAATGTTCGAACCCACTTCAGATGGTGGCTTGCATGCAATGCATCATCCATTTACCGCGCCGAGCAATATGACAGCAGCAGAACTTGAAGCTAATCCAACGGATGCTATTTCAGATGCCTACGATATGGTGCTCAATGGTTGTGAGTTAGGTGGTGGTTCGGTCCGTATCCACAATAGTGAAATGCAGTCAGCGGTATTTAGAATTCTGGGTATTAATGATGAAGAAGCTAACGAAAAGTTTGGTTTCTTACTTGAAGCGCTACGTTATGGTACGCCACCACACGCAGGTTTAGCGTTTGGTTTAGATCGCATCATCATGCTAATGACGGGCGCAAGCTCAATTCGTGATGTTATGGCGTTCCCGAAGACAACGACGGCAGCGTGTCCATTAACAAATGCACCAAGCTTGGCCAATACAGTGCAGTTAGTTGAATTGGGTATTCAGGTCATTGTGGACGAAAGCAAAGACGAGCAATAAGCACTGTTAAAAAGAGCCGAGTGTAGACTCGGCTTTTTTTTCGAATAATTTTGGCAAACAGGGCTCAATGTTTATTCGTTAATGAATCGAATCTAGGAGAAAGAGATGGCAGGTCATAGTAAATGGGACAATATTAAGCACCGTAAAGCAGCGCAAGATGCAAAACGCGGTAAGCTTTTTACTAAATTTATTCGTGAGCTTACTGTTGCTGCAAGAGAAGGTGGCTCAGATCCAGATGCAAATCCTAGATTACGTGCTGCCATTGATAAATCATTATCGAATAACATGACTCGTGACACGGTTGAGCGCGCAATAAAACGTGGCGCCGGCGAGTTAGAGGGTCAAATATTAGAAACGATAATCTACGAAGGTTATGGCCCTGGTGGGACAGCGGTATTGGTTGAAACCATGACCGATAACAAAAACCGTACGGTTTCTGGTGTCAGAAACGCATTTAGTAAGTCAGGTGGCAACTTAGGGACTGACGGCTCTGTGTCATACTTGTTCGATAAGAAAGGCATTATTTCTTATCAAGACGTTGATGAAGATACCGTAATGGACGCAGCCCTTGAAGCGGGTGCTGATGATGTCGTTGCCCATGATGATGGTTCAGTCGATGTGTTTACCACCCCAGAGGACTTTGGTGTTGTAAAAGATGCTTTGGATGCAGCAGGGCTTGAAGCGGTTAATGCTGAAGTCACTATGTTGCCATCTACCAAAGCAGAACTTGATGCGAGCACCGCAGCTAAGTTTTTACGCTTAATCGATAATCTTGAAGATCATGATGATGTACAAGAGGTTTACCACAATGGTGATATCTCTGACGATGTCATGGCGGGGCTAGAATAAGCTTTTATGGCGATAATTTTAGGGGTTGACCCTGGTTCTAGGATCACTGGTTACGGAGTGATTAATTGTGTGGGCCGCCAACAAGTTTATGTTGGTAGCGGTTGTATCAGAACAAGTTCAGACGAATTACCATTGCGTCTTAAGCAAATTTTCGATGGGTTATCTGAAATTATCAGACAGTACCAACCCGATGAATTTGCCATAGAGCGGGTTTTTATGGCCAAGAATGCTGATTCTGCACTTAAGCTGGGGCAGGCTCGAGGCGCGGCCATAGTCGCCGCAACAGCAGCCAATTTACCCGTTGCCGAATACAGCGCGACCCAAATAAAAAGTGCAGTTGTTGGCACGGGCAGGGCACAAAAGTCGCAAGTTCAGCATATGATCCAACAGCTTTTAAAATTGCCAAGTGCACCCCAAGCCGATGCTGCTGACGCACTAGGCGTTGCGGTATGTCATTATCATACAAATCAAAGCTTGATTGCCATGGGCGGCAAGGCAAGTTCAAGAACATACGGAAGATATAAATGATTGGTCGTATACGTGGTCTACTCGTAGAAAAACAAGCGCCAGAAGTGCTCATTGATGTTGTTGGTGTTGGGTATGAAATTCAAATGCCACTGACCAGCTTTTACGAATTACCCGATATTGGGCTAGAGGCTGTTATTTTTACCCATTTCGTTGTGAGAGAAGATGCGCAGCTACTGTATGGTTTTATCTCTAAGCAGGAACGTGCATTATTTAGGTTGCTGATTAAAACCAATGGCGTTGGGCCAAAACTCGCGCTAACGATTCTATCTGGTATGACGGCAGCAGAATTTGTTGCTTGTGTGGAACGAGATGATATTGTCACTTTGGTCAAACTGCCGGGAGTCGGTAAGAAAACCGCAGAACGCTTGTTGGTCGAGATGCGAGATAAGCTCAAGAGCCTAATGGAAGCTTCTGCAGGTTCTGAAAGAGAGTTTATGTTGCAATCAAACTACACCGCCCCTGTTGTTGCCAATACCGCTGAAGAGGATGCTATTGGCGCACTGTTGTCGCTGGGATACAAACCTGCACAAGCCAGTAAAGCCGTTTCAGCTGTGTATGTTGATGGTATAGACTCCGAATCGCTGATCAAATCAGCGCTTAAATCGATGCTTTAAGGATAACTGATGATTGAAGCTGATCGCCTAATACAACCCCAAGTTATCGAACCGCAAGAAGTCATTGATAGGGCAATGCGTCCTAAACTTTTGGACGAGTATACTGGCCAAGATGATACTCGTGCACAGTTAAAAATCTTTATAGAAGCGGCGCAAAAGCGTGGCGAAGCATTAGATCATATGTTGATTTATGGCCCGCCAGGCCTAGGTAAAACAACATTGGCGATGATTGTTGCTAATGAGATGGGGGTGAATATCAAGTCCACATCTGGACCTGTTCTTGAAAAGGCCGGTGACTTAGCGGCTCTGTTGACGAATCTTGAAGATAATGACGTGTTGTTTATCGATGAAATTCATCGATTAAGCCCAGTAGTGGAAGAGATTTTGTATCCTGCTATGGAAGATTACCAATTAGATATCATGATTGGTGAAGGTCCGGCTGCGCGATCCATTAAGCTGGATCTACCCGCATTTACTTTAGTTGGGGCCACAACCAGAGCGGGGTCTTTGACCTCTCCGTTACGGGCTCGATTTGGGATCCCCTTAAGACTAGAGTTTTATAACGTCAAAGACCTGTCGACCATTGTTGTTCGTTCAGCAAAAGTAATGGACCTAAAGATAGACGAAGAGGGCGCAATTGAGATCGCCAAGCGCTCACGTGGAACCCCTAGAATCGCTAACCGTTTATTACGCAGAGTGCGAGATTTTGCCGAAGTTAAACACAGTGGCGATGTGACCAAGATTATTGCTGAGCTCGCATTGGATATGCTGGATGTGGACGGCGAAGGTTTTGATTATATGGACCGCAAACTAATGTTTGCCATTATCGATAAATTTATGGGAGGCCCTGTAGGCCTAGATAACTTAGCGGCCGCAATTGGTGAAGAGCGTGAAACGATAGAAGATGTTCTCGAACCGTTTTTGATCCAACAAGGCTTTATACAAAGAACGCCACGTGGACGTATTGCGACGCAAAGAGCCTATAACCATTTTAATCTAATCCAACCCGAATCTAAGTAAGCAATCTGTTTACCTGATTGAAGAGCAATCGCTTTGCTATTGCTCTTCAATTCTCAATATATGCGCTAAATTTTCATCATCTGCGCTCGCCTTTTTACTGCAATGACTTCTGCTCGTTAATTTCACCATCGATTCCAAGTGTATTTAAACTGACTGCTGGATAGCTTTTGCCCTGACTAACGCAGTCTCCTGGGCCCACAAACGTGAGTCATAGTTGAAATGCAAGCAAGTGAATGGTAAACAGTCCAAGTTAACGTCATTAGCGAAAGGATTGCTGAAGTCGAACCGACCACAATGGCAGCTACAATCAACAAATTTATCGATTAAAAAATGATGACATCCATAGAGGTGCTGGATTTAGTTTGAAATTCAGGCAATGAGAGTGATAGTTATACGATCTAAGTGAATCGTTAGTGTACCGCAAGGGGGCTGACTTCTTGCCATGAATGAGTGTGTTGTCATTTAAAGAGTGTATACATAGTCATTTGAGAATCTATTTATCCACAGTATCTGAATATTTATTCTAATTCTGAAATGTTACTTTAACACTTGGTAACAATAACAACTGTTGCGTGGGTGTAAGTTATGTCGGGTGTTTTTTTGCTGTTATGTTGCCAACTTTAACGATTAAGGCCGGCTGTGCTGTTTTAATTCTGAACACTTTCCTGCTGATTAGTCCATTTTTTCGTAAAAAAACATGAACCAACGCTAATTACTGACCATTTATTGGGTTCGATTACTAAAGTTTCATCGAGAAAAATGTGACGCGCGTCACATTTTGAGTTTTTAGCGTGGTTAATGAGTTGTTGCATCCAAGGTGGTTTTTTATGCTTTTTATGCTAGCTATGGCAGGGTTATGTGTTGCTTGTTGGTATTTGTGCTTATTTAAAAATTCCAGCCGTGATGCCGCGCTACTTTATTTGTCATGTAATTTAACAACGTAAAGTGAATGGTTAACGATTTGGTGGATTGACGCCATAAACGTGAAATTGCAGTATCCCTAACAACGTCAGTGATAACAAATGACGTGCATATAAAAATAATTAAGTTAGGGAGTACGACATAAATGAATAGACCATCTAAATTGGCCTCAGCGATAAAGTTCGGATTGATCGCATCCGTTTCTACATCAGCTATTACTGTTTCAACAGCAGCATATGCTGAAGAGGAAGCAAAAGTAGAACGCATTGCTGTAACCGGCTCCCGTATTCAACGTCAAGATATGGAAACTGCTTCTCCAGTCACTGTTATTGATGCAGCCACCATTAAAGCAGAAGGTTTCACCTCTGTAGACCAATTGCTACAAGCACAAACTTCTATGGCTGGGGCAGCTGTTGGTTCAAGCACTAACAACGGTGCAGACGGTGTTGCTCAGGTAGACCTTCGCGGTATGGGCTCACAGCGTACGCTAGTATTGCTAAACGGCCGTCGTATGGTTAACTCAGGTTCAGGTGCTGATAGCGCTGTGGATCTTAACTCTATCCCTATTGCAATGATTGCACGTGTAGAGATCCTAAAAGATGGTGCATCAGCGGTATATGGCTCAGACGCTATTGCTGGTGTTGTTAACATCATCACTAAGAAAGATTTTGAAGGCTTCCAGATAGATGTTACTGGTGGCATGACTGATAAGAGCGACGGTGAAAACGGCGAAATCAGTGCGCTTTACGGCTTTAATACTGATACTGGTAACTACACATTCGGTGCCGCTTACTCAGAGCGACGCAGTGTGATCCAATCAGATCGTGACTTTACCGATCCAGGTGCTAGTTCTTTCATTCCAAATGGCTCGCTAGGCGGCCAAGTGAAAGATGAGAATGGTAATTGGGTAGATCGTGAAGAGAGCTATGATTACACTCAAGATAGCTATTATCAAACACCTAGCAAGCGCTACAGCTTGTTCGCTAATATGACCCAAGAACTTGGCGATGACCTAGTGTTAACAGGTGATATTCTCTACACTAAGCGTAAATCTAATCAGCAGATGGCAGCGCAACCGGCTAACATCATGCTTGATGTATGTGAAGCTGGTGACAACCCAGCTACCTGTTTAGAGCTTGATCAAGATATGATTGATGGTGGTATCGTTGCTGATGAGAATGGCCAAGTAAACTACCGCAAACGTATGAACGATGTAGGCCCACGTATCTACACGCAAGATACAGACACTATGCGTATTTCTGCAGCCCTTGCCGGTACAGCTGATATTAATACCGGTATGGACTGGGATATTGCCTACACCTACGGTAAAAACAAAGCTGAGACTGCGGTTGAGAACTCAATCAATGGTACTTCTTTGGCTAATGCGATTTATGCAGACCAAGATCCTTGGTTAACAGGCCAACCAATAACTGACCAAGATGTGCTTAATAGCGTTGCGTACACCGAGGATGCAGACGGTGGTAATGAACAACATGTATTCTCAGCGGGCTTAACAGGTGAACTATTTGACCTTGATGCTGGAGCCGTCGCATTTGCGATGGGGGCTGAGTACCGCTACGAAAGTGGTTACTACAATCCAGATCCAGTTGTGGTTGCAGGGGAAAGTACTTCCGCACAACAAGATCCAACCGATGGTAATTACAGCGTAATCTCTGTATTCCAGGAAGTCAGCGTACCGTTTACCGATAAGTTAACCGGTGAGTTTGCACTGCGTTTTGATGATTACTCTACATTTGGTAACGCATCAACGTGGAAGATTGGTCTAACCTATGAAGCAACTGATGATCTTATGATCCGTACTGTTGCCGCGACAGGCTTCCGTGCCCCTAGTATCAGCGAGTTATATGCTGGTAACTCAGGTTCATACGATTACCTTGAAGATCCATGGGGTAATGAGCAAGATGCTCAAATCCTAGTCAACCGTACCTCGGACGAAAACCTTCAGCCTGAAGAGTCAGAGTCTTATACTGCCGGCTTAGTGTATTCACCAAGCTACCTAGCTGGCATGTCACTAACGGTTGACT
The DNA here is from genome assembly GCF_023284025.1 of Shewanella abyssi. Classification (GTDB taxonomy): domain Bacteria; phylum Pseudomonadota; class Gammaproteobacteria; order Enterobacterales; family Shewanellaceae; genus Shewanella; species Shewanella abyssi. The sequence continues at coordinate 52,878 of NZ_JAKIKR010000007.1, read as the reverse complement.
ACTGGCGTTTTAAAGTTAAAAACGCAATTGCCCGTATGGATACGCAAAATGGTTTACAGAACTGTTATGACGGCGACCAAGCAGCGTGTGAAGCGTTTAACATCGGTCCAAACGGTGATTTAACAAACCTAACGAGCACATTGACTAACGTCGGTTACCAAGACACAAGCGGTATCGATTTTAACCTAGCCTATAGTTTTGAAGCATTAAACCTAGACTGGACCATTGCTAATGACACCACCTATTTGCTGAACTTTGAGCAAGATGGTGTTGATTACACTAACACCATCGATGGTAACTTCGGTGCATATGCTGAAATGCGTAACAACTTCAGCATTAAAGCCGGTCAAGATGATTGGAGTGTAATGTACTTTAACCGTTATATTGGTGAGATGGATGACTTAGGCGCAGGTACTAAGGTTGACTCTGTTCTTTATCACAATATTTCGGCAAGCTACTTCATCAATGATACTTGGATGGTGACTGGTGGCGTTAAAAACTTAACTGACGAGTTACCTTCAACCGTTTCTAACGGCAGTGATGGTGGCACAGTACCAGAAGTTTACGACACTGTTGGTCGTCAATACTATGCCGGTGTAACGGTTAAGTTCTAAGCTAAAAACTAATGTTTATAGCTTGTTCTAAAAGCTAAAAAAAGCGCCGCAAGGCGCTTTTTTTGATCTTTGGAAAAGGATAAATTGAAGCGAAGAGCGTTAACCAAGCCCTTTCTGCGATGAACTCATCTGTATTAATTCAATTTTGTAGCCGTCAGGATCTTCAACAAAAGCAATTACGGTGCTACCGCCAGCGACGGGTCCAGCTGGACGTATCACTTTGCCGCCAGCGTTTGCTATTGCATTACAACGGGCATAGATGTCCTCTTCGCCAATGGCGATATGGCCAAATGCGTCCCCTATATCGTAGGTCTCAGTGCCCCAATTATAGGTGAGTTCAATCACTGCACTGCCAGTAGACTCTTCAGCATAGCCCACAAATGCTAGGGTATATTTATACTCACTATTTTCGCTTTTACGTAATAATTTCATGCCCATAACCTGAGTATAAAATTCAATGCTGCGATCCAAGTTTCCTACGCGAAGCATTGTGTGAAGTAGTTGTGCCATTGTATATCCTAGGGTTAAGGTTCTTTATGTAGCCATTATATCGCTTATTATTGAGATCTAAGAAGGTGATTAAATACTTTTTGTAAAAATTGAGTGAGATCAACTTATTTTGCCTGTATCTAGATCACAAAACGCCCAAATTAGCCTGAGAAAGTCTCATTTTTCTTATAATATAAATTAACTTATTTAAGGAGTTATCGATGCAAACTGAACTTAAAATGTCGCTAGGACTTAGCGCTATTATCGCAGCTGTTCTGTCAATTTTCTTTATCTGTATGTTCTAAAAAAAGCCGCATTAGCGGCTTTTTTATTGGCAATGTGAGCCTTCAGGTCGGCGTTTATTCTTCGGGGTAAACCTTGCCTTCAAACTCACAGAGGTCTTCAATCATACAGCTGCCGCAACGAGGCTTTCGGGCGATACAGGTATAGCGTCCGTGTAATATTAGCCAGTGATGGACATCCACTTTAAACTCGGCAGGAACCACTTTTAGCAGCTTCTTCTCGACTTCAACCACATTCTTACCCATCGCAAACTTAGTGCGATTTGACACTCTATCAATATGAGTGTCTACAGCAATGGTAGGCCAGCCGAATGCAGTATTGAGTACCACGTTAGCTGTTTTTCGACCAACGCCTGGTAGCGCTTCTAATGCCTCTCTATTTTCTGGCACTACACCATCATATAGCTCGACTAAGATCTCACAAGCTCGGACCACATTGACAGCTTTGTTGTTGTACAAGCCGATGGTCTTAATGTATTGCTTTAATCCATCGACCCCAAGTGCTGCAATACTATGGGCGGTATTTGCCACAGGAAAGAGTTTATCAGTCGCCTTATTAACGCTAACGTCTGTAGCTTGAGCTGAAAGCGTTACTGCAACTAACAATTCAAATGGACTGGCGAAATTGAGTTCAGTTTCAGGGTGAGGGTTGTTGTCTCTAAGTCGCTCTAAAATAAGGCGGCGTTTTTCTGTGTTCATATGCCAATATCCATCAGATGTTGTTATTATTCTTAGACGGTGCAATTGCTAGCTCAAATGAACCGATATCAATTAACCGGTTCTAATTCAGCGCTATCAATTAACTTTTGTGATCCTAACTCGCGCTGGCGCTGCTTGCTCAGCCTTAGGCTGTTTAGCCTCTATGTAGTTATCAATAACATTTTTAAGTGCAATCAACAGTCCCATTCCGATAAAGGCACCCGGTGGCAGCATGGCTAATAAAAAGGTTGTGTCTACTTGCCAAAGCTGGATGGTTAACCCTTTTGCCCACTCACCTAGTAACAGATCCGCACCGTAAAAGAGTGTACCTTGTCCCAATATTTCACGACTAGCTCCCAGTACGCACAGTACCAGGGTAAAACCTAAACCCATCATCAAGCCATCAAAGGTCGATTTTGCGACACTGTTTCGCGAGGCGAATGCTTCTGCTCGGCCGATGATGACACAGTTAGTCACAATCAGTGGTAAAAATATCCCTAGCGAAAGGTAAAGGCCATAAGCGTAGGCATTAATGAAAAGCTGAACGCTGGTGACCAGTGCGGCGATGATCATCACAAACACCGGAATACGGATCTCTTTCGGGACGTAATCTTTGACCAAAGAGACCAATATGTTTGAACCAATCAATACTAGCATTGTGGCTAAGCCAAGCCCTAAGGCATTGGTTAATGTCGCTGTAACGGCAAGTAAGGGGCATAAGCCCAGCAATTGAACGAGTCCGGGGTTATTCTTCCACAGCCCTTGCCAAGCTAATTCTTTATATTCACTCATTGCCAACCTCACAACTAGCGGGTGCATCTAATAACTCATCTTTATGGGCATTAAAATAGAGAGTCGCTTTTTTTACCGCCTTTACAAAAGCACGAGGCGTTATGGTAGCACCTGTAAATTGATCAATATCACCGCCATCTTTTTTTACATGCCAGCGTCTATCCTTGTCTGATAATACCGATAAGCCGTTAAACGAAACAACCCAGTCGGATTTTCTTAGCTCGATTTTATCGCCGAGTCCTGGGGTCTCCTGATGGGCGAGAGTGCGTACTCCAAGCACATCTCCTTGCCTATCAAAACCTATGATAATCCGGATATCTCCGTTATAGCCATCGGGGGCTACCGTTTCAATTGCAATGGCTACACCAACACCATTTTTTGTCGCTATATAGGCTGGAAGTGCGGCGTCAGTTCCTAGATAATCAGCCGCTGTAATAGTGATGCAATGACCTGTGAGCTCATTATCGTGCAGTTCATCAGGAATTATTTGATGTAACACTCTTGCCAGCTCAATCTGTTCTTGTTGCTTTATTTTAGCAAATGTAAGCTGGTTGACCACCGCGACAAATCCGGTGCAAAGCAGGGCAAACAGTCCCAGTGTTAAGCCATTTTTTAGCATTGATCTTTTCAAAATATTGTCTCTAACTTAATCATCGATGACATCTTTTTACCCATTATTTGCTGGCTTATTCGTAATAAACTCACTATTAGTTTCCAGAACGATGTCCGTAACTACGTGGTTTTACGTAATAATCTATAAAAGGTGCACATAGGTTAGCCAGTAATACCGCGAATGCAAATGCATCAGGATAGCCACCATAAGTACGGATAACATAAACTAAAACGCCGATTAAGGCGCCAAATATCAACCTGCCTCGTACGCTAGTGGCTGCGGTGACCGGGTCGGTAGCGATAAAAAATGCAGCCAGCATAGTTGCGCCTGAAAACAGCTGCAACAATGGTCCAATATGCGTGTCTGGGCTTAATAGATAATCAAAGCTACTGCAGACAAAAATAGCGGCAATCACGCCCACGCTGATCTGCCAACGGATCACTTTCAATTTAAGCATGGCGATGCCACCTAGCAAGTAGGCAACATTGACCCAAAACCAACCGACACCGTAGCCATCAGAGAAGATGCTTTTTGATAGGCTCTCTGTAATGGTTAGTCCAAGTGATAAGTCTGTCTTTACGGTATCAAGAGGCGTCGCCATTGCAATACCGTCAAAGCCGAGTTTATAAATATTGAGTTGCTCTGGCGTCATAGCACCAAATATCGCTTGGAGTGTTAGCCCTAGATCCATTGGCGTTTGGGCTAATGATAACGGCACTGACCAACTGGTCATCTGTACTGGGAAAGAGATCAGCAACATGACATAGGCTGCCATAGCAGGATTAAATATGTTTTGTCCTAAGCCGCCATAAAGGTGTTTAACGATGACAATGGCAAAGAGCGTCCCGATAACCACTATCCACCAAGGTGCTATTGAGGGCAGTGAAACACCAATCAATAAAGCCGTGAGGACAGCGCTATTATCACTTATGGTCGGTTTTATAGGGCGTTTTCTTAGCTTGAGTACAATAGATTCACTTAGCAAGGCAACAGCAATTGCCAGTAGAACCTGAATCAAAACACCCCAACCAAAAAAATAATACTGGGCTGCTATACCAGGTAAAGCGCACAATATGACTCTGCGCATGACACTTTGGGTTTGCAGCTGCACTTTTAAGTGTGGCGATGACGCTAACTTAAATGCCATGAATTATTCCTTCTCTTCCAATTTTGCTTGCGCTTTTTTTGCTTTCGCCTTGGCAACTGCTGCGGCAATACGTGCTTTTTTAATCTCTGCGGGAGATAGTGCCGATTCTGCAGCGGGATCAGTACTTGAATCATTCGCTACGGCGTTGGGATTTGTAGCTTCTGTGTCATCACTAGTTAGTGATTGTTTTTTTGCTTTCGCCTTGGCAACCGCAGCGGCTATCCGCGCTTTTTTAGTGTCAGCTGCCAAAGTAGTTTCAGTACTCTCTTTATTGGTATTTGGCACTGTGTTAGTTGCTAACGCAGTATCATTATCAACGAGCACTTTCTCTTGGGTTTTATCGCCATCAGCTTGTAATTGTTTTTTTGCTTTAGCACGTGCAATGGCTGCAGCTACTTTCGCTTTCTTCTCATCTACAGCATTAACCTGTACATCAGGGGCTGAAGTTTTAGCTGATGGATTATTTTGTTGTGCCTTCTTGGCTTTAGCTCTGGCAATTGCTGCGTTGATTTTAGCCTTTTTATCATCGATTGGGTCGACTTCAACATCATCAGATCCAACTGGATGGTCAGTCGCTGTTGTAGCAGAGGCTTTCTTTGCTTTTGCACGAGCGATAGCTGCGGCTATTTGCGCTTTCTTATCTTGAACAGGCGCTGGCGCTACAGAGTCTGCTGTATTTGACTGTGCAGCTTTCTTAGCCTTCATTCTTGCCATCGCTTCTGCAACCACATTTTTGTCGGCGCTAGCCATACTGTTTTTACGTCGTGCGGCCGCTTCTCTTGCTTTGGTTTCTCGAGCGAGTTTTTCATCTTCTAGGCGTTGCTGTCTTGCATCAAAACGCTGTTTAGCTAAATCTGCCTGTTTTTTCTCTTCGGACTGTGTACGCAGAGCCGATTTAGCCACCCGATAATATTCAACTAACGGAATGTCACTTGGACAAACGTAACTGCAGCAACCGCATTCAATACAATCGTGAAGGTTAAAGCTCGCCGCTTTATCGTATTCTTCTGCTTGGGCATGCCAAAAGAGCTGCTGTGGTAACAACAGTGCAGGGCATACAACCGCGCATTCGCCACAGCGGATACAAGGCATCTCTTGTTGATCAGGAGCGATCTCTTCAGTGCTTGGCAGTAAGATACAGTTGGTGCCTTTTAGCACTGGCGCTGTCACATCTGGCAATGAGTGGCCCATCATTGGACCACCGATAATGATTTTATCTTGGCTGAGGTCACCTTTAAAACCACTAGTTTGAAGAATATGTTGCACTTGTGTACCAATCGGTAGCCAGTAGTTACCCGGGGTCTCGCAATTCAATCCCGTGACTGTAACCACTCGTGATATCAGTGGTTGTCCGTTAATAACGGCATCTTGTATGGCGTAGGCGGTAGCGACATTTTGTACCAGCATGCCAAGCTGGGCGGGGATCGCGCCAGAGGGCACTTCCTGACCGGTTAAAATTTGGATTAACTGTTTTTCGCCACCAGATGGATATTTAGTCGGCACTTTTGTGATTCTAACGTTATCACTTGAAAGTTCACTTCGATTGAGTGAATGCTGCATCGCTTCAATGGCTTCAGGCTTGTTGTCTTCAATGGCGATAATAATCCGTTTAGGCGTCAATAAACGTTCAATAATCGCGATGCCTGAGATGATTTCATCGCTATACTCTTGCATTAATCGGTCGTCGGATGTGATGTAGGGTTCACACTCTATGCCGTTGATGATCACCAGTTCAATATCACTCACTGGACTCAGTTTTATGTGAGTCGGAAAAGCGGCGCCACCGAGCCCTGCAATACCCGCATTTTGGATCAACTTTAAGATCTGTTGGTTGTCCAAAGTCGATAGGTCAGATGTAATGGTTTCGATAGATTCATCTTGTCCGTCTGCAGTGAGCACACAGCTTAAAACGGGTAAACCTGATGCGTGGTTACTCGGCAGCTGTTCTATCGCTGTGATGGTGCCTGAGGTCGGTGCATGTACTGCACAATGAGCAAAGCTGGTACCAGCAGTGAGTGCTTGGCCTTTTACGACTCGCTCACCTTTTTTGATCCTCAGTAACGCGCTATCGCCAACTTGTGGAATAGGGATAATAAAGTGGCTTGCTAAGGGGAAGTTAGCAATAGTCGTCTTACTTGATAGCGTTTTTAACTCAGGGGGGTGGATACCACCATGCGAGCGCCAAAGCGTTCCTTTATCAACTTGTTCTAATAAAGTTAGCACTGCGGATCCTCTTGCACTTGTTTTACCGGAATCGCATTTAACTGCCAATTCCACGTCTTAGTTGTTTGTTCGATTGGTAGCATATCAATACAATCTACAGGGCAGGGAGCAACGCACAAATCGCATCCTGTGCAGTAATCGGTGATGACGGTATGCATCAGCTTACCTGAACCCAAAATGGCATCGACTGGGCATGCTTGAATACACTTAGTACACCCTATGCATTCATCTTCGCGTATATACGCGACTTTTTTCTCTTGGATTTCTTCAGTGGCGTTGAGTGGCTCTGGATCTACGCCGACGAGATCGGCAATCTTTTCCATTGTGGCAGTGCCACCTGGCGGGCATTTATTGATCTTATCGCCATTAGCGATAGCTTCGGCGTAAGGTTTGCAGCCAGGGTATCCACACTGACCACATTGTGTTTGCGGGAGTAGTGCTTCTACTTGTTCAGCAAGCGGATCACCTTCAACTTTAAATTTTTCTGCGGCAAATCCCAGTAAAATACCAAAGATAAGCGCGAGTATTGTAAGAACAACAACAGCGATGACAATACCTGACATGTTTATTTAACCAACCCTGTAAAGCCCATAAATGCAAGGGACATAAGCCCTGCGGTAACCATAGCAATAGCACCACCTCTAAATGGGGCGGGTACATCTGCTGCGGCGAGCCGTTCACGCATCGCTGAAAATAGGATTAACACTAACGAAAACCCGACCGCGGCACCGAAGCCGAATATGGCAGATTCCAAAAAATTATGGTCTTCATTAATATTGAGCAGGGCTACACCGAGTACTGCACAGTTTGTAGTGATCAAGGGTAAATAAATACCTAACGCGCGATGTAATGAAGCACTGGTTTTTTGTACTAGCATTTCGGTGAATTGCACCACCACGGCGATAACTAAGATGAAGCCCATCGTTCTTAAGTAACCGAGATCGAACGGTAAAAGCAGGTATTGGTTGACCAAATAACTGAGAATAGACGCAAGCGTCAGCACAAATGTGGTAGCCATAGACATACCAATTGCAGACTCAAGTTTGCTGGACACCCCCATAAATGGGCATAAACCTAGGAATTTTACTAACACAAAGTTATTGACCAACACAGTGCTGACCAATAACAGGAGATATTCACTCATCTCAATTCATTATTTAGACAATCTTAACGCCATTATCGGCTTTTCCACCGCCATAAACAACACAAAGAAAGCAGGGACAAATAAATTAGCTTTCTTATGAGTAAATTTAACGCACTATTTCAGTTGCCTTGGTATGACTCACTGTCACTAAAGGCGTTGGCTTGGCAATATAGTAACCTTGAAGGCCGTCGAGTAACAGCTGCTCCATGGCCAATTTTTGTTCTTGATTCTCTACACTTGTCGCAATCACTCTAATGGTCAGTTTTCTTGCAATATCAATGATCATTTTAACAAAGAAGCGATTATGAGTGTCAGAGGTAATACCTTGAGTGTAACTGCCATCCAATTTGATAAAGTCTGGACGCACCTCTTTAAAGAACTTAAACGATGTAAAGCCGAGACCGAATCTTTCTATTGCTACTCGAGCGCCTACACTGTGTACTTCATTAATAAAATGATATGTCGCGGACAGGTTAGTTTGCATACCTGATTCACTGACCTCAAATACCAGCCTGCCAGCTAAATTTCGTTGGCGGAGCAATACATTTTTCAACCAAGCGACAAAGCTTTTATTATTGGCCGATGACGTGCTGATATTAATACCAAATAAGCCCGTTAGCGACGGCGTACCTAGCAGCAAACTCAGTGTTTTTAAGATCACTAACTTATCCAACTCTTGGCTCATTCCATGACGTTCAGCCATGGCAATGACTGTCGTTGTAGGGAGGAACTTACCTTGGTCGTTGTAAAAGCGGGACAGGAGCTCGCGGTATGATTCAATATCGGTTCGGCATGGGCGTATGGGTTGGGCGTATAACTTTATCGCTTTACGTTTTAGGATCTCGTCGATGGCAACTTTCCAACGGCTATCCCCAAACAGTTCATCACCGGTAAGTTTTTGTTGTACGTGAATACTATTTGGCCCCATTGTTTGCGCAATACTGACGGCAGTATCGGCTAATGTCATTAATGTCACTGGATCGTTATTTTGTAAATAGGGACATAAGCCTATGTAGGCAACGGTATCGGTGCCCAAATTTTGTTGGTACTCATCAAAGGATATTTTTAGTTGCTCGATGATAGTCATGCCATCTTTTAAAGAAACATCAGGCAAAATCAATGCGAAATCCGCAGTAGAAATGCGATAACAATCGGCATTCGGCAATTTAACCAATGACTTTCTGATCTGGTTAGCTATTCGCGCTAAGTAACTATCGCCTGCTTCACGTCCATGTAATTGGTTTATTGCAGTAAGTTCAGAGGCCCTAACCATAGCCAGTACACCCAATTGTTGGCTGTTAGGCAAACATATCTCATTTAACTTCTCGGTGAATTTAGAGCGGGTGCCAAATCCGCTAATAGGATCTTGAAAAGCGGCTTTAGCCAGTGTTTCGTGGGTTTCATTGAGTTCATCGATTTTGGCTTTCAACTTACTTTGGCATGACTCTAGTGCCCTAACGAGTGGGGTAAACTCACCCTTTAATTTGGACTTTTGTATTGCGTGAAAAGTAAAGTTAGGTAGCTCGTCAATTATCTTTGAACTGTACTGTATTTTTTTAGCTTGGCGCAGCGCCAGTAATAAATTAAAAACACTAATCAGTAAGAAAGAGCCCCAAATAAGCATCAACTGATCTGCAAACCTATCGGATACGGTAGTGATCTCTTTTGCTATGGACAGTTTTACCTGTAATCGACCATTAGTCAGTGCTTGGGTGACTGGGATCTCAATCTGATAGAGTCCATTGATAAAACTTCCACCCTCAGACAGTAACTTGCCCTTGGTGAAACTATTATCATTGTCGTCACTGTCAATGTATTGGAAAAACTGGAAATTAAAACTTTTATCTAAATGTTGGTATAACGCTTTGCCATCACCTAGCCCATGGCTTTCAGCGGCAATACTCGCAGTGTATGTTGCCAATTCTTGAGCGCTACGATGGGCTAAATTAGTTTGATTGTTGGAAAAGGTAACCAAAGTGAGTCCGCAGAAAACGAAGACTAAAAAGAGTAGGTAATATCGGAAACTAGTCATAATGAGTCCATTCACAATCATAGAAGACAAAATTGTTCTAAAAAGGTGTATCTCTATGGGCATTATAAACTGATTTTAGATTTAATATCAGTTGCTTTGTATGAGGAATGTTTAGTTTGAATATGATTTATGCTTGATTTGCAGACAGTAATGTTGAATAACATCGTTTTTATTATATTAGGTTGGCTCCCCAGACTGGATTCGAACCAGTGACATACGGATTAACAGTCCGCCGTTCTACCAACTGAACTACAGGGGAATCGCAATATTACCTATATTTGATTTATCTTTAGATTGGCTCCCCAGACTGGATTCGAACCAGTGACATACGGATTAACAGTCCGCCGTTCTACCAACTGAACTACAGGGGAAACGCTATAAATCTAAATCATAAATAAAAGTTGGCTCCCCAGACTGGATTCGAACCAGTGACATACGGATTAACAGTCCGCCGTTCTACCAACTGAACTACAGGGGAAACGCATTTTACTTATTGTTACTGATAAAAAATTGGCTCCCCAGACTGGATTCGAACCAGTGACATACGGATTAACAGTCCGCCGTTCTACCAACTGAACTACAGGGGAATTACATTTTTTATCAATATTTAACGGTTATATAAAAATGGCTCCCCAGACTGGACTCGAACCAGTGACATACGGATTAACAGTCCGCCGTTCTACCAACTGAACTACAGGGGAATTGCTTTTTTATATTACCAGATAAATATCTGATTAACTTAAACTTTGGCTCCCCAGACTGGACTCGAACCAGTGACATACGGATTAACAGTCCGCCGTTCTACCAGCTGAACTACAGGGGAATCGTTTAAGTTACGTCTCGTTGAAGACGGAGCGCATATTAAATGGCTCTTACTACTGAGTCAACTCGACAAGGGAAAAAAAGTGCATTTATGCGGTTAAGTGTTCATCAAATGTGCATCATGGTGATGAATGCACCATATTTATCAATAACTGAACAGCTAGAACGCAAGCCTATGAGTTAATCGTAGTTTTCGATTACCTTAATGGGTATTTATAAAACTAATTGCTTAAAGAGACGGTATGAGCATTTCATATGTAATAAAATTACAAAAAAAACATTCATCATGCTTAAGTTGCAGTACTGGTTAAAAGTCCCGCTATAACAAGGTTTGCGTGAGTTATCCACTAAATCTGTGGATAAGCCTGTGGGTTAAGTGAAAAAAACTGTTGCAAAGGCCGATGAATAGGGGCTTGAGGTTAAAATGAGCAATTTTGTTGAGTTTTTTTTTTATCGTTTAAAAACAGATTGATGCAAAAATCAACAGTTAATTTTTTACCCTTTTAAAGTTGTTGCTGAATTGTAACTGTTTATTGTGGTGTCATTGTGAATTAAAGTGCCTGTTCTAGGCTGCTGTGGCGCAATGGACTTTGCTAAGCCATTGATTGTCACTAATGTCGTAAACTTTCATCTGAGTAAACAGAAATGGTTATACTATTTGATAAGTCAGGTTCATCCCATATTGGATATATACCCATCCTACTTGAAGATGCTCGTTTCAGAGGCGTTGTGCCAGTTCAATTCTAGGCGCGTTAATGTAGAAATGGTTATTCCCTTTTAAGTTAGTGCAACAACGAAGTGGGCTTGCATAACGCCTTCTGCGATGGGTTTTAGTGGGCTTTACTCCGTGTTATTGATTTTACCAAGGGAGCGACCATTAGTGGCAATCAATGCCTTGATTAAAGCCCATTAAATTCCCACTGAATTCTGCATCTTCAGGTAAGATGGGTATAAATAGGGTAAAATGCGCCCAAGCAAATTGAGGAAGCATAACCTAGTGTCTGAATCTGTATTTCAATTGGAATCTCAATACCAACCTGCGGGCGATCAACCGACGGCCATTAAACAGCTTGTCGATGGCTTGGAGTCTGGGGTTGCGAGTCAAACCCTATTAGGTGTTACTGGCTCAGGAAAAACCTTTACTATCGCTAACGTGATAGAGCAAATGTCTCGACCCACTATTATCATGGCACCTAACAAGACACTGGCAGCGCAACTTTATGGCGAGATGAAAGAGTTCTTTCCCCATAATGCCGTGGAGTATTTTGTCTCCTACTATGACTATTATCAGCCAGAAGCCTATGTTCCCGCGAGTGGTACCTTTATTGAAAAGGATGCTTCGGTAAACGCCCATATTGAGCAGATGCGTTTGTCAGCAACTAAAGCACTGCTTGAACGTAAAGATGTTGTGCTTATAGCCTCGGTCTCTGCCATTTATGGTCTGGGAGATCCAAAGGCCTATATGAAAATGTTATTGCACCTTCGAGAGGGGGCGATAATGGATCAGCGCGATATGCTTAAAAAACTCAGCGAGCTGCAATATAAACGTAATGATATTGAGTTACAGCGTGGTACCTACCGTGTTCGCGGCGAGGTGATCGATGTTTTTCCGGCTGACTCTGATAAATATGCCGTTAGAGTGGAGCTTTTTGACGACGAAATAGAGCGACTGAGCCTATTTGATCCTTTAACGGGTCATATCAACAAGCGAGTTGCCCGTATTACGGTATACCCTAAAAGTCATTATGTTACGCCACGTGAATCGATATTAGCCGCGACAGAACATATCAAAGAGGAGTTGAGAGATCGTAAGAAACAGCTACTCGATCTTAATAAGCTGATCGAAGAGCAGCGTATTACTGAACGGGTGCAATATGATATTGAGATGATGACCGAACTCGGATATTGCTCGGGGATCGAGAACTACTCCCGTTATTTATCAGGGCGAGCTTCGGGCGACGGGCCACCAACCTTGCTAGATTACTTGCCTGATGATGGTTTATTGATTATCGATGAGTCTCACGTCACTGTTCCGCAAATCGGGGCGATGTACAAAGGCGATCGTTCTCGAAAGATGAATCTTGTGGAATATGGTTTTCGCTTACCATCGGCATTGGATAATCGTCCTTTAAAATTTGAAGAGTTTGAAGCACTCATGCCACAGAGCATTTTTGTGTCAGCCACACCAAGTGATTATGAGATTAATAAATCAGGAGATGAAATTGCTCAACAAGTTGTCAGGCCGACAGGGTTGTTGGATCCTGAAATTGAAGTTAGGCCTGTAGGCACCCAAGTTGATGATCTACTCTCTGAGATCGCTAAGCGAGTGGCTGTTAACGAGCGAGTACTGGTAACGACATTAACCAAAAGAATGTCTGAAGATCTATCTGAATATTTAGACGAACATGGCGTCAAAGTCAGATATCTGCACTCAGACATCGATACCGTCGAGCGAGTTGAGATCATTAGAGATCTAAGACTGGGTGTATTTGATGTGCTTATCGGTATTAACTTACTTCGTGAAGGCTTAGATATGCCTGAAGTGTCATTGGTTTGTATTCTTGATGCCGATAAAGAGGGCTTTTTGCGTTCAGAGCGCTCTCTAATTCAAACGATTGGTCGAGCTGCCCGTAATGTGAACGGTAAAGTCATTCTCTACGGTGACCGCATTACTAAGTCTATGGATAAAGCGATAACGGAAACCAATCGTCGCAGAGCAAAGCAACATCAATATAACCTTGATAACGGCATTACCCCTAAAGGTATTATTAAGAGTATTACCGATGTTATGGATGTCGGTGATAGCAAGTCTGATAAGTCGCGGAGAGTGGCAGAGCAGGGCGCTGACTACCTTGTCAAACCCGCCGATATTAGCCATGAAATTGATAGGCTTGAAAAACAGATGCATGAACATGCTAAGAATCTTGAATTTGAAGAAGCGGCGGCCGTGAGAGATAGAGTAGGCCGCTTGCGAGAGCAGTTTATAAAAGCTTAGCGATAGTTGAAATCAACATGTTCAGAGTGAAAAATAGGAGACCATGGTCTCCTATTTTTTTACGGTCAACTTTTAAACTTTTTCACAGCATAAACAGCGGCTAAACAGATGAAACCGCTAACAAGCCCTACAAGATGTGCTTCTGTTGCTACTCTAGCGCCGATGAGCGCAGTGACTTCGCTACTCGCACCAAACGTCTGCTCATAGAGTACTTTTAACATTACGCCGAGCGTTAACAGGTAACCGGTTTTCAATCCTTTAGTGATATCAAGCACAGCGCCATAAACAAATAACCCGTGCAACATGCCACTGAGACCAACGTATCCCTTAGTTTCAGGAAAAAACATTAGCAGTCCCATACCCTGCGTCAGGCTTAACGCTATTACTACAACCAGCAGTGATTTGGCGTTGTAATGTTGTTCATGCAATAACAATATGACCCACAGCCCGGCCAAATTCATAACCAAATGCCATGCATTTGTGTGCAGGAAATTACCGCTGAATAAGCGCCACCACTGACTATCAAAAATCAAATCACGCCGATAGGCTAACAGATCATCTACGCCTAAATAAAAAAGGACAATACAAATGATGCTAATGATAGCTGCAACAACATAGGGGCTTTTTGCCCTGGAGGTTATTTGCGGCATTTAGCCGCTAATTGTGTTTGGATATCTTTTGGGTTCGCTAAATATTCATCTAAGCCGCGTTGACGTAATAAGCATGCCGGGCAAGTACCACAACCATCGCCTTTCAAGCCGTTATAGCAGGTTAGGGTTTGGTGGCGAATAAGCGCTAAACTATCGTATTTATCCGCTAAGGCCCAAGTTTCGGCTTTATCAAGCCACATCAACGGCGTGCTGATCGCTAACTGTTTATCCATTCCCTGCATTAATGCGGTTTGCATTGATTTGATAAATTCATTTCTACAATCAGGGTAACCAGAGAAGTCAGTCTCACATACGCCGGTAATAATCACCTCAGCACCAAGCTGGTAGGCGTAGATCCCCGCAAGGGTTAGAAATAAAATATTGCGCCCAGGTACAAAAGTGTTGGGTATCGAATTACCCTCTTTATTTTCTTCGATAGGAATGTCACGCGTTAGGGCGCTAACGGTTAACTCGTTTAGGATCCCAACGTCTAGAATTTTATGGCTGGCGGCGCCAAGCTGCTTTGACAATCCCGCTGCGATCTCTATCTCTTGGCTGTGTCGTTGCCCATAGTCAAAGGTGACAGTGTGAACCTCATCATACTGGGTGAGAGCTTGAATAAGACAGGTAGTAGAATCTTGACCACCACTAAAAACGACAACAGCTTTAGACATAATAGGACTTCAATTTAAATTTAAAATGAGAAGTGACAGTTTAACGCAGCATGGATTGCTTTTAAACTACTTGCGACTCGGTTAAAAATCCTCTATAAATGCCGCCCTGCTAATCACGAGGTAAGTTAGATGAACTATCCAGTCAATGAAGTGTTTGAAACAATACAAGGTGAAGGCTATTTTACCGGTGTGCCTGCTATCTTTGTAAGGCTTCAAGGTTGTCCTGTTGGCTGTGCATGGTGCGATACCAAACATACCTGGGAGTTAGTGGCGAGTCATCGGGTTAAACCTGAGTTGGTGATCCAAGTAGACGGCACCATAGGTCGCTGGTCTGAGCTTTCAAGTGAACAGCTGGTAAACGCTTTTAAACAAAAAGGCTTTACCGCAAAACACATTGTGATAACGGGCGGTGAGCCGTGTCTATATGACTTGTCTAATTTAACGACATATTTACATGATAATGGTTACCAAACACAGATTGAAACCAGTGGCACATTTGCTGTTGTGTGTGATAAGGATACTTGGGTGACAGTCTCACCTAAAATTAATATGAAAGGTGGCTATAAAGTCTTAGCGCAAGCACTCAAGCGGGCTAATGAGATAAAGCATCCCGTTGCGACCAACAACCACATTGATGAACTTGACCAACTGTTGACTGATATCGACTTAACGGGCAAAACCATATGCCTGCAACCGATTAGCCAAAAGCCAAGAGCAACAGAACTGGCGATGAAAACATGTATTGAACGTAATTGGCGTCTATCGATACAGACCCATAAATACCTAAATATTGATTAGGTATTGTTCCGCACAATCAATTTACACGAAAAAGCCCTTGTGAGAGTGATCCCACAAGGGCTTTTTTGAACGTCTAAGACATTAGACTTTAGCGGGGCAAACTAGCACGCTAGTCTCACTAAATTGCTTCAGAGCAGCGTTATAAGGCGTTAAGTCACCAATATTAGCTTGTATCCACTCTGTATTGTAATAAGTATCTAGGTAGCGCTCACCGGAGTCGCAGATAAGCGTGACGATAGACCCCGTTTGGCCCTTTGCTGCCATTTCAGAGGCCAGCTGTAGTGCACCATACAAGTTGGTGCCAGTTGATGGGCCCGTCTTGCGGCCAATGATGTTTTCTAACCAATTAATGGTTGCGATAGAGGCAGCATCAGGAATTTTGCGCATCTCATCCACCACTCCTGGAATGAATGACGGTTCTACCCTTGGACGGCCAATACCTTCAATTTTACTGCCGTTAACACAAGTGATTTTGCTATCACCTGTTTTAAAATAGTCAAAAAATACTGAGTTCTCAGGATCTACCACACAGAGTTTAGTGGCTAATCGTTGGTAGCGAATATAGCGGCCAATAGTGGCAGAGGTGCCGCCCGTGCCAGGGCTCATGACTATCCATGCAGGAATAGCGTGTTGTTCTTTTTCCATCTGGTTAAAAATAGAGTTGGCAATATTATTATTGCCGCGCCAATCAGTGGCACGTTCAGCATAAGTAAACTGGTCCATATAATGGCCATTGAGCTCGTGTGCTAATCGTTCTGATTCAGCATAGATTTTACAGGAGTGATCGACAAAGTGGCATTGGCCACCGTAAAATTCTATTTGTTGAATTTTTTTCTTAGCGGTACTGCTTGGCATCACTGCAATAAATGGCAATCCAAGTAAACGTGCAAAATAGGCTTCAGATACTGCGGTACTGCCCGAAGATGATTCTATCACCGTGGTGTTCTCTTTAATCCAACCATTACACAGAGCGTAAAGAAAAAGGGAGCGGGCTAGACGGTGCTTTAAACTACCCGTTGGGTGAGTACTTTCATCTTTAAGGTAAATATCTACCCCGTTCAAACTCGGGGTTTCTAGCTTTATAAGATGAGTGTCAGCACTTCGTTGAAAGTCAGCATCAATTTTTTCGATGGCTTGATTTACCCAAGAGTTGGTCACGTTAAGGCCTTAGCAGATAATAATAAAGTTAAATCATAGTGAAATTAATGGCGGATTGGTAGCAGAAAGCACAGCAATTATTTAGAAATAGATCTGAGTAACATTCTGAATTAATTTGATTAACGTTGAATTTACACTTTGACGAAGGAGATTTTACTGGAAAGGAGGACTGTAGAAATATCAGGTATCTAGTTTGAAGTCGAACAATAAGAAGTGGTGGAGGGAGAAGGATTCGAACCTTCGAAGGCTGAGCCGTCAGATTTACAGTCTGATCCCTTTGGCCACTCGGGAACCCCTCCACATTTTTCTTATTTCATCTTGCCCACAGTATTGGCCTACTGTGGTTAACACTTAACACTTAACACTTAACACTTAACACTTAACACTTAATTTTCAAAGTAAAGTGGTGGAGGGAGAAGGATTCGAACCTTCGAAGGCTGAGCCGTCAGATTTACAGTCTGATCCCTTTGGCCACTCGGGAACCCCTCCACATTTTACTTTAATCTTGCCCACAATATTGGCCTACTGCGGTTTACACTTAAACACCAATTTTAGATAGAAGTGGTGGAGGGAGAAGGATTCGAACCTTCGAAGGCTGAGCCGTCAGATTTACAGTCTGATCCCTTTGGCCACTCGGGAACCCCTCCACGAATATCTTTCTATCAAATTGTGCGCAAATGGTGGAGGGAGAAGGATTCGAACCTTCGAAGGCTGAGCCGTCAGATTTACAGTCTGATCCCTTTGGCCACTCGGGAACCCCTCCTCAATTGCGGCGGCAATAGTAGTCAGATTTTTTTCCTGTGTAAAGCTTAAATTTGAAATAATGTCTAAAGTATTTGCTTAAGGGGTCGATTACATATCAACAGGTTGTTTTATAGGTTTTTTTTTATGCAAATAGAGCGTTATGCAAGCAATTAGCCCATTGGTTAACGAATTACAGTTAGGCTCACGTCTCAACAGTGCTGTTGAGACGAATCGCCGTGGTGAGTTTGCATTATTGCTATCTATGCTATCTGCCGATGCGCGTGATATGGCTCAGTTCCAAACTCCCGAGTTTAAACATGTGGATCTACGCGCTAAATTCAACTTAGGTGACAGTCAACCACTTTTAAAGCAACTCGACAGCGATTCTCCTGTGACCAATAACAGTTCTTCATTCCAAAACGGCGGCAATACTTGCTTCAGGTTAGCCAATGCAATTCATAAAGAAGCGCTCGTTATCCGACGTCAAGAAGCATTAGAGATGGAAGATGTCCTGGCAAACTGCGAGATCAACACACGTCTTCGTCATCAGAACGTTACCACTGAACAGCCTGTAAAACTGCACCATTTTGTTGACCAACTGGTTATGCAACGTCAAATGAGTGAATTAATTGCTCAAGCTTGAGAATGATCCCTTTGTTGCTTGTTAAGCTGATATATAATGTGTACATATACCTTATGTAGCAAAGAGTCTTAACATGAAAAATATTCAAACGGCACAATCTGATTTAGTTAATGATACGTGTAATGATTGTGGTAGCTTTGTCGATGTTGGCGCTGTAATTGATGAACATGACACTGTTTTAGAGCTCATGTTATCAGGCGAAGATGCCGCTAAATTAGCAAACGAAGTCGCCGCAAAAGCAAGCTCTCGCTTTGCTGACGTTGCTAGTGAAATTACAACCGCTGGTGATGATGTCAAGTTAGTAATAACCTTCTCATTTAGCGCAGAAAAGATGATTTTCCAGTTAGAGAATAGTTTGTAGGAAAACACAGTATGTCTTGCTGGAATTGCTGTTTTTCGGTAACTTCTTGGCGATAAGAATCATAGTTAGTTTTGAGCTGAATACACGGGCCATTTGGTAAGCCATTTTTGTTTACCGTTCTTTAGGATATTGAGTGAAGAAACATAGATACCAGAAACTTTTAGAACAAATTGTTAACTCAGAGGCAAAGCAAGAGGGTGACTTTCACGCTACTGCCAAAATGTCTGCTGAATTGCTTTTTGAACAGCTCGATGTATCTCGAGTTGTTATTTCTGGTTTAAGTGAAGAAAGCAATATATTAGAGCTCGTCTGTAATGAAGTTGTCATCGCGCTAAACGTCGATCTCAAATCCCGTCCTCAACCATCAGCGAGTCCAATCTTTGTTGAAGAACTTAGAGTTAATCGACTGGTAGCTTCCGATGATTGTATTGAAGATAGCCGCCTCATTGAACTCGTTGACTATTATCAGCATCATGATGTCAAAGCCGCTTTAGAAGTGGCGATAAGGATTAATGGTCATCTAGAAGGTGTATTGAGTTTAGAGCGTAATGCAGAGATTTCTGCCTGGCAAGATTCGGAAATCCAATTAGCCTCTCAAGTCGCAGACCAATTAGCGCTGACATTAGCCACCAAATACTCTTATGATAAAGATGAACGCTTAAAACTCTTTTTATCTGCAACCGAGCAGTCTGATCAGATCATGATGGTAGTGAATCTTGCGTCAGCTTGTATCGAATATGTCAATCAGGCTCACTTTGAGTTGACCCATATTCCCAAAGAACAAATTATTGGGCGTCCCGTTCAGGCTTTAGAATTCTTTAAACAGTTCCCAGAAAAAGCCGAAAGTGTGCTTGTAAAAGTAACAGCTGGCGACAGCGTCGAAGAGGAGATTAAACTTGTTCGTCGTGATGGAACTGATTATTGGATTCGGCTCAGCGTAAAGCGGTTTATCTCAGAAAGGGGTAACCATTTTGCGTTAATTAACGCCGATAACTGCACCGAACAGCATCTGCATCAGAGCGAATTAGAAAGGTTGGCTTGGCGTTGTAGTTTAACCGGCTTATATAATCGAATTCACTTTGGTAGAGTGCTTGAAAAAGCCAAAGCGGGACACCTTGTCCTGGTCGATCTGCGCGGTTTTAAACGCTTTAATGATACCTATGGTCATGCTAATGGCGATCTAATGTTAATTGAAGTGGCAAGACGGATCCGGCATTTCGCAGAGATCAATCAGATTACTGAGATCGCTCGCATTGGCAGTGATGAATTTGCGTTATTAATTTCAGCGTCACAGGACGTTAATGTCACTAATGCGTTGATTGAACGGCTATACAGTCAAGTTGAGCTTCCTGTCAGCATCGGAATTGAGCAAGTAGAACCCAAACCCGCTTTAGCTTGCGTCGATATTGCCTCTATTGAGCAGCTTTTCCCTGCACTCACTTGCGCTGATATCGCTTTGCAGTATGCAAAAAATAAACAAGGTAATGCAATTCAAATTTTTAACTCCGCATTACTTAATGCGTTTAAGGATGATGCACAGATAGAGCGAGATTTGGCAGTGGCGATAAAAGGCCGTCAGTTCGAACTTTATTATCAACCATTAAAAGATTTGAAGAAACAAGCTTATATCGGCGCAGAAGCACTTATTCGATGGCATCATCCTAAGAAGGGCGTGTTGTATCCTGGTGCTTTTATCGATATAGCAGAACAAACCGGTCTTATAACGGATATTGGCTCATGGGTATTAGAAGCGGCTTGTAAACAGCTTAACTTATGGCAGCATCGTCAAATAGATATTTCTATGCACGTTAATGTATCAGCAAGGCAGTTTTTTGGTGGTTCGCTGTTTGAGCAAGTTTGGGAGTTGATAGGCCGTTACCGACTGAAACCACACAGTTTAATTCTGGAAATTACCGAGACCGAATTGATGGCAGATATTCGTTCAGCAACCAATTTATGTAATGAATTAGCTGAGTTGGGTGTCGGTTTAGCGATTGACGATTTCGGTACAGGTTACAGCTCAATGCGCTATTTAAAACAATTCCCCATCACTAAACTCAAAATTGATCGTTCATTCATTTCAGACCTAACTGTTAGCCACGAAAGCCGAGAAATTGTGAGTGCGATTATTGCAATGGCCTCGGCACTGAATATTTCACTTACTGCAGAAGGTGTGGAAACAAAAGAGCAGGAACTGTTCTTAGCCGATCATCTTTGCCACCAAGCTCAAGGTTTTTTATACAGTCCTGCATTACGAGTCGCTGAGTTCGGCGAGTTTTTAGAAAAGTCGGCCTTAGTACATTAGGTCCAATTCACTATAAACGTGTTCTAGGGCGTACTCTTTTAAATGTAGTCATTGTGAATGCACATTAGGGTAAAAGAATTTACTTTGACAAGGTTACAAGCAACACTGCTTAAACTTCCTGCTGCTACCGCAAACACATAATGCATTTCTCCTGGGATACACTGGATCTTTCTGAACTCCCTCAGTGTAATACCAGCGACCATTTTCCTTTATAAAATTTGAGCATTCATGTATTGCATTTAGCGTGTCGTTATCTCTAAACCATGCTTGGAATGTGACCTTACCTTGATTACCCATTTCATAAAATGAAATAACCTCTAACGTTAACCAATGTGGATGCGGGCCAGCGGTTAGACTTTGCAGTGTTAAGTCAAACAGGTAACTTTTATGATGGGTGTCGATTAGATACGCAAATAACCCCAAGTAGAATGCACAGAAACGCGAACGCATTAATTGTTCAGGACTCCGTGCTTCTTTGACACCTAGGTGTAGTGGTTGGCAACAGTGGCTATAGGTGTTATTTGAGCTACAAGGGCAGCTACTCGTGGGATCAATATTAGGGTTCATCATGAATTTTGGGTTTTACATAGCTATTTAGCGTTGAAAATTGACGACCATAATAAAGGTTTGAAGAGGGTTTAGCATTAAAATAAAATGCCGCTTCAGCACGATTATTAGTATCTACCGTTAAGTACCATTTACCGTCTGCTTTCTTTTTAGACACTGTGACAAATTTCCCTGCAAATTCACTAACTGGCTCACCAGCATCAATCGATGGGTGAAAACGAATAAGGTAGTAGCCGATATCCGTTGCACTTGTGCCGTCAATATTTCTTTCAATAACTCTAAAGTCGACTTCTATTTTGGCTTTTTTATGTTGTATTTTCCCAAAAAAGGTTTTATAAAGCGCAACAATATTGTCTCGTCCAACCGTGATCTCTTCGCCTTGGCTTTCAGGGATATAGCAGGCATCTTCCGAATAAATAGCATGGATTCGACTGACATCTAATTCGTTAAACGCTTCGTTAAAATGAGTATAAAGTTCGTTTAACGCTTCGTTATCATTGGCGAAGGCTAAATGCATCGCTGCCAAGTACAGACAAACTGCTAGTGCTAACCGATGAGTTGCTTTTTTAAACATGTATGACTTCAAAAAAATAATTATTACTATTACTATAATAGAGAGCCTTATTGAACTAAAGAATTAGATCTTTACAAAATGTGTAAAAACCACTGATAGCTTCACAAATTTTCATGTTAAGTGCGGTTTTTGGAACAATTCCTTGCGAGAAGAGGCATTAAACACTGTATGTTGTTAACGAGTGCAACCTTAACTCTTTAGGCTGATAAAGCGGTATAAAAAATAGAAAAGCCACTTTCCCTTTGAGAAAAGTGGCTTCTATCTACTCGGCTAAAACGAATATAAGCAGTGCTAGATAACGTTTACCATCCGCATTGACGGTTAGCGGTGGTATTTTGTTGATCCAACCAGGTTTGCAGTGGAGCAAAGTAATCAAGTACGGCTTTGGCATCCATCTCTTTAGTGCCTGTCACCGCGGCTAGCGCTTCTGGCCAAGGTTTGCTTTGTCCCATCTCTAACATGGTATTAAGCTTCGCACCGGCTTCTTTATTGCCGTATATACTGCAGCGGTGGATGGGTCCAGTATCTCCAGCAACTTCACAGAGTGCTTTATGGAACTGGAACTGCAGTATATGGGCTAAGAAATAGCGTGTATAAGGCACGTTCCCTGGTACATGATATTTTGCACCTGGATCAAAGTCACTTTCACTACGGGCGATAGGGGCTTTTACACCTTGATACTTTTCGCGTAAATCCCACCATGCTTGGTTATATTGCTGGGGCGTGATCTCGCCACTAAAGACCTTCCAACGCCATTGATCGATCATTAATCCGAAGGGTAAGAACGCGACTTTATCCAACGCTTGCTTTAAAAGTAAGCCTATATCTTTCGAGGCATCAGGTACTTCGTCAAGTAGACCAATCTGTTTTAAGTAATTTGGCGTGATCGATAGTGCAACAGTGTCACCGATGGCTTCATGGAAGCCATCATTTGCACTGTTTTTAAAGATAAAGGGTTGTTCTTTATAGGCACGTTGATAGAAATTGTGTCCGAGTTCATGATGAATAACAGTAAAGTCTTCAGCTGTCTTTTGGATACACATCTTTATGCGTATATCGTCGAGGTTATCGAGATCCCACGCTGAAGCGTGACAAACTACATCACGATCCTCTGGTTGAACGAAAAGAGAACGTTCCCAAAAGGTATCAGGTAATTCATCAAAGCCTAACGAGGTAAAAAAGCCTTCGGCTTGTTTAACCATCTTAACTTCATCAAAATTATGTTTTGCGAGTAACTCTGTGACATCGTAGCCAGGATCTGCGTCTTCGGGTGCAACTTGATCATAAACATTGCCCCAACTTTGTGCCCACATGTTACCTAAAAGATGAGCAGGGATAGGCCCTGATGCTGGCGCAACAGATTCGCCATATTGCTGGTTAAGTTCGCCGCGAACATAGCAATGTAGCGAGTCATAAAGTGGTTTAACTTGTCCCCAAAGGCGATCTAACTCATTTGAGAACGCGTCAGGTTTCATATCATATTGGCTACGCCATAATTCAGATAGATTGGCATAACCAAGATCTTGAGCGCCTTCGTTTGCGAGTTCTACTTCTCTTTCAAATAGAGGTCGCATAGGTTTTGCTATTTCACGCCACCCTTGCCACACTTCAAGCAACTCCTCCGGGTTGTTTGATTCGCCCATAATCGCCGATAGCTCTGGCTGGGTTAAACAACGTCCATCTGCGAAGCAATACTTACCTTTGCCGTATAGGCCATTCAATTTTGAACTGATGTTGGCTAATTCGGCATTTTTTGCTGGATCCAAAGGTGCCGGAAGTACAATAGAACTGCGTAGAATGTTTAGCTTTCTTTTATCGGCGTCGTTTAACGGTAAGTCAGCGTACTGAGCTGATTGTGTCGCGAGCTTTACAGATGTACCTGTGTACTTCTCTGAAACACTGGCAGATAGTGCCGCGGTATCTTCGGTGATAAAGTTACTATAAATCCACTCTGAACGATTGCTCTCTATTGATAAGTCGGCCATTTGTGCTTCGGCATCAGCAATAAATTGTTGCGCTTCAAGCGTTTTATCAACAGCAGGTGTACTTACAGTTTCTGTTTTAGTACATGCTGTCGCGCCGAGTGAAATTGCAATTAAAGCGGATAACTTAGAAACCTTGGTAAAGGTCATGTTCATCTGTCAAAATCCCTTGTTATTTTTGTGTTGCTTATTCTACTTATTTTGTTGCTGATTGATAGAGAGGAAGCTGAGATGGATGAAATCGCATACATATGTAAGGTAAACAGGGTTTTTGTTTGACAAAAAGCAAGCGAGTGTTTAATTTAAACGAGTGTTTTAAATTGAATTAATAAAGGCAACGGAATGGCAAATCGCTCCGATACAAAAACAAGAATACTGGATGCAGCAGAAAAGCTATTTGCAGAGCGAGGTTTTTCAGAAACATCTCTTAGATTAATCACAAGTAAGGCTGAAGTAAACCTAGCATCTGTTAATTACCATTTTGGCTCAAAAAAGGAGTTGATAAGAGCGGTTTTAGCACGTTATCTAGATGTCTTTATGCCAACAGCTGCTGACGCTATTGTAGCGGTTCGCAATGCTGATGCGAACGCATCGCTAAATGATATATTTTCAACCTTGGTTAATCCATTACTCGATCTTAACCAAGTTAGAGCGGATGGCACTACGACCTTCTTGCAACTTTTAGGACGAGGTTATATTGAAAGCCAAGGACATCTGCGCTGGTTTATTACTACCCATTACGGCAAGTATCTAAGCTTATTTGTTAAAGCCGTTGGAGAGAGTGCCCCACATATTCCGCCCGCAGAGATGTTTTGGCGTTTACACTTTACCTTAGGTACGGTTGTTTTCACTATGGCTTCAGCAGACGCATTAACTGAAATTGCTGCAGCAGATTTTGGCGAACACAATGATATAGAAGCGGTTATTCGAAAAGTTATCCCTTATCTATCGGCGGGGGTATCGGTTCCTGTTAACAAGGATGCAATGTAGAAATTATGTTTATTACGTTATTAGTACTCTTGATGGTCGCTGTAGTGGTCACTTTTGCTGTAAAGAGCATTAGAATGCAGCTGGTGACGCGGCCTGTTTTTCGTTTTTTTAAGAAAGTACTGCCTCCTTTGTCGGACACCGAAAAAGAAGCAATGGAAGCGGGCGATGTCTGGTGGGAGGGAGAGCTTTTTAAGGGTAAACCTAACTGGCAAACTTTACACAGTTACGGTAAACCGACATTAACTTCTGAAGAACAAGATTTTATCGGTAATCAAGTCGAAACGGCGTTAGCTATGATTGACGATTACGACATCGTGACCAATCGAAAGGATCTGCCTCCGGAGCTTTGGCAATACTTTAAGAAAGAGGGCTTCTTTGCGCTGATTATTCCCAAAAAATACGGTGGTCGCGCTTTTTCTGCTTATGCTAGCTCAACTATTGTCAGTAAAATTGCTAGCAGAAGTGTCAGTGCTGCTGTTACCGTCATGGTGCCGAACTCTTTAGGCCCTGGGGAGTTGCTAACGCATTACGGCACCACTGAGCAAAAGGATTATTGGTTACCGAAACTTGCCGGCGGACAAGCTATCCCTTGTTTTGCCCTAACAGGGCCAGAAGCCGGCAGTGATGCCGGTGCAATTCCAGATAGTGGGGTTGTCTGTCGCCAAGAGTTTAATGGCGAAGAGACCTTAGGTTTAAAGCTCAATTGGAATAAACGCTATATAACACTTGCCCCAGTGGCTGATGTATTGGGACTCGCTTTTCAGATGCATGATCCAGATGGACTGCTTGGAGAGCAAAAGCATATCGGCATTACTTGTGCGCTGATCCCAACTGATCACCCAGGTGTAGAAATTGGCCGTCGTCATAACCCATTACACTTAGCCTTTATGAATGGTACCACTCATGGGAAGGATGTCTTTATTCCGCTTGATTGGATCATCGGTGGGCCGCAATACGCGGGTCGTGGTTGGCGAATGCTGGTAGAGTGTTTATCAGCTGGACGGGGAATTTCATTACCTGCATTGTCAACGGCTTTGGGGCACATGGCGACTAAAACCACAACGGCTTACAGCGCCGTAAGACAACAATTTGGTATGCCAATCGGCCAGTTTGAAGGTGTACAAGAAGCGCTAGCACGGATCATTAGTAATACTTACCAGTTGGAAGCGGCAAGGCGGTTAACGACGACGGGTATCGATCTTAACGTTAAGCCCTCTATTGTTACCGCAATTGCCAAATATCATATGACAGAGTTGGGTCGTCAGGTCATGGACGATGCGATGGATATTCAATCGGGTAAAGGTATCCAATTAGGACCGAAAAATTATCTAGGAAATGCTTATATAGCGCAACCCATCGCTATTACAGTCGAGGGCGCTAATATTCTGACCCGCAGTTTAATGATTTTTGGGCAGGGAGCGACACGCTGTCACCCCTATGTGCTGGCGGAAATGGAAGCCGCGGGGATGGAAGATAAGGTAGCGGGCCTTGAACGATTTGATGCGCTATTAACGGGTCATATTGGTTACGCAGCTCGTAATGCCTTTAGTGCTTTGAGTCACGCATTGACCGGCAGTGTATTTGCCGCGTCTCCAGTCAGTGGCGAAACGAAGCAGTACTATCAAAGCATGACGCGTATATCTTCTGCATTAGCAATAATGACAGATATGTCGATGTTGATGCTTGGCGGCGAACTCAAACGTAAAGAGATGTTGAGTGCTAGAATGGGTGACGTACTCAGTCAGTTGTATTTAGCATCTGCAACATTAAAGCAGTTTGAAGATAATGGTCGCCAGTTTGATGACTTGCCTACAGTTAAACATGTGATGGCTACTCGATTACATTTAGCGGCTAAGGCACTCGATGAAGCTATCCGTAACTTCCCCAACCGCGCAGTGGCAGCCTTGCTACGCCTGATGATTTTCCCTCTGGGAAATCACTTTAATCAACCTGATGATAAATTATCAATTGAGGTGTGCAAATCGATGAGCATACCAGGTCCTGCTCGCGATAGATTGACGTTCTTGTGTCCTAACATCAAAGAGGATAAAAGCGGTATAGCAGAGGTTGAAAATGCCTTTATTGCCAAACATGAGTGCAAAATGCTCTTTAGCCGAATAAAGCAGGCTCAAAGAGAGGGTAGCTTACCGCGGAAACTTGAGCCGCAAGCATTGTTTGATTCAGCTCTTGAGCTTGATTTAGTCAATAAAGAAGAGCATCAACAGTTAAGTGATGCAGAACGATTACGATTGGCTGCGATAAATGTGGATGACTTCGAAATACTGTAAAGGCACTATGAGGCTGTAAAATACCTTTATCAGCTAGTGCAGATTATTGATGCATACGCTTTAACATAAAATCCGTTGAATTTAATTCAGCGGATTTTTTTATGCCGATGCATAAAGGCCTAGCGCATTACATTAGCTCTTTGGTCATTCCTCTTCGAATGATACGTTTGAATTGCATACCTAAGATACAAAAAATGCATGGCAGTAATTAACTGACATGCATTTTTTAATCGGCTTTGTTGTTACTCAAACGAGTAGCAAACCAAACTCAAACAAAACTAGGCTACAATAACTACCTTGCTGGTGTTAGTACCACCAACAGTTTCCATTGCATCACCTTTAGTCATCATCGCCATATCACCACTTTGTAGGTAACCAGCGGCAGACAAGGTTTCTAAGGCTTTTTGAGCAATAATTTCTGGAGCATAAGCTGTCGAATCAAAATAGACAGGTTGAACTCCACGGTAAAGTGCCATTTTTGCCAGAGTGACTTCGTGACGTGACAACGCAAAAATCGGTAGCGCTGAACTGATACGAGACATCATTTGCGGTGTAGCACCAGACTCTGTCAATGCAACAATTGCTTTAATACCATCTAAATGGTTGGCAGCATACATTGTTGAAAGTGCAATAGTCTCTTCAATCGTGGTGAACTGTTGATCAAGTCTATGCTTCGATACTTGTACACTTGGGTGTAACTCAGCACCTAAACAAACTTCAGCCATGGCCTTTACGGTTTCTTCAGGGAAGTCACCAGCAGCGGTTTCAGCTGAAAGCATCACAGCGTCAGTACCATCAAGTACTGCGTTTGCAACGTCCATGACTTCTGCACGAGTCGGCATTGGGCTTGTTATCATTGACTCCATCATTTGAGTCGCAGTAATAACAGGCTTATTCAGTTGGCGAGAGCGGCTAATCAGTTTCTTTTGAACCGCAACAAGTGCTGGATCACCAATCTCAACACCCAAATCACCACGTGCAACCATAACGACATCTGATGCCATGATAACGTCATCCATAGCAGCATCAGAAACAACGGCTTCAGCACGCTCAACTTTAGACACTATCAGCGCGTTACTACCGGCTTCTTGTGCTAAAGCACGAGCATAATCGAGGTCAGCGCCACAGCGTGGAAAAGACACTGCTAGAAAATCAACTTTAATCTCAGCAGCTGTGATGATATCGCGTTTATCTTTTTCAGTTAACGCCGCAGCAGATAAACCACCGCCTTGCTTGTTGATACCTTTATTATTAGATAAAGGACCAGCAACAGTAACAATAGTGTGAACTTTATTACCGTCTACTTTTTCAACTCGCAACTGAACACGACCATCGTCAAGCATCAGAATGTCGCCTAGGCTGACATCATTTGGTAGCTCTTTATAATCGATACCCACTTGATTCTCATCGCCTTCGCCTTTTCCAAGATCACCATCTAAGGTATAAGCTTGCCCTAAGGTTAGCTGTACCTTTTTGTTGTCTTTAAAAGTTGAAATGCGAATTTTAGGACCTTGTAGATCACCAAGTATGGCAACGTGTACGCCAAGCTCTTTTGCAATAGCTCGTGTATCGGCTGCGCGTTTTTTGTGATCTTCTGGTATACCGTGAGAGAAGTTTAAGCGAACAACGTTAGCGCCGGCAGCAATAATGCGGCGTAGGTTATCATCACGGTCAGTGGCTGGGCCCAAAGTTGTTACAATCTTGGTTCTGCGGAACATGACATACTCCGTTAAGTTTTAAAAAATTCTGACACTATATTAACAGACAACACCCTTAAATGTAGTAAAATTACGAACAAAATGATCTATCTCAAGTTTTTAATTTTGTGAGCCATTGCAACATTATTAGACTAAAGGACAGTATCGCGATGGCTAAACTGTCCTAAGTCATGTCGAAAGCCACTTACAGAATGGGATCTTTGTCTATTCTAGATTCTTTCAATACTTCTTTAACTCGCCTCAAGTTTTCACGGAAACGAGGACCTCGTCGCAATGTGAATCCTGTTGCTAGCACATCAATTATAACCAACTGTGCCAAACGTGAAGCCATAGGGAGGTACATATCGGTGTCTTCTGGAACTTCCATCATTATAGGCAGTGTACAAACGGTAGAAAGAGGCGAATCGCGGGCGGTGATACCAATGACAGCGGCACCATTCTCCCTAGCCAGTTTTGCTATATCAATTAGTGACTTAGTTCGGCCTGTATGTGAAATAAGTACCACAACATCACCTTCGTTGCTGTTAATACAACTCATGCGTTGCATAAGAACATCGTCAAAGCAGATGACAGGAACATTAAAGCGAAAAAATTTATTTTGGGCGTCATGAGCGACGGATGCTGATGCACCAAGACCAAAGAAAGAGATTTTCTTTGCTTGAGTAAGAACATCAACGGCCTTGTTAATTGCTGAGGTATCTATGCTTTGTCTCGCGGTATCGAGCGATGCCATCGATGACTCAAATATTTTTGTAGTATATGACTCCGGAGTATCGTCCTCTTCAACGTGGCGACTTACATAGGGTGTACCATTAGCAAGGCTTTGGGCTAGGTGCAACTTAAAGTCTGGGAATCCCTTAGTATCAAGACGGCGGCAGAAACGGTTTACCGTTGGTTCACTGACATCTGCCATTTTGGCCAGCGTAGCTATACTAGAGTGAATTGCCGTTTGCGGTGAAGAAAGGATAACTTCAGCTACTTTACGTTCAGATTTACTAAAATGGGTAAGGCTTTTTTGGACCTTTTCTAAGGTATTCATATACGTATGTCCATTCAATAGTAATGTAGTTTTATTAAGTTGTTATAGTGCTGTAGGTGGCAAACCATGTATAAGACTGGTAAAGCACCCGAGCTGAAATAAAATTATAAAGATAACAGGTACAAAGATGATAAAATTCAGTAATTTTATCACGAAATCATATCAGAAATTGCGTCAACATGCCTAATAGGCTGAGTTGAAGTTTATTATAGAATTTAGATGCAATTACTGTTTTCTGTTGTTATATTACAACAAATATGTGAATCCTCATCAAAAATGGTGAGACACAGGATCAAAAGGAGATTTTGAAGCTATGGGCATAACAACACCAGAAGCCAAAGCTTGTGATTTTGTTCTATTTGGTACCAAGGGCGACCTTGCTAAGCGCAAGTTGCTGCCATCTCTATATCAGTTAGATAAAGCAAACTTATTGAATGTAGAGACCAAAGTACTAGGCGTTGCAAAAGATGACTATACTCAAGCAGAGTATCGTGAACTCGTTACAACGGCATTGAAGACCTTTGTAAAAGACGAATTATGTGAAGAAACCGTAAACCGTTTTTTAGATCGCTGTCATTATATAGGAACAAATTTTACGGTTTCTGAGGGGTATAAGGCATTCCATGATGTTTTAGAGCCTGAAAAAAGAGTGATGGTGAGTTATTTTGCTACACCTCCTTCTATTTTCGGTGATATATGCCGCTGCTTAAACGAACAAAATCTTATCTTCCCTGATTCTCGCGTTGTATTAGAAAAACCTATAGGTTCTGATCTCGCTAGCT
This sequence comes from Shewanella abyssi, assembly GCF_023284025.1. Lineage (GTDB taxonomy): Bacteria > Pseudomonadota > Gammaproteobacteria > Enterobacterales > Shewanellaceae > Shewanella > Shewanella abyssi. The sequence continues at coordinate 21,733 of NZ_JAKIKR010000007.1, read as the reverse complement.
CTAAAATTATTAATGACCAAGTTTCTGCCTTCTTCAACGAAAACCAAGTTTATCGAATTGACCATTACTTAGGTAAAGAAACCGTACAAAACCTGCTTGCGCTGCGTTTTGCCAATTCGCTGTTCGCTTCTAAGTGGGATAATCGTACCATTGACCATGTGCAACTCACCGTTGCAGAAGAGGTGGGTATTGAAGGGCGTTGGGGCTACTTTGATAAAGCTGGCCAGATGCGCGATATGATCCAGAATCATCTATTGCAGGTACTGACGCTGGTTGCGATGGACCCGCCTGTCAACTTAGATGCTGATAATATTCGAGACGAGAAAGTAAAAGTACTTAAGTCACTACGTCCAATAAATTCCGATAATATCTACGAAAATACCGTACGCGGCCAGTACTCGAGCGGTTTCCTAAAAGGGGCACCAGTACCCGGCTACCTAGAAGAAGAAGGTGCGAATGTCCATTCCAATGCAGAAACCTTCGTTGCACTTCGAGTCGATATTGATAATTGGCGTTGGGCCGGCGTTCCGTTCTATTTGAGAAGCGGCAAACGCATGCCATTTAAGAGCTCAGAAATTGTGGTTTATTTCAAGAATCCGCCACATAATTTATACAGCTCAAATTACCGTAATTTACCGCCAAACAAGCTGACTATTCGTTTGCAACCTCATGAAGGGGTTGAGATCCAAATGCTAAATAAAGTCCCTGGTCTTGGTGAAAAGCAACGTCTCCAGACGACTAAGCTTGATTTAAGTTTTTCAGACACCTTTAAAAATGATCGTATTGCCGATGCATACGAGCGTTTGTTATTAGAAGCCATGTTGGGAAATCAGGCATTGTTTGTTCGCCGTGATGAAGTAGAGCAAGCATGGAATTGGGTTGATGGCATTATCCAAGCTTGGGAAGAAACTGACGAAAAGCCTAAACCATATCCAGCTGGAACATGGGGACCTGTAGCGTCAATCGCCTTGATTACTAAAGACGGTCGTTCTTGGGACGAATAGGGGATAAAGATGATTAAAGAAACGGTTTTCAAATCATTCGATAGTAAAGATGCACTAGAAGCGCAACTTGCTGATCGAATCGCCAACCAATTACAAGAAGCTGTTGATGCTAAAGGAAAGGCGAGTTTAGTCGTTTCTGGTGGCTCGACACCTTTAAAGCTTTTTGAGTTATTAAGTAAAAAATCTATCGATTGGAACGACGTCTACATTACATTGGCTGACGAACGTTGGGTCGACAACGATCATGGCGACTCTAATGAAAGACTGGTTAGAAACAACTTGCTTAAAAATCGTGCCGCCAATGCCAAATTTTGTGGTCTGAAGAATATGTACTCTACTCCGGAAGAGGGGCGAGTCATGACCATGGAGCAGCTAGCGCATTTTCCGAAACCCTTTGATGTCGTGGTACTCGGTATGGGGAATGACGGACATACCTGTTCTTGGTTTCCTTGCGCTGAACCGCAAGAGCTTGAAAATGCACTGACAACAAAAGATTTATGTGTCGCAGTGACCCCAGGTAATGCTCCACATGCACGTATATCGCTGTCAAAGGCTGGCATTCTCGCTAGCCGTCAAATCTATTTACATATCGTTGGTGAACAGAAAATTGATGTTTATCGACAAGCACTAGCAGACAATGACAGCAGTGAAATGCCGATCCGAGCTGTACTCGATCAGCACAAAACGCCTGTTGATGTTTACTGGAGCGCCTAAGGAGTAATTATGCACACTGTTGTACAGTCTGTTACAGACAGAATTATTGCACGAAGCAAAGATTCCCGCGCTAAGTACCTTGCGGCTTTAGAAGATGCAAAAAATAGAGGCGTTCATCGTAGCGCGTTGAGTTGCGGCAATTTAGCCCATGGTTTTGCAGCGTGTAATCCCGCTGATAAATCTGCTATTAAGCAGCTCACGAAAGCTAATATCGGTATTGTGACCTCATTTAACGACATGTTATCTGCGCACCAGCCTTATGGTGAGTACCCAGATCTATTGAAGCAGGCTTGTAGCGAAATCGGCAGTGTAGCGCAAGTCGCCGGTGGTGTACCCGCTATGTGTGATGGCGTAACGCAAGGCCAACCTGGAATGGAGCTGAGCTTATTAAGCCGCGAAGTCATTGCAATGGCCACGGCTGTTGGTCTGTCACATAACATGTTCGACGGTGCATTGCTGTTGGGTATTTGCGATAAAATCGTACCGGGGCTGCTTATTGGTGCATTAAGCTTTGGCCACCTGCCAATGTTGTTTGTGCCTGCCGGCCCAATGAAGTCGGGGATCCCTAATAAAGAGAAAGCCCGTATTCGACAAAAGTATGCTCAAGGTGAAGTCGATAGAGAAGCATTGCTTGATGCTGAGTCAAAGTCTTACCATAGCGCAGGTACTTGTACCTTTTATGGTACAGCTAACAGTAATCAGCTGATGCTCGAAGTGATGGGTCTACAGCTACCTGGCTCCTCTTTCGTTAATCCTGATGACCCTCTACGTGAAGTATTGAGCAAAACGGCGGCTAAGCAAGTTTGTCGCCTTACCGAAATGGGTACTCAGTACACACCTATTGGACAGATAGTGTCAGAGAAATCTGTCGTTAACGGTATTGTTGCACTGCTCGCCACAGGTGGTTCAACTAACTTGACGATACACATTGTTGCAGCAGCACGAGCAGCCGGCGTTATCGTCAACTGGGATGATTTCTCAGAGCTATCTGACGCAGTGCCATTATTGGCTCGAGTGTATCCAAACGGCCATGCCGATATTAACCATTTCCACGCAGCAGGCGGCATGGCATTCCTGATAAAGGAATTGCTCGACGGCGGCTTATTACATGAAGATGTAGACACGGTTGTAGGACATGGGCTTAAGCGTTATACCCAAGAACCTCAGATCCGCGACGGCCAACTGACTTGGGTTGATGGGCAGCGCAGGAGTTTAGACTCTGAAGTGCTAACAAGTTTAGATACGCCTTTCCAAGCCAACGGTGGCTTAAAGTTACTGAAAGGTAATCTAGGCCGAGCAGTTATTAAGGTATCAGCAGTTCAAGAGCAGCATCGTATTGTTGAAGCTCCTGCGGTTGTTATTGATGATCAGAACAAGCTCGAAGCCATTTTTAAAGCGGGTGGCTTAGACAAAGATTGTGTTGTTGTAGTCAAGGGACAGGGTCCTAAAGCCATTGGTATGCCAGAGTTACACAAGTTGACGCCCATATTAGGCACGCTCCAAGACCGCGGCTATAAGGTTGCTTTACTCACCGATGGCCGCATGTCCGGTGCATCCGGTAAGGTGCCAGCTGCGATTCACTTAACGCCAGAAGCACTCGACGGAGGCTTAATTGCCAAAATCCATAATGGTGATTTAGTGCGTGTAAATGCGATGACAGGTGAACTAAGTCTTTTAGTCGATGAAGCTGAGCTCCTTGCTAGAACCGCTGAAAAAGTTGATCTACATAAAACAAGCTATGGCATGGGACGTGAGCTCTTCGGAGCACTGAGAGCTAGCCTAAGTAGTCCTGAAACCGGTGCTCGCAGTACTAGCGCCATAGATGAAAATTATTAAAGACTAAGGAAGAGTAACGCAATGCCCGAGAATAACTGGTTAATTCAACCACAAGATATTTTTGCCCGCAGCCCTATTGTTCCTGTCATGGTGATCAATAAGATTGAACATGCAGTGCCATTAGCGAAAGCACTTGTTGCTGGTGGTATTAGTGTTTTAGAAGTGACCTTACGCACTGATTGCGCACTAGAAGCCATAAGTAAAATAGCGAAAGAAGTGCCAGAAGCACTTGTTGGAGCGGGTACCATTCTAAATGAAGAGCAGTTAGCTCAAGCGGTTAATGCTGGCGCTCAATTTGTGATTACGCCCGGAGCGACAACGGATCTGCTAAAAGCTGCAATGGCAGGGACTACACCGCTTATACCGGGTGTGGCAAGTATCTCCGAAGTGATGAAAGGCATGGAGCTTGGATATAGAAACTTTAAGTTTTTCCCAGCTGAAGCGTCTGGTGGTGTAAATGCGCTTAAAGCATTTTCTGGCCCATTAGCGGATATTCGTTTTTGCCCAACCGGTGGTATCACCCCAAGTAGCTACAAAGATTACTTGGCGCTTAAAAATGTTGATTGTATTGGTGGTAGCTGGATCGCACCGATTGATGCGATGGAGCAAGGCGATTGGGACAGAATCACTGCTTTATGTAAAGAAGCCATTGGTGCACTTTAATCTGTATTAGTGTTAACTTGCTCTAGGCGAGTCACTTAAACTATTCACATAAAGCGAAAAAGCTACCTTAGGGTAGCTTTTTGTTTATCTGCTTTACCACTATTTCGCTTTATCACCTGAATAAGAAAAAGGAGATTCAACTTTCCAGATCCTATACCGTACTTGGCTATTTTCTGGCAGGTATATCACTTTCGGCAATCGGCTGTCATAGCGCAACTTCAAATCCGTTGTAATAGGCAGGAACTTTTCTGTTAATGCTTGATCAAAACAAGCCATCATAGTGCTCGGGCCTGCAGATATGCTCTCAACTTCATAATAGCGATAACCCCAGCCCTGTAGCGGTTTTTGAATAACCCTTCCAGAAAGACCATGCTTATTGCAATCGACCATTTTGGTTTGGCCTATTTGGATCTCAAGCATGTAATCACTTTCGTTTTCTAGCTTATCCAGTGTCAGTATATGCTGGACCTGACCCTCTTTAGGCGCAGGAAACATTTTCGAGCTTTCTTGCGGCAGGTAATCTGTGGCTGAGAAATGTTGCGCGTTTACCCTCTGTTGATTGGTGCCGCTTGGGTGCTGAGGTGAGGTCGCATTGGCTGAAAAAGCACAAATAGTAAATAGAAGACCTGATGCCAGCGTAAAAGAACGTGCTTGTTTGTATGAAAATGAGTTGAAAATCATAATATCTCCGAAAATAAATGTAAGGGGTACCTGTGTGATATGCCTCTATAAACGTTATTAAAACCCAAAAGGGTTAAACGTTGCTTAATTAATCTCAAAATATTTTTCAACCATAAAATATCATCATAAAAACAATGGAATATATGAAAAAACAGCTATCGCTGATGTTGTCTCCCATGGTTAGGATAACAGCCTAATAAATGGCAAAATTCACTCAAATTCGTCACTGCGATCATACTTTTCTGTTATTGCCATACTAGGTATTTTGGATCTAGCTCACATGATTATTGTTCTATTGTTGTTTGCTTAAAGCAAATCAAGGATTATTAGTTTGAATGGCGAACTATATGCATTTCAAGTAACATGCAATTCAAAATAGTCGTATATCAAACATAATAAGCCTAAAGAGATTAAACAGAGTCATAACGTTTTAACAAGATCGGTGTATACGAATGTGCTTGGTATGCAACGCGTAAAATTATTGACTAAAAATAACTCATTAGAAGACAACGAACGTTGCATAAAAGGTATAGGAACGATGGAGAACGTAGAAAAATTACGCCAACAATGGGCGCATCAGCATAACTTCGCGGGTCATAATAATAGCGGTGAACGTAATACGGCGATTGTGCTGTTGTTGACCGTAGTGACAATGTTCGCCGAAATTATAGCCGGCACCATTTATGGTTCAATGGCGTTACTCGCAGATGGTTGGCACATGGGAACACATGCCGCGGCTTTTTTAATTACGCTGTTTGCATACCGTTATGCCCGTAAGCATGCAAACTCTCCAACCTATTCATATGGGACGGGTAAAGTCAGTGTTCTGGGCGGTTTTACCAGTGCCGTCGCGCTAGGTCTCGTCGCACTGGTGATGTTGGTGGAATCTGGGGTTCGGATTTTTAATCCACAAGACATTCATTTCGACCAAGCGATAATGGTTGCGGTTATTGGCCTCATCGTTAACGTCGTCAGTGTCTTCTTACTCAAAGATCATCACAGTCACGGACATGATCACGGACATAGCCACGCTCATGAAAATAGTCATGGACACTCACATAACCATGGTCATTCCCACGGTCATGAAGATCATAACCTTAAAGCAGCATACTTCCATGTACTGGCTGATGCTCTAACTTCATTATTGGCCATTGGCGCGTTATTAATGGGTAAGTATTTTGGCCTGAACTGGCTTGACCCTTTAATGGGCATCGTTGGCGCGGTGATCATCTCACGTTGGGCGTGGGGCTTAATGAAGCAAACAGCACCTATTTTGCTCGATGCCAGCATGAAACAGAAACAATTAGCTGAAATAAAACAGCTTATCGAACAAGAGGGCGATTGTTTGGTTGACCTGCATGTATGGAAAGTCAGTGCAGACCATTATGCTGCAAGTTTGATTGTTGTTAGCGAAAGTGGCGCAAACAGTGACCATTTCAAAGGTAAATTGGCACAAATTAAGACATTAAGTCATGTAACCGTTGAAGTGCACATGGCCAGTCAGGCACAATAAGGCTGAAACCGCTAAGGAATACTAATTTATGAAGAACCAAGACGATCATTTAAATCATGCCATTATCGAATTTTATGAGAAATTATCGTCTTGGGAAATGGCTGTAGTCAAAGATAATGGCTTTAGCTTACCCCAAGTTCACACTGTTGAAATACTGGGGCTAAATGGTCCTATGCGAATGAAAGAACTAGCAGAGAAAATTGGGGTCACTACCGGTACGTTAACTGTACAAATCGACAAAATGGTCAAAGCAGAACTCGTGCAGCGTCGTGCACACGAAACCGATCGACGTTCAATATTGGTAGAATTAACCGAATCAGGACAAGTGATGTTTGAAGAACACGACAAACTACACATGCAACTAACCGCAGATCTGACGATACAGTTTACTGAAGCGGAACGCGCGCAGATGTTAGACTTTTTTAAACGGATCAATAAAGAGTTCTAATAGGAACAAACTCCCCCAAAACGAATATTCAAACTCGATTTCCGGCTCAGGTTATGTCTCCAATTTAGCGCATCTAACCGAGGCTTAATCAGCCTTTTAGGGTCACAACCACTCCATCTAAGTATTTACCCGCTATTGTTGCCTCCCAGTAAAACCCGATGAACTTATGGGCTAATTCGTTGCCTATACCTCCGTACGCATTTTTCAGGTTAAATATTGTTGTTTTTTTGGCATTTGATAATACAAAGTTGATGTTTTTTCCTGAAACAAATGGCTGAAGTATTCATCCTGCAAAGAACAAATGTTAATATATGTTAAAGTGATAACGTTTTTGCAAACTCAGTTACGGTAGAGTGTGGGCTTGAGTGTTAATAATAACCTCGTCGACTAAGTCGAATTTGGCTCAGCAGGTTGAGTTTATCAATATAAAATAATAAGAGAGTGCCTCATAGTGTTATCGCGTTTAAAAATCCTTAGTAGTATGCAGTTCACTATCATACTGGCACTGTATTATGTTTGTGTGTTAAATATTCCCTTCTTCCAAATAGTTAAACAGGGCGTAGATAAGCAAGCTGATGTGAACCTAGTTTTTATCGCGACTATCCCGTTGTTTCTGATCTTTGCACTTAGCTTTTTATTCAGTATTTTTTCGATTAAGTATTTAGCTAAACCCTTTTTCATCCTGTTAACACTGGTGTCGTCGAGTGTTTTTTTTGGCGCGTTACAATATGGAGTCGTGTTTGATTACGGCATGATCGAGAACACTGTTCAAACTAACTCTGCCGAAGCGGTAACCTATCTGAATTGGGCTTCAGCAGTTAATTTTGTTGCTACGGGCGTGATACCCGCTTTGCTGATCTACAAAGCGAACATCCAATTTAAGCCACTTGCTAAAGAGCTGTTCCATAAACTGATGTTTATGGCCGCAATGCTCATTGGCATTGGTGTTATCGCCGTCTTTTTCTATCAGAACTATGTCTCTTTTGGGCGAAACAACGACATTATCAAGCGTCATATCATCCCAACATATTTTGTTGGTTCTACGGCAAAATATATCAATATCAACTTCCTACAAGAGCCGATTGAGTATAAGCAGCTAGGGCTCGATGCTAAAAACACCACAGATAAAGCAAACGGGAAACCTAATTTAGTGGTCTTAGTCGTGGGTGAAACGGCTCGCGAGATGAACTACGAGTACTACGGCTATGATAAACCGACCAATGCACACACCGAAAACCAAGGTTTGTTAGCCTTTAAAGACACGGATTCATGCGGCACGGCGACAGCAGTGTCACTGCCTTGTATGTTCTCGCGGATGGATAGAGAAAATTACGAATCAAGACAAGCCAAGGCGCAAGATAGTGCCATTGATGTTCTTCATCATGGGGGAATAGCGTTAGATTGGCTGGATAACGATAGCGGCTGTAAAGGTGTTTGTGACAATATCGACAGTGTTGTTATCGATCGCAGTAGTGACTCAGAACTTTGTAATGGACAGTACTGTTATGACCAGATTTTACTCGATACGCTCGATAACCGTCTTAACAATATCGAGGCTAAAGATAGCCTATTAGTATTGCACGTGATCGGATCTCATGGTCCAACGTACTATTTGCGTTATCCACAAGCTCATCGTTTTTTTACGCCAGATTGTCAGCGCAGTGATATCCAGAATTGCAGTGATGAAGAGCTGATGAACACCTATGATAATACCATTCTCTACACTGATTATATTGTGTCAGAAGTGGTTAAAAAACTGCAACAACAGAGTGATAAGTTTGATACCGCGATGCTTTATATTAGCGATCATGGAGAGTCGTTAGGTGAAAGTGGCATGTACCTGCATGGCGCGCCTTACGCCTTTGCGCCTAAGGAACAAACCAAAGTTCCATTTCTTGGTTGGTTTTCTGAAAGTTTCGCTAAGCAAAATAGCTTAAACCTGACTTGTTTAGCGAAAGAAGCAGCACGGGGTGGCTATTCCCATGACAACCTCTTTGATAGTTTATTAGGTTTGATGAACGTTAGTTCCGAAGTTTATCAACAAGATAAAGATATATTTTCACAGTGCCGTCAGAATTAATCAGCCAAAAGTGTTAAATAAATGATAAAAGAGGATGGCAACAACCTCTTTTTTGTTTATTGTATTGATAAGTTGGAGATTTACACAGAGGGATGGGGATTTTATGGATATTGCTCAACACTTGTCAGAGACAGAGATTTCTGCGCGAATTTTACGGCATGCGGTTCCTAAGATGTCAGAATTGAACATCCCGGTCACACCCAACAACTATTCTGTATGGTATGAATATTACTTAGGTATTAATTTGGATTTGAAGCGGGCTATCGACGGCCTGCTGGCGAATGAAGTGCGCTTTACTACCGATGTTTGCGATGGCTTATTTACCACTTATATTCAACAGAGTTCGCCAGAATTGATGGAGCATGTGCAAATAGAAACGCAGATGCTAATCAATAGTCTGTTGTCTAAAATCGCAGGCATGAGTCAGGGTAATATAAAGTTTTCAACCTCTCTACAAAAGTTTGATAAAACGCTGAAAAATAATCCAAGTCCAGAGGTATTACAAAGTATTGTTGATGATATTGCTACTGAGCTTGATGGTATTATTAATGACAATATAGCGATGGATCAGAGTCTAACGAGTATCAATCAGGAGGTCGGCGCACTTAAGAAAGAGATGCTAGATCTCCGCTCTGTCGTTATGACTGATCAGCTGACCTCGCTCAAGAACCGCCGTGCTTTTGATGAAGAGGTGATTAGTCATATAGAGACTTTTAACCAACAAGAGATTAAAAGTAGCTTGTTAGTTGTTGATATCGACCATTTCAAAAGATTCAACGATGTACATGGTCATCTAATCGGTGACAAGGTGCTAACTTATGTGGCTCAGGCACTAAAACAGAGTGTTAAAGGCGATGATTTTGTCGCGCGCTATGGTGGTGAAGAGTTTGTCATTTTATTGTCTAATACTGGTATTGCCGAAGCTAAAATAGTTGCTGAAAATGTGCGTAAAAAAATAGCTCAACGAAATCTCACCATTGGTAAAGAGAAGAAAATGCCATTAGGGAATATTACCGTTTCAGTAGGCTGTGCATCACTGAAATTAGAGGACAGTAAAGACAGTTATTTCATTCGCGCCGATGAAGCCTTGTATCGCGCAAAATCAGCGGGTCGTAACCGTGTCATAACAGAGTCTGAAGTTTAATTAACTTTAAATAGAGATTAGTTGTACTGACGTATCGCCCTTGATGTGAGCAGCTTTATGGCTGCTCAATGAATAAGATAGTGAGGAACATTTAGATCCAATCTAAGGTTTCGTCTTTAAATTCATGTGCATTTTAATGAGACGCTCCTCCATATCAAAGGTGACTGTAAAGCCTAAATGTTTGGCTAGACTTGCCATATTGCGATTTTCAAACAGGGTAAAGCCAGTCAACACCTCAGTACCGTTATTCCTGTAATAGCGGATCAGTTTTTCAAGCAGCAATTTACCCAGCCCTTGTCCCTGATGATTGCTTCTAACAGCCATCGCAAATTCAGCTTCAGTGTTATCAGGATCGATAGAAGCCCTAATCGCACCTAAAGTAATGTCCTCACCATCATCACCTTTGCTAGTTGCAATAAAGGCCATCTCTCGGGCGTAATCAATCTGGGTGAGTACCGCCATCTCTTCATGGGTCATTTTTGAACGAACACCAAAATAGCGCTTGTATCTATCTTCATCAGACAGTGAGTTATCAAACGCCAAATGTTTAGGTTCATCCTCTGGCAAAATGGGTCTCAACATCACTTGTAAACCATTTTTGAGTGTGGCGAATTGCTCAAGCTCTTTAGGATACGGAGATATTGCTAAACGGTTAGCGTTATCTACTGGCTCTTTATGCAGCTGGATATTCACATCCAAAAGCGTGATCGATGCTCCTGCACATAAAACTGGGTTAAGATCTAATGAGGCGATTTCCGGGCAGTCGATAATTAAATGCGATATTTGCGTAAGCAATACACAAAGGGCGTTCATGTCTAGCCCAAGTGGTAGATGCCTATCTTTAAGCTTTTTGGTTTTAAGTGCTTGGATCACCATATAGCGAGCCAAGGTCATGTTTAGTGGGGGCAACGCTACCGCGGCATCTTTAGTGGGCTCCCACTCTGAACCTCCTTCACCCAGCAATATGGCAGGGCCAAAAACGGGATCATTCGCCACGGCGACTCTAATCTCTTGTGCTCCGGCTGTCAGCGCCATTCTTTGGACTATTAGCCCTTCAATTCTGGCGTCAGGATTAAGCGATATGACTCGGTCAATCATGGCTTGTGCTGCATGTTCAACTTCTTGATCGGACGTAAGATTGAGCATGACTCCATGTACGTCAGACTTATGGTGGATATCGGGCGATTGCACTTTTAACGCCACGGGATAGCCAGCTTGTTTAGCCAAGGCAACGGCTTGTTGTGGGCTACTTGCAAACCAGGTATCAATTGTTTTAAGGCCATAGGCACTGAGAATACTGCGGGATTCATGGGTTTCTAAAATTGTTTTACCTTGGCTTAAAGCACGTTGCAGCCTTTCACGTGCCAATGCGGTGTTAGCCGGAATATTGTCAGGAATAGATAGCGGTACTTCCTGCAGTAATTTTTGGTTACGACGGTATTCAACCATATGCATAAATGCACCGACGGCGCCCTCTGGAGTACGGTAGGTTGGGATCCCAGATTGGGAGAAGTATCTACGTGCAGGGTAAGCTGAATCTTCACCACTCCAGTTGGTTAAAATATTGACTCTATGTTTATTGGGGTGTTTGGCGATGGTAGCGGCTATCGCTTCGGCGATTTGTATACTGTCACCTAAAGCTGAAGGAGAGTGCAAGATCAGTATGGCGTCCAAGTTATCGCTATCCATCATTATCTCAAGCGATTGGGCATATCTTTGCGCGTCGGAATCGCCGCCAATATCGACAGGATTTTGTCCTGACCAACTTGTGGGTAATAGCGTATTTAATCTTTGATAAATACCGGTAGATAACAGCGGTAGTTTACCGCCACCTAGAATTAACTCATCAAGGGCGAGCACCGCGGGGCCGCCACCATTGCTGATGATCCCAAGGCGCTCTCCTTGTAAAGGTGCAGAGTGAGCTAACGTCTCTACCGCTGCAAAGAGTTCGATTAAGTCATTGACTCGCAGCATCCCAGCACGCCTAAAGGCCGCCTCGTATACCGCATCATTTCCGGGTACGCCACCAGTATGCAGTTTTGCGGCATTGGCCCCTTCAGCGCTGCGACCGGATTTAATCACTAAAATGGGCTTGTTTCTAGATGCAGCTCTAGCCGCAGACAAGAAAAGACGTTTTTCATTAACCGAATCGATATACAGCATGATGGCGTTGGTTTTCGAGTCACGGCCTAAATAGTCCAGCAGCTCATCAAAATCGATATCGTTGGCATCACCCAAAGAGATAAACGATGAAAAGCCAATGCCCTTATTATTAGCCCAATCTAAAACCGTGGTACAGATAGCCGCAGATTGAGACACAAAGGCGATTTTTCCTGGCAGTGCACTCGTGTGGGCTAAACTGGCGTTAAGCCCTAAGTTAGGCATGATCATCCCCAGACTGTTGGGGCCTAAAATCCGCATGCCATAACGGTTGGCATTTTGCTGCATTTGGGTGGTCAGGCTAATGCCATCTTCGGTTAATTCATCGCCCATACCCGAGGCCATCACAATGGCGACTTTACAGCCAAACAGCGCCAACGTTTCAATAATGGCAGGTACTCGACTGGCAGCGGTACAGATGATGGCTAAATCGGGCTTAAGCGGTAAAGCGTGGATATTTGGATAAGCCAACACCCCCATTACCGCTTCATATTTTGGCGTTACCGGCATAATTGGCCCAGAAAAGCCACCAGCAAGTAGGTTCTTCATCAAGACATTACCTGCTCGTTTAGGGTCATTGGAAGCGCCGATAATCGCGACTGATTTTGGTTTGAAAAGATTATGAAGGGTACGTTGGCTCATGAACTTATCCGCTAAGTCAGTATGTTATGAGTGTACATGAGCAGATTGAATTTGCCATAAGAGTTTAGTCGCCCATGTCATCTATTTCGGCTTAGATTGCGCTTAATCAAACTCAATAGCATGTAGTTGCAAAGACCACCGTTAAGCGTGTTATTAACGCTTCTATATTGCCTCCGATACAGCATTGGTGATAGACCTCAAATAACTGCAGTTTCAAGTATTTTTGCGAGTTTAGCCCACTTTGTAAGCGGCATAAGATGTTGCTCTAAATTGAAAATAGATATGAGCATCACTGTGAATTTATCTCAAAAAGCCGTCAGTCATCTATACACATCGGTTTGCAAAAGCGTCGTTGGTCAGGAGCATGTGGTCAAATCACTCATTATCGCGCTATTGACCCGTGGACATGTCCTGTTAGAAGGCTTACCTGGCACCGCTAAAACCCGTTCAATTAAATCACTGGCAGATTCGATGCAAGCCAGTTTTGGCCGGGTACAATTTACCCCTGATTTATTACCATCAGATGTGACCGGATCTGAAGTCTATCGTGAGGTTGCCGGTAAACCACAGTTAGATTTTCAACCTGGTCCTATCTTTAACAATCTTGTACTGGCAGACGAAATTAACCGTGCTCCAGCTAAGGTTCAAGCCGCATTACTTGAAGCAATGGCAGAGGGAACGGTAACCTCTGCTGGAAAAACCCGCAAGTTGCCTGAGCTTTTCTTAGTGTTAGCAACACAAAACCCGGTTGACCAAGAGGGCACCTATCCTCTGCCTGAAGCACAAATGGATCGTTTTACCCTAAAAGTGAATGTGGCTTATCCCGATAGAGAAGCAGAACTGGCGATCATTAAGCTGGTTAGGCAAGAGGAAAATGAACTTCAGCCAACGGCTGAGGAACGCTCAGAAGCGCACGCTGCAGAAATTAGCGCAGTGACACCGGCAGACATTATTGCCGGGCAGCGAGAACTGGCCGATATCTATATTTCGCCAGTGATGGAAAGCTACATTGTTGATTTGATTATGGCGACTCGTAGCGGCGCTCAATACAGCAACGCATCATTCCCAGACTGGATAGAGGTCGGCGCTAGTCCAAGAGCCAGTATTGCACTCGATCGCTGCGCCAGAGCTAATGCCTGGTTAGATGGACGCGACTTTGTCAGCCCTGATGATGTGCGTGCAGTGTTACATAGTGTTTTGGGTCACCGTCTGAGCCTAAGTTATGACGCTGCAGCACATGGAATAAAAGCTGAACAGGTTGTTGACGACTTGCTTCAACATGTCGCCTTTGGATTGTAATTAGTGGGCTCAATAATGGAAAGTGAACAGTGAGTAACCAACAGGCTTCTAGTACTCAGTCTAATAGTAAGCGTGCAACAAAGGCTCGCCAGTTAGATCCTCGACTCTACTGTGAGCTTAAATCACTTGTGGCACTCAAACCTGCGGCTGCTAAGTTATCGTTTCTCAAAGGCCGTTTTCGCACCAGCAATCAAGCGGGCCGTCATAACTCAAAGGTACGGGGCCGCGGGCTCAATTTTGAAGAGCTTAGACATTATCAAGACGGTGACGATGTTAAAAACATGGACTGGCGTACCACGCTACGCACCGGGAAACCCCATGTTCGAGCCTACAGCGAAGAGAAAGAGCGGCAAACACTCATAGTGGTTGATCAGCGCAGCTCGATGTTCTTTGGCTCGCAACACGCGCTGAAATCCGTTGTTGCAGCTCAACTGTCGGCGTTATCCATTTGGAATATTTTACAAAGTGGTGATCGCGTTGGCGGCATGGTATTTAATGACCATGATTGTCAATATATCAAGCCACAGCGCAGCGCTGGGAATGCACTGGTTTTCTGTCAAACGATAGTCGATGCTAATCAAAAACTATCAGCCGCAACCATCGCTACAGATAGCGAAACCACACTCAATAAAACCTTACTACGTCTCAATAAATTGGCACAGCGCGACTCAAGCATCATTATCATTAGTGATTGGCAAGGATTCAATGCAGCATCGCTGATATTACTCAAGCAATTACAACGGGCTAACGATGTTGTTCTGGTGTATGTGCATGACAAGCTAGAGCGTGAGCTACACAGTATAAAGCACCTGGTGGCTAGCGACGGTCAATCGCAATTGGCAATGGATCCACAACAGATCAATGATCGCGCGCCTTCGTTTTATCACCATTATCAAAATGAATTCAAACAAAAGCTTGCCGAACTAAATCAAGTCAGCCGTAGCCAAATACTGCCAGTCATTGACATTGACACGAATGGGGATGAGCTAAGTCAATTTAGCGTGGCACTTAGTTGGGGGAGTTCTTTATGATCACGGCTAATGAACTTAATCGCGTTATAGAACAGCATGATTTTACCTTCGGTAATCCAGTCCTGCAGCTCAATGAGTTTATAGGAATAAGCCAGCCTACAATGACGGCATTTTTCCCACAAACATGGGGATGGTGGCTGTTGTTGCTATTCGTCACTCTCTTTGTCAGTCGCTTCTCTTATCAACGTATTCGCTATTGGTATAGCAATCGATATCGCAAGCAGGCCGTCAAACGGATTCTATCCTATAAAAACCAGCCAGTAGAGCGTTTCTCATTACTGCTGCTACAAGAGATCAAACAAGCGCTCGCTACGGCTTACGGTAGCGACACAGAAATTGACTTGGCAAAGCTTACGCTTTCAAAACAGGCATTATTAAATCCAGGGCTATCAAAGCGAAGCGTTAACGCTACAGCTTCTATTTACTCACCTAATGGTTGTAACGCCAATAAAAGTGTCATCGTTACCCTCGCTGCAATTGAGGGGCTGGCTTTGTTGCTATTGCTTGATTTGACTGCAGAACATCAGTGCGCATTTAACACGTCCTTAGGCGATGCATGGCAGCAAAGTTTGCTTTCGAAGATTGACGATGAACAAGCTGTTTTAGCAATGCAGAACAAGCTTATCGAACAGAGCTGTATTTGGCTAATACATCATACTGCTGCCTTTCCTATTGCCTTGCAAACAGCTATAACGGAGCGCACAGATGCTTGAATTTAGTTATCCCTTAATGGTTCATATGGCGACTTTACCTATCGCTTTGCAGATAGCTATAACGGAGCGCACAGATGCTTGAATTTAGTTATCCTTTATTGGTTCATATGGCGACTTTACCTATCGCTTTGCAGATAGCTATAACGGAGCGCACAGATGCTTGAATTTAGTTATCCCTTATTGGTTCATATGGCTGATTTGCCTATCGCTTTGCAGATAGCTATAACGGAGCGTGCGGATGCTTGAATTTAGTTATCCTTTATTGGCGCTACTGCTGCCGCTACCTTGGTTAATAAGCTATTTTGTACCGGCCTTTAAAGTTAAACAAGCTGCCATAAGAGTGCCGTTTTTTAATCTTATAGCAGCGCTGCTTAAAGCGAGTCCGAACTCGGCGTTGCAATATTTAAAGCCGACTCGATGGCAACAATGCGCGCTAATCTGTGTTTGGATTTTGTTGGTTATTGCTATGACCAAACCGGTTATGTTGGGAGAGCCGCAAACTCGGCAACAGGTGGGCCGCGATTTGATGGTCTTGGTTGATCTATCTGGTTCTATGGAAACAGCAGACTTCTCAATTCGAAGCGATACTGAAAACAGTTCTGACAGCAATAGTCATAGGAGCAGCACTCAAAGCAGTGTTGAAATTATTTCAAGGCTTGTTGCGGTAAAACGCGTGCTGAATGACTTTGCCGAGCAGCGAAAGGGCGATCGTCTTGGTCTTATTCTGTTTGGCGATGCAGCTTATCTTCAGGCCCCATTTACCGCAGATCATGAGTCATGGCTGGAGTTGCTCAATGAGAGCCAGGTTGGTATGGCGGGCCAAAGTACCCATATTGGTGACGCGCTTGGGTTAGCTATTAAGCTGATGCAACCGGGGCTTGGTGATGATATTAATTCAAGGCAAAAAGACAAAGTGGTTATTTTACTGACTGACGGTAATGATACTGACAGCTCAGTGCCGCCGATTGAAGCGGCCAAGATTGCGGCGAAGAAGGGGATAAGAGTACATGTTATCGCCATAGGCGATCCATTAACCTTAGGTGAACAAGCGATGGACATGGCCACTATCGAGGGCGTTGCAGGTCTTACTGGAGGTCGTGCATTTCAAGCAATATCGACCACTGAGCTTGCCGATGTCTATCAACAGATCAGTGAATTAGAGCCTGCCAATTTCGCCAGTTTCACTTATCAGCCCAAACAGAGTGTGCATTATTTGCCCATTGCTGCTGCCATCATTATTTATCTAATTGCCTACTTAGCCGTTTTCTCACTTCGTTTGTTCCGAACATTAAAAGTGTCGAGACTCAAGAGTGATAACCAGGAGGATCTGTAATGGACTTTTATAGCTTAGCCTCACAGTTCCATTTTCTCAGGCCCTACTGGTTACTGCTGCTATTACCTTTTGCGATATTTCTGCTGCTATATGTTCGCCGCAAACCCAGTTTAAAAACACAGCAGTCTGCGCTGCCAGCCCATCTTGAAAAAGCCCTTAAAATTGGCGATGCCAGTTGGCGCACACGCCTGCCTGTTACTTTTTGGGCGCTTGGTTTTAGCTTAGCAATGATTATCGCAGCCGGGCCCACTTGGCAGCGGCAAGCATCACCTTTCGGTGAAGACAATGCGCCACTCATCATATTGCTTGATGTGTCAGAGTCTATGCTGCAAACCGATCTACAGCCATCAAGACTGCAACGTGCAAAACAAAAAATAGCGGATCTGTTAGCACTGCGAGAAGGCGGCACCACAGCGCTCATTGTCTATTCCGGCAGTGCCCATATTGCCATGCCACTGACAAAAGATGAGGCGGTATTCCTACCGCTATTAGACGCCATCTCGCCAAAAGTGATGCCACGTAAAGGTAAGTTTGCTGAATATGCTTTAGTGGAGATCGACAAACTACTTAACGACGATCAGCCCTTAGCTGCGGCTAGTGTGCTTTGGATAACCGATGGTCTTGGTAGCGACAGCGCACAAGCGATCATTGACTACTTCAAGCAGCCTAGAAAAATGGTCCCAGATAATCTGGGATCGGACAACTTGGGAGCTGAGAGTCAACGTCTCCGGCCGCCATTGCAGCTGATCATTCTTGGTAGCGGTGATGAAGAGGGAGCGGCAGACATCGCATTTCAATACGATGAGCTCAAAGCATTAGCGATTGCAGCTGGTGGTCACTACCAACAAATTAGTGTCGACAAAAGTGATGTGAGCAGTATCAATCGTGAAATAGCGCGTAACCTCATCATTAACAGTGACAGTGCAGAGCCATGGAAAGAGATGAGCTACCCACTGGTGTTTGTGCTGGCAGCCATCTTTTTGCTGTGGTTTCGTAAAGGTTGGACCGTGCAGTGGTGTTTTGTCGGTCTATTGATGTTGTCCACGCCACAGCCAAGTCTTGCTAGTGGCCTCGCGGTACAGGCTGTATTTTCCAGCAACGCTGTGGCCGTTGTAGCCGCTGAAACTGAGCTTAAAGGTGTGGAAAAGATCCAGCAGCGACTCGTCAATGCCTGGTACAACGCGTGGCTTACCCCAGAACAACAAGGTCAAATGTACTTTGCCAAAGGGCAGTATGTAAAAGCAGCGGCAAAGTTTACCGATCCGTTATGGAAAGCAACGGCTTTTTATATGGCAGAAGACTTTAAGAAGGCGCAGATCTACTTTATGCGCTCTGATAACGCAGAATCGCTATTTGGCGCAGCCAACGCGCTTGCGCATCAACGGGAGTATATTGCTGCTCGGCAGCTCTACCGACAAGTGGTGCAGCAATATCCATCGTTTGTGCCCGCACAATCCAATCTACAGAAACTACAAAAGCTTATTGACGATATAAACCGTCAAAGTGAAAGCCAAGCCAATACCGAGAATGAAGCTTCAAAAGAGCTTGGTGACGAGCCGCAAACGAGTGACGGGGCTGAAGAGAAAGTATCTGCTGAAATGTTAGTACAACAAACATACACTGCTGAGCAACTCCTTGGGGATGATGCGTTAACCCAAGCTTGGATGAAACGGGTAGAGGGCGATCCGAGGCGTTTTCTTGCCACCAAGTTCAGCTTACAACTCAATCAACGTAAACACGCCATTTCTAAGCAGTCGACTTCAAATGAATAGGAGGTTATTTTCCATGTTAGCCAATAAACATGTCCAATTTCTGTCGAATGAGCCATTGGATAGCTTATTTCCAATTACAGCTTCACTGAGATCGTTAGTTAAAATAGTGGCTATTGCCAGCGCGTGGTTGTTACTTATCGCTGCGATGTTTGTTTCCAGCAGTGTGTTTAATTTTAGCTGGGCAAGTAGCGCTATGGATGAAAGTCAGAATGTTCAGCTGGTTGTTGCTCCAAGCACGGTGAATGAACTGCAACAGGCTGGAAAGCTAAAGGTAAAAACACGACTGTCACCCACCACAGTGGTATCGCCACAACAGCAAGTCGATCTCTATATACAAATATGGACCGATACCTGGTTTGGTGGTGGGGCGCAAATAGCGACTTTTGACGTCAAAGATACCATCGTCCTTAGACGCAAAAAGCTGGCTAATAATTCCACCGAGCGCATCAATGGTACAACATGGTCGGTGCAGGAGTGGCAGCTAACATTATATCCACAGTCCACTGGCTTATTCACCGTCCCCGTGATTGCCGTTGCGGTGAATATTGCCGATACACCGAGTTCGACAATAAAAGGAACGCTATATACCGAGGCGCAGACGTTTAAGGTGGCTTTGCCGGACGAAAGGCTATCGACGACGGCAAACTGGATCGCGGCGCCTAAAGTGACTTTTGAGCAAAAACTAACCCCTAAGTTAGGAACACAGCTAAAAATAGGTGACGCTATTACGCGTACATTGACAATAAAAGCCACTGAAAGCAGTGCAATGCTGTTTCCTGATTTTCCGTTATATCAAACTGAGATGCTTCAAGGCTATTTAGGTCCAGTCAATAGTGAGGATAGACAGTATCGCGGTGATTTTAGTGCTAGTAAAATCTATCAACAAACTTATATAGTGCAGCAAAGTGGTGAGGTGAGTTTACCCGAGCTGTCATTTTACTGGTGGAATACTGACGCTCAAAAGCTGGTTGAACTTAAGGCAGAAGGGCAGTCGTGGAGCATATCCCATACACCATTGAGCTTCATCAAAGCTTATTGGGCAGCTGGCTTACTACTGTTCACTCTGCTGGCTGTGTTGGTTTATTCATTGAGATGGGTCAAACAGCGTTTTAACAGGCAGCAACTGCCGGTTATCGTACTCTTTATGTTTTCGCTTTTGCAAAAACGCTGCCGCCGAGTTGAGCAATACCTGTATTGGCACAACACTAACAAAAACCACAGGCCGACATTCAACGCTGAAGTGAGCCTATTGTGCCAATCAGAGCAAAGTCTTGACGTTAACTCAAAAATCAACTCAGCAACGAGTAAGGTCAAAGACTCAGTAAGAAGTGATTTAACAGAAGCACTGCTGTTTTCTCGCTGGCAGCAGCGTTTTAGCCAGCAACAACAAGCTAAGGATAAGGGGAAAGGGAGATTAACGCGGTCTTCTTATTTAAAGTTTTGGCGAATGCTTTCAAATAAAGGCAATGTCAGTCGTTTGCGGCGCTAAAAGAAATAGCTTAAATCAAGCAGCAGGGCCGTCGCTTGGTAGTTAAGGTACGACATAATCGTTTGGTGATCACAGATGACCGAAGGAGCCGCTAACTCATTTGTGGATAAAACAAGCTAGCTTAGCAGAACAACTTGGGAATAATTGGGAGTCATCCCGGCAAGGCTTCTGGGCCGGGATCTAGTGCCATTACCTAAAACATCTACTGTATGATGGAAAGCAGCTCATCCACTATGTTCCTTTGCAAGCCGCCGTGAATACCTCCATGTAGGCTCTGCTGAAAAATCCCTTTTTCAGAAGCTTGCACGTTCCACAGCAGATGATCTGCCAGCGAGTTCAGAGTAGCGTCTAGCTCATTTCTGGACATAAACGATTTAGAGCTAAAGCTCTTGGAGTGATGAATTTCATTAAGGGAAATATGGCAAACGTATATGCGGTAACGCCTCGTTAAGAGGCAAAAAATTGTTGGCTAAAATAAGTGAACGAAGTGAACAAAAGCCAAGCTGTTATTTGTCCACTTTGATTGGCTTGTTGAACGAAGCCGCTCTGCGGCAGAAAAGATAAAAGCCATCTCTATCTCCCATCCTAAATACTTACTAGTACCGACCCAGTTAGGTCTTTATTACTAGGAGTATTATCATGGACACATTCGAACAACACCGCTTTGATTCTCTTTATGAACAACATCTTACCAACTTAACACTACAAGGCAAGCGACCTGCAACCATCGATGCATACAGCCGTGCGCTGCGGCGTATTGCCGCCTTCTTTGACCGCTGTCCTGACAACCTCACTACCGATGATTTGAAGGGCTACTTCGCCCAGCTGATAGCATCACACTCATGGAGCACCGTTAAGCTCGACCGTAACGGTTTGCAGTTTTTCTATCGATATGTGCTTAACCAAAACTGGGAGTGGCTCAGCATTGTTAAGCCTCCACAGGTCAACCGACTGCCCGATATCCTAACCCCAACTGAAGTTGCCATCGTTATAAGTCTCACACATAAGTTGCGATATCAGGTCTGTTTTCTGACCATATACAGTATGGGTTTGCGCCTCGGTGAGGCCATTTCATTGCAAGTCGGTGATATAGACTCGCGGATGATGCAGGTACATATTCGTAATGCTAAAGGCGGTAAGGACAGGTTAATCCCTCTACCACAACGCACCTTATTAGCCTTGAGATATTACTGGCAAACTCATCGCCATCC
>NZ_JAKIKR010000006.1 GCF_023284025.1 Shewanella abyssi | reverse complement strand
GGTTGAATTTCTAAATGCAACTTTCAAGTTGGCTGGATCATCAAAAGCTAGTGACCAGCCTAACCCCTCTTTTTCACCATAACCTTCAATCAAACATTTTTTTAAAAGACTTATAATATCGGACATCCGAGTATCCCTTACCACTGTTGGAGCCCCCTCATCATCCCAACGATAAATTCTGGCTGGTAATCCCATGTTTAAAATCCTTATTTTAATTAACTAAATTAGACTGACTATTAAATGTTTCTATGATTCATTACCACGGAACGAAAGTACCGCTTTATCGGTGGTGACTTGGCTATGGCCTGCTTGCACCGTTCTTAATGCCATTACCGGCTGAGCTGAGGCGATAGTCTCAAACCGCAGCGCTTCGCCTGCACTCCAGCCGCCCCCGAATGCCGCAGCTCGAATGATAAAGAACGGGCTATTAGTGAGAGGGTTAATCGGGGCAAAGTCGTTTATGGTGTCACCTGTGGCTATTTGTCCAAGACGTTGACCAATGCATCTAAACGCACTTTCTGAGGTGAACAGTAATACCCACTCTTCGTTGACGGCGGTGTCATTGCTGACTTCAATTGGAAAATCGACGCTGTTGAGATTTCCCGTTGCGGGTGCGCCGTCTAACGCCCAATTGTTAGACCAGGCGGTCATATCGCGAACGGGACCAACTCGGGCTTGCAAGTCGCCTAAAATCTGCACGCTGGCCACGGTCGAGTTGATTGGGTACTCTTGAGTTAACTCGTTTGAAAGCAGTAATTCAGCATCGTTAACCACGGCGACCAAGGCCAATTCGCCAATGGTATCGCTGAGGACAAATGGCGCGGTAAAACCGCTAAAGTCACTGTTTAACGTTACCATGCCCGCCTCTTTGTTTACCGTGAAATGTTCATCGGTTGGCGTCCAAAGGCTAGCGCCATTGGCATCGGTAATATCAGTAAAACGCGCCCCTGCACGAATGTTTTTGCTTTGCCCTACTGCAGGGGCTGAAATGGGTTGGTATTGAGTATGCTGCAGCGCAACCGTTCCCCATTGCCGATAAATATCAACAATGCCCTCATTGGGAATACGCAGCGGATTTAAACCATAGATTTCGGCAGGCGGTAGCTGCCGATATTGCTCGGTAATGTCATAGCGCAAGGTCGTTAAGTCCACTGCGTTAGTAAAAAGCAGCTCAACTAAGCCGTTGGTGATGGTGCCGCTAATACCTGCGCCAGTCACTACGCCGTTGTTATCTGCACTCGCGCTAACAATGGCCCTATCTGATATGCGCTCAACTTGCAGATAGAAGGTGTTTAGCTTGGGTTCGTTTGCTGAAAGTTGAAATGATACTGTGGTGTCACCTGCGGCCACTACGCTACTAGACTCAACTAACCCCGCATAAGTCAGAGTGAACGTGCCACGGCTAACATTGTGCTTAGTTATATCACCAGTGATGTAATCGACGGTGGCTAACAGCTCAACGCCATCATATAGCTTGCCTGTGGTTTCACCTGCGCGCTCATACACCTCTTGGCTTGGATAGTTACTATCATCGAACACCACCGCGCCTTTAATGGTACCAACCGTTAATTGTTTCTCACTGGGGAACGCTGCACTGCTTTGGTAAATCGCGTAACGGTAAGATGATTTGTAACGCAGAGTGATATTGTCGTTAATGTGCGTATGAGCAAATGAAGTAAGCGTGACTGTAATGTTCCCCACGCCGATGGTGACGGACTGCACTTGATTCGAACTTCTAAAGCTCCCTGTTGGCAGCAATGAAATAGCGATTAAGCCATCAGGATCATCTAATACATCAGGGGTGGTAAATACGTAACTAAAAGTGCCCTCAATACTCGGTTGGGTTAGTGTTTTATCAAACACTTGGCTGGCTGTAAGATCACCGCCATCTTCACTACCGCCTGTGATGGTATTACCCGGCTTAGGGACTTCGGTGATGATAGCGGGTAACAGTGACGCTTTAGTGCTATCAACCGCCACGCTTTTAGCCGAGGCCGCTGCCGTTAGTCTTGCTACACCGTGAAATACCAACGGTGAAACGGCATTAACAAAGCGCAATTTAGTACAGCGACTTTCACCGTTCACGCCTTGGTTTGGATCTGGGGTTGCAAAAGGGATAGCAGGCTCAAAGCGAACGCCTCCCGAGTGACTGGCAGTGCTGGCTGTTGCTGACACCACTTTACAAAAATGCGTTTTACGCGGCCATTCACCCACTTCATTACCAGAATATTCGACACTGATCGCGATAACAGTACCGGGGCTTAATGTGGTGGTTTTCCAATATTCACGGCCATTAAACAAGGTGCTTGATTGCAAATAGTCGGCTGAAAACGAATTTTGATTAAGCAAAAAGCCCGGTCCTCCATCACGAATTAATCGACCACTTGTCACGCCTGACTCAATGATCTCTTTCATGTCAGTCATTCTATCGGCGTCTGTTAGCAAGTCAGATTCAACCAACATTAAGGACACCAGCGGATCACTTGGCGGCTCGCTAATAAAGATATGGCCATCGAGCAAGGTACTGGTGTTGTTAGTATCGAGTGCCGGATAACACTTGGCGATATCGATAGCCGATTGTGCATGGTCAATATCAGAGATTGCGCTAAACAGTTCATTGAGCTTGCCTGATTCAATCGCATTTTTAGTGCGTAAGCCGCCAGCCTCATCGCTTGAACCAAGTAGCTCGGGTTTAAACACTTTTAAATCGTTACGGGTAATTGTCATAGTTTGCTCACACTGTTAAAAATCGTAATACCACGTTAGTGACCAGGTCAAAGCCACTGACTTGATCAAACAAGTCAATGCCGCTCACCGCATCGCCGCTGTTATCCCAAATCACTTGCATAGTTTCGTTATCAAGTTTTAAGGTAAATGCAGTTAACACTGTGGCGTTATGCTGTTGTAGCGCTTCAAAATCTGCTCTATCTAAGCCGCTATCTTTAGTACCGAGTTCAATGGGTAAGCCCGATGGTATCAGCGTTTGATTAACAATTAGCGCGCCGTTACTGGCTCGCTTAGAGTTAGCCAACACCTTTTTTTGGTTGTTGCGATTTAACCAAATAAGCTGCTGCAATTTGGGTTGAATGGTGTCAATGACTTGCATGAAAACCTCGGCGTTAACTCGATGTGTAGGCTTACGCCCCTAATTGCTGCTGTCTCTCTATTTCAGCCATCAATTCAGCCAAAATGGTTTTTTTAGTCTGTGTGTCAAACTGCTTATTTCCCACCTGCAGCACTAACACTGCCGAGGTGGTTGAATTTTGCGTAGGCGTAATGGGTACGGGCGGAGGGGCACTATATGAGGTTGCCGGCTCACTTGGTTGACTGGTCTTGCTTGCTTGGGCGTTTTGCTCTGCAGTTACCTGCTCGGCACTGGATTTATTAGCATTTTCTTGGGCCTTAAACTCGTCCATCTTCATCTGATGCACTCGCTTTAAGATCTGTTCAGACTCTAACAAGTCGGCAATCATATTCTTATCACCGCTGATCTGAGCCTGCTTAAGTTGCTCTTTCAGCTCAGCTAACTGGCGATCATACTCGCGTTGCTCGATAGCTTTATCGTTCCCCTGCAGGCTATCGAGCTCGTCTTTCAGTGATGAGAGAGTGTCTTGCGCACTACCGCGTAGCGCATCCATCTTATCTGTAGCGCTATCAATAGCAGATGTGAGGGTCCCCATATCTTGCTCATTCACCAACTCTAGCGATTCAGCCGCTCTTTCGGCTTTGCGAACCAGCTCAATACTGGCTCCGCCGGTGGCCTCTAACGCCTCTACGAGTTCAAGCAGCTCCATTCGTTGTCGTTGGTAAGCCGCCTCAGTTTTCTTTCCTGCGATTTCAGCTTTGCGGGCAAAGGTACTTATGCCAGTAAAATCGATGGATTTTGCGAGCACATTCTCCAGATCTCTAATTTCGTTAGTGAGACTTTTATATTGCTGTGTCGCTTTTTCTAACTCGCTCGAATCATCAAGTAGTTTATTTTGATGATAAAGCATGTTTTTAAAGTAAACCGTAGCCCCTTCGCTTAACTCAGCAATACCATCGGTTATCCCTTTTAAATAGGCGGTGAAAAACTCAGCGACCCCAGACAGAGCTGTGCCAGCCTGTTCTGCGCTTTTTGTCACCATTCCTACGGTATTCTCTATCGTAGTACCGTAACCTGTTGTCGCATCTGCCGACTTTTGGATGCTTTGCTGGGTTTGATCCATGTTTTGCTGGGTTTGATTGTCAAAGTCGGCCTGTGTCTCTTTCAGCCTTTGATACTGTTCTATGACTTGCTGCAGATCACCAGATAAGCCAAGGGCGGCGGCTTGCTGGCGAATACTAGCATCGACTTGGGTATCACTTGCTGCAGCGGCCTCAACTGCAGCCTCTGCATATTTTAAGAATGCTTGGTTTAGTTCGTAAGTTGAAACAACGCCATCTTTAGCGCCTTGCTTAACTTGCTTAAACGTTTTACGGGCTGAGGCCTCTTGCTCTTTGAGTATTTTGATGGTTTCAATGCCAGCCTTAGACATTGTCAGTTGCAGCGCTTTGATACTTGCAGCTTGTTTGTCTTGGGCGCTGATAACCTTGGTAACGGACTTAACTTGCTCATCTGCTGACTTATCAGCATTGGCAGACATTTTGCTATATGCTTTGGTCGCTGCTTGCTCAACTTCGCCAGTTATCTGCTGCCAGGCAGCGCGAACGTCTTTACCATCTTGCTCAACTTGCGCCACATACGCATCGCTAATGATCTGCAGCGCCGCAGCGGCTTCACGCGCATTGGCAGCTAATTGATCTGCACCAATAAACTCATGCAGCTTGGCAAAACCCTCCATCATCTGCGCTAGCGACAACGTCACCGCAGCCGCTAAAGTAGAGACTCCCGCGCTTATACCATTCCAAAACAGACGAATACCACCAGAAATGACATTGAGTGCAGTGGTAAAAGCAGTAATGTTCTCAAGTACTGCCTTAAGACTAGAGCCAGAGTCGCGGATCATCGCTGAAAAGAATTGGCTTATATCTTCTGCTGCGGATTTTATTTTTCCGTCTTGATTGAGCTGATCAAACTGAGAATTTAAGTCTTTAAGAAAATCAATCGCCACCTGGTACACACCAGAATCGGCAATAATGCGCTTAAACTCTTCAAACTTATTTGAGATAAGATTAATTTGACCGCTGAGTCTATCGAGGCTTTTCGACGCTTGGCCGTTGGCCTGTTTACCCATTTCATCATACAGCGCTTTTATTGTCTCTCGGCCTAGCTGACCACTGGCACTTAACTTTTGCAGCTGCGTAACGTTTTTACCGGTGACCTTTTCAAGCAAGTCCCATACTGGAACGCCACGTTCAACCAACTGCAAGATCTCTTCGCCCTGCAGCTTTTGCTTAGCCCATGCTTGGCCAACGGCAAGAATAATGCCCTCAAGCTTTTCTTGGCTACCGCCTAATCGCGCATTGTAATCAACCATCGACTGCAATGAGCCGTTCATTGGGTCAATACCAAAAGTCTTTAACGCTGAGAAGGCATTTTGCACACTTTCAAGCTTGGTCCCGGTATTGTTAGCAAACTCTTTAATCCAAGCCACTGCCTGCTCGCCACTGGCAATCGAGCCCATCATCGCAGTCATTTTCACAGAAAATGACTGCGCATCATCACCCGCGGTCAGAATGCCTTTTAGGCTTTCCCATAGCCTATCAACACCAATATATGCCCCTGCCATCGCCACCAGTGATCCCGTCGCTGATTTGATGCTACCGCTAAAGTCATTGGCTGATTTTTTTGACTCGGTTAGTAATTTGTCATGGCGGGAAAGTTGCTTATTAACGCTTGATAGCGCGGTTTGTGCTGCAGCCTGTTGCTGTTTTAGCTCTTTACTGGCATCGGCCAGCTTATCCATCGAGTAGCCGGCTTTGGTGAGCTTATTGGTTTGCTGCTCGAGTTCGGTTTTGTTTTTACTCAGGCTTGTCGCTAGCTTATTGAGCTCACTACGAGCATGTTTTACTTTTAGTGTGTAGTCGGCTTTTTTACGGGCAGCTTCATCGGAGGCTACTGCAATCTCAACTAATTCACGGCGCTGGCTATCTAGCGCAGTAGATAACTGCTTGGCACTCTGGGCGGTTGAGGTTTGCGCTTGCTCTAGTTGCTTTAGATCCGTACTGGCTTTGCTTAATGCTATGGCCTGTTCTTTACTGGCCTGACTGCCCTTTTTCTGTTCCGTCGATAACTTATCAACACTGGCTTTAGCCGATAATATTTGTTGTTCATACTGCGCCAATTGTACCTTGGCTTGCTTATATTCTTGCTCCGTTTTATCAGTTTGAGAGGACGCCGCTTTATGGGCTGTATCGAGCTTTTTAACAGCCGAAATAGCCTGTTTTTGCTCTTTAACTAGCTTATCTAGCGCTACGCTGTTGTCACCATAGGCTTTCTCGCCCTTACCAATGGAGCGTGTCAGCTCATCGATTGCACCAATTGAGCCCTGTAGATCTTCGAGCTCCTGTAGCCGCTCGCTTAAGGTTTCACTTTGCTGGGCTAAACCCGCTAGTGCCTGTTCTGATTTCTTCGCCTCAGATGAAAAAAGGTCTTTACCCTTGATGACCAAATTGATGACTTGATCTTTAAAGCTCATCTAAAACGCTCCTTTGCTGGCTTAATAAAAAGGCCGTTACCACCTTTAAGCGGTAACGACCTTGAGTTGCAGACCTACACTATTAATGAGTAATTAGGCCGCGCTACGTACAAAGAACTTTGACTTACCCGAGGCAACAATATTCGAATCAGCAAGCACGCCGCCCTCGATATCGAATGAACCAAAGTCATCACCAATCAAATCTAAGCCTGATGTAGGGCTAGGCTTCCACTTGTAAAACTTAAGTGTCCACGGCTTACCGGTAGCATCGTTCACACCGTCAATCACTACTTTTAGCTCTTTGCCTGACTCAACTAAAGCTTGCAGAGCATTACCGGCTTTTGAGGTGTAACTCACTTTTAATACTTGATCCGCTGTGATGTTGCCGCTGCTTAATGGACGAATACCGCCAGCACTGACAACATAATCGACATTCACATCAAAAGTCGTTGCATCATCATCGCTCTTAACCACTGGCGCAATCGCCAGATCAATCATTTTGTTGGTATCACATAAACCATCAAGCACTGCAGTGAGCACCTCATCGGTAATAGCTTCTGCGGTGACAACATCTACCTTTCCGCGCAAAGCTAACGCCATATTAGCGTTGCTAAAGTCATTCATTGTTAACGATAACTTTACCGCCTTAACTTTAGTCACTTCGGCAGCGTTACCGCCGCCACCACGATAATTAGGCAAGGACTTAGTTTCTTGCTCAATGTCTATTTTAACGCCAGAGGCATTACCTACATCGCGGCCATCCGCATACACAATGCCAGAGCCAATATAGCTCTCGGTTACGGTTTCGCTCATAGTTGTTCTCCAAATTCTACGGTTTGAGTTATTGAGAGGGTGATCACCGCTAAGCCATGTTTTTCATGGGCTTCGGGCATAATGTATTTACAAGGTTCACTCTCTTTAAAGCCGATAAGCGCAACACCTTTAAGCCAATCAGGTTTACTAATGTCACGTTGATCTTTATAAAAAGAGCTTCTTATATTTCGCACTAGGTTTATTAGATCCGCTGTTGGGGTTTCGGTCCGACTAAGCGTTACCCCCGCAACAATTTGTAGCGCCAAGTCATCACGGTATTTATCGCGGCCATTTACCGCACTGAACCCATCGGTGTAGGGCTGCAAGAAGATAAAACACTGCTCTTTTGCTAAACCTTGAGCATAGAAACCCTCGCGCACAGTCGCGCCGTCAACCATTTTTAAACGGCTTAAAATAGCGTTAATCATGATGTTTACTCGTTATTGGAGGTTTATGGCGAGGTTCATTTAACTTGCTGGTTATAGCGTTTACGCAAGTGCGCAATAATTGGCGCTTCCAGATCAACACGCATGTAAGCAAAGCTATGACCCACTGATGGACCATATAAGGCTTTAACACCTTGAGCTTTAGCCTCTTTAAAACTGCGCCAACTGTTATCGCCCTGCCTACGGGAGTACATCACCTGATTACCGTTTTTACCGATAAAGGTAAACGCCCCTTTAAACCAAGTTGGTTGATTGCGAATTGACCTCACAACCTGGCCGCTATTGACGCGCTGCGAACGCTTGCCAACTCGATACTTTGGCGTTGCAAAACGCGTTAGTGAGCTTGGCCGATAGCGAGCGGTAATATGGGCGGTTAAGGTTTTAGGATTAATGCTAAGGCTAAAGTTTTGTTCAATATACGATTTTGATTTAAAGCCATACTTACTGTAAATCTCATCAATGGCTAACTGCTTACCAAATGCAGCCGTATCACTAACCGCTCTGGCAATCGCCGGCGCTTGCGCCTGACGCATGCGCTTAAGCTCTTTGGTTACAGCAGCAAAACCCGTAGTATCAAGCCACATAATGCCCACCGACTAACCCGCTAGAACTCGATATAAACAAAGCTCACCGTTATTTCATCAGTTTCATACAGCTGAGTGAGCACGTACTGTTGGCCGGCTAACTCAAAACGGTCATCACAGTTCACGCTACCATCAGCTTTTAAAAACTCAGCAAGCTTAACCGCTTCGACTACATACTCTGAACTGTCGTCACGCTGGGCTTGCTGCAGGTTAACGCCGCGATCAAATGGTGGTTTGCCTGAATGACTAATAAACTGGCAAGGCGTCGCCAGCTTATTAAAGGCTCGCCCGAGCTTACGAACAAACCTTTGGTTAGCAGCGTGAGTTGCCACGCTAGGCATTCACTTTTACCCATACGGTAAGCGATGGGTTACCAGCCGCGGCCCATGCTTTACCCGCTAAGGTGTTACCCGATGCCGTTGAGGTAATATTGCCATCAGCCTTTAAATACACCTGTGTGCCTTGGCCGATATCATCAGCCTCAACTTTTGCCAGCTCAAATACACCCGTGGTGACAAAGGTGCCCTCGGTATCTGCCGCTACATTACCCAACGCTATAGCAACAAGCTTACCAATTAGCGTCGGTGCACCGCTTGCAACATCAGCGGTCGGCGTATGGTCGATAGTGTTGCCGTCACAAATATGATTATTCATTGCGTTATTCCTAAATCAAGATTGAAAGATACAAATGAAAAACCGCCCTTGTGCGTTAAACACAAAGAGCGGTTTTAATTGTTGATTGATAATTGTTTTTTACGCTGGCTTACCCGTAGATTTGGCTAGGCCGCGGTGATCAAGCGGTGCCACACCCGCATCGATGCGAACCTTAGTCGCCACACCATCGATACTAAAGCCATCTTGCTGCTCAATATAAGGCGTATCGATACCGTCGAGATAAGCGACTTCAATCGTGTCACGGCCCTGCCCGGCAGCAAGGTAATACTCTTCTTTACTATGCTGGCCAAGACGCGCCTCAGAGATAACTTCGGCAAAATCTTGAATGGGGTTAGCAATGCCAGCATTCACATCGGCACCTTTAACAGAGCTTGATTTGATGATCTGCGTAATAGAGCGCTTAAGGTTTGGCGGCACTAGCACAAACTCAGGCATGATATTAAGTGCACGAGGATGCTTGCCACCCGTTGTTTGGCTCTCCATCAACTCAGCCAATGCGCTTAACGAGTCAACGCCTGGTGCGCCCGTACCTAAGTTGCCATGAGCAGCGTGAAATAGCGCTTTACCGTCGCCCATATTCGGGTTTTTGGTTAAAATAGCGTAAACCAGATCGGCAACAGTGGCTTTAGCCGCAGAGCCCATCTTCATCGGGATAGAGGTGAGCATATCCATATCATCGTTAATGATGCACTGGCGAGTAATTGAGAAAATCTCGCCGTAAGTGGCCAGCGCAATATCTGTTCCGTGATCACCCAAGGTGACATACTTATATTCAGCTCCGGCGCGCACTTCGCGCAAGCTGCCAAGTTCATCAAGCCCAACACGCTTAGAGACTTTAAAGTCGCCAAGCTGACCCTTCTTGGTCCAGCGTTCAAATGTTTCTTGTGCGGTTTCCCAGCCTAACAACACTGACTTATTCGCCACATCAAGCAAGATATTGCCGAAATCAGATGAATCATGGGTAAATGCTAAGCCCACCATCTGCATTTGGTTTAGGCCAGCAATGCCAATACCGCGATCTTGCAGTGATGCACGCGCTAACTCTTTTAAGTTATAACTGGCATAGCCGTTATCAGCTTGGCGTTCACCATGACCCGCCTTAGCCATCAAATGTGCGCTAATCGAGTCGCCAACTAAGTTACCGTTACCAACGTGAATGATAGCGCTTTGTGGTTGTGCCCCTGCTGGAGCTGTGCCTTGGCCAAGTGATGCTAGGATTTTATCTTTAGCAGACTCGGCGTTAATCGTTGCATCAGCAATGCAGCTGTTTTTTAGTTCCCCCAGTTGCGGGAACGCATTGAACGCGGCATTAATACCGTCAATCCGTTCTTTGTTCATGGTAGCTGCAGCCGCGGTAATATCCGCTTGTGACGGCGGGTGAATAGCAGCTGGTGCCGATGCTGGCGCAGGAGTTGCGGCAACGGGTGTTGTTGCACTAGGCGCATTGCCTTGCGGTGCAAACAGATTTTTTAGAGCTTCAGGCATATTGGTAAAATCCTTAAGTCGTTTTGAGCTTAGTGATGCTGCCATCTGCAGCGGATCGGTTACGGTATCGGCAAAGCCCTGTTCGAGCGCTTCGCGGCCAGTGAGCCATGTTTCACTAGCAAGTAAAGAGTGCAGTTCATCATCGCTAAGCCCTGTTTTTTGAGCATAAGCACCAACAAGATTGCTCTCAACTTTATCAAGCAGATCGGCATACTTGCGCATATCATCAGCATCGCCCAAAGTGCCGCCCCACGGCTTATGCACCATCATCATCGCGTTTTCAGGCATAACGACCTCATCAAACGCCATAGCAATAACCGAGGCCATTGATGCTGCAAGCCCATCGATACGACATACCTTTTGCGCGGGATGCCCCTTAATGATGTTGTATATCGCCATCCCCTCAAACACATCACCTCCGGGGCTATGGATGCGAGCGGTAATAGATGACACTTTGCCAAGTGCTTGAAGATCACGAGCAAACTGCTTAGCCGTTACCCCCCAACCACCAATTTCATCGTAAATCATGATCTCGGCGTGGCCGTTCTGCGCTTTTAACTCATACCAATTTTTATTGGGTACTGACTCGTTATTAATTGCCGGACTCGCCATCCCTTGCGGCGCGATCAGCACGCTGTTGACGGCGAGCGCGGCGAGCGTTGTTGCTAGCATTTTGCTTTGTGCTATTTTCTTCACTGTTAGATTCTCCAAGTGTGGGATCGGGGTCGTTATCGGTGACCATTTGATGTTCGCGGTTGTATTCCACCTCGCGTTTACGCTGGCGTTTTACTTCCGCAGGGTTACGGCCACGAGCGCGAGCCCACTCAGCCTCAGTTGCTGCATTACCGGCTATCATCGCCTCCCAACCTTGCGCTTCTTTGCGCGGGTCAATCCACGGCATAGTGGGACCGTAATACACAGCATCGAACAGGGTGTTTATATCAAGATCATCAGGCAGTATTAGCGGATCAACCTTGTTTAGCTGCTCCATCTTGAGCCAGTTACGAAAAACAGGCCGCGACCAACCAGCACAGAACCATTGCTGCATGATGCGGTTTGATTCGTCCTGCTCAACAAGCTCTTGCCGCTGGCTTGAGTAGCTGCCCTTATAATCACGCGATATCGATGAATAGCTGCCACGGGTACCAGCAGCTGCAGCTTTTAGCTGACCGTTACGAAAATCGACTAAATGAACGTTGGGGCGATTAGACTCTAAGGTGTCGATATCTTCACCAGGCGCTAATGTGGTGGTCATGCCTGGACTAAATTTAATATCTTGAGTTTTAGAACCGCCCAAATCATACGATTCAGGAGAACCACGCTTGATCACAAAGGCTAGTGCTGCCGATATTCTTGCCGCGACTCGCTCTGATTCTTCATAATCTTTAATATCGCCAAGACGGGTCATAATGCCGTGAAACATGCTAATGCCGCGCAGTTGATGTAGGCGCTTAAACAAGCCTAAGTGCAGCATCTTTGATTTTGCGATTGCTTTAGTTTTATGCCGAAACCCTTGCTTGTCTGCGGGGTGATCAAGCAACACATGCACGTTAACCACCTGCCCCCAAGCGTTAACCTCTAACCCTTGGCGAATACGCTTAGCCACATCGTTTAACTCAAACGGCACAAAGTCAGGCTCCAACGCCTCAATTGAATAGGGAGTGCCTTGCTCGTTAGGGTGAATAAGCTTCGGCACTCGGCCTAATATGTGCTGACCGAACACCTCACCATCACGTAAAGCGGTGCGCAGTGCTAAGCGCTCAAGTTCTGGGCGCGAATAACGGCTGGTGACATCGGGCTTTAATGACCAGTTACCAAAGCGGCGCTGTAGCTCATTGGCAAGATCATCGAGAATATTGCCCTCTAGATCACGGGGCTGCGGCTCAACTACAATCCCTTGGGCCCCAATTACTCGCTCTTCCATTCGGTCGAGTATGCCAATGCTTAAATCGTGGTTTTCATCAAGCCAGCGCGCTTGCTCACGCAGGCTTTTACCTGCAGCGAATACCGCTTGATTAGCACCACGGGCTTCTTTGTTAGCCTTGTGAGTTCGGCTTGCTTTTGCCGCCTCATAGCCTTTTATGGAGTCGTAGCTTTGCCTTGCGGCCTCTCGACTTAACGCCCACTTAGGCGATACTTGGGCGATAGCGTTATTTAACCAGCTCATGAATATTCCTTAACCGCAAACTATGATTAAAACTGCGCTTGGCCAAAGCCAGCATTCGGGCTTGAGTACGCATTTAAGCGGCGCTCCCACTCTTTACGCCCCGCTATAATTGCGGGCAGATCTTCACTGCCCATGGTTTTGCCGTTAACTGTCACGGTTTTACCGTCTAATACATCAAGCTCTGCCGCGATGTAGGCATCTATCATTTTTTGTGCGAGCGCTTGGCTCATAGCCAACCTCCTGTGCCCGTGTCACCAAGCCAACTATTTGTTGAGTCGCTGCGTGATTCTGAATGGGCTTTAATTGACTCGGATTGAGCCGTTTGTTGTTCAGTGTCGTTGGCGGCAACCGTGGTTTTAGCCAGTTGCTCTAAGTCGATCCCAAAGCGCTCTTGTGCGATGTAAAGCGCGGCCATCGCATACACTAGGCAATCGAGTGATTCATTGCGGCGTTTGCCAGCATCCCAGCGATACACAATGCGACCATTACGGCGCACAGGAATTTTGCGCTCAGCCGTTAACTGCTGCAGTTCTGCATCGTCACAAATAGACTTGTTTAGCGGCAGATGAATGGCACCAGGCTTACGAACATGAGGATCTGGCGCGATACGTAGCATCGACATGATCAACTCTTTGGCGTTGTCGGTACCGACCTCAGTCAAATACACGCCTTTACGATTTTTCTTTCTGGGGAAATTGGCAATAGGTTTGCCGTAGACGTTTGCGCCTTGAATGGGGATCACTTTCATTACCCCAAGCTTTTTACTCATTGAGTAAACGGTATCGGTGTAATGGCCTTGCGAGTCCCAAGCTACTATGCCCAGATCCAAACGAACGCCATCGGCGCGAATATAGCTTTTTTGCAATCGCTCACTGACTTTATCGAGTAGCACTTGGCTTGCAGGGTCGCCGTTAAGAATGAATCTATCGACTAAGCAGCACTCTTTACCTGCCCCCCATCCCCAAACGCGCCCTTCATAGCGATCATCTTGGGTATCGATACCGGCCGTTAAGTAAACCACCCATTCGGGTAGCTTGTTATCAGGGTACATTTCGCGGCGTCTTGCGAGATCTTCCCACTCTAAGCGCTCGCCATTATCTTCATCCCAAGGCAAGCCCAGCTTGGTATTAACAAAGGTTTGCATCTTCTCGCGATCACCTTTGGCTTTGTAAAACTCGGTAACCAGCTTTGCCCAGCTATTTAGCGAGTTGTAACCCGACCAAACATGAATTGAGATATTGGCAGGCGTGGTGATATCGTTGCCATCAGCATCATAAAAATCGATGTAGTTAACAGTACGAACCCCGGTGTTTTCACAGATCCACACGGCGCGGGCATCAAGCTCCATATCATCGAGTTGATTATTTTCAATACAGCATGCGCAATGCTCACAAAGATAATAGGCAGTGCTTGGGTCTTGATTACCTTGGCTATCCCGCAGCCACTTAATACCAAAAGGCTCCTCTGCCCCGCCCCAACGTAGCTGTTGCAGCTCGTCGCAGTGTGGACAAGGTAGATTAAACTTGAAAAAGTGCGGGCTTTCGCTGCAAGCCTTTTCGATCTGGCAAGTACCGAGTATTTTTGGCGTTGAGCCCCTAATAGATTTAGGAAACATCGACAATTCAACACGAGTGTCACCCAATGATGTTGCGTTACCCTCATGCTCGATGGACTCATCAAAGCCCGCCAATTCATCATAAGTCACATCGTCGGTTGATATTTCACGGTAGTTCGCCGCGGCGGTACCACCGCGAACCATCAGGGTTTTGCCGTTACTGAATATTTTGTCTTCAAGCGTGCTGTCTTTATGCTTGCGACCGAGCCAAGGGGCCAATTTACGCCAAACGGGAATATCACGGATCGCCGTTTCAACATGCTTTTTCATAAAGGTTTTTGCTTGGCTATCACGCGGCTGATAAAT
This sequence comes from Shewanella abyssi, assembly GCF_023284025.1. Classification (GTDB taxonomy): domain Bacteria; phylum Pseudomonadota; class Gammaproteobacteria; order Enterobacterales; family Shewanellaceae; genus Shewanella; species Shewanella abyssi. Next base: position 118,348 of record NZ_JAKIKR010000006.1, on the reverse strand, counting down.
CAGTACGTTGCGCTTTTTGTGCTCAACCTTATAAGCGCTATTTGCCATCAGCATTTTGGTATAACCCACACGCGCCGATTTCATTAAATTCAGCGTGGTGATCTGGTCATTACCCATGGCATTTAAAATGCCAACCTGAAACGGGAGGCTTTCCCACTTACCCTCGGTGTATGAGGATTCAGAGGACATATAAAAATGCGTGTCGGCGTATTCAGAGCAAGTTAAAATGGGTGGCCGATAGAACGAACGCAAGCCAGTGGTAACGGCGGCTTTCAGATTTTTAATCTGCGCTGCCGATATACTCATCTAATAGATCTCCGATAGTGTCTGCCAACTTTGACACCGTGTTTTGGCTCTTAATCACCTCAGCTTTCATGGCTTCAATGAGCTTGTCTGAAATATCAGGAAACTTACGTTTCATGCGTATATGAATTTGATCGAGCACAGGCGCAATTTGCGCGGCAATACGATTGAGAACAAAGATATTAAAATCAACGTCTACAACTTCTTTACGCTCTTTTTCATTTTTAAGTTCTTGGCCGTCTGCTTGAGCTTTAGTTAATCTATAACGTTCATAATCAATGTTGTTTTGCTTGTCGGGATCATCTGCTGTCGATTCATGCTTGCTGCGCTCATTGCCAACACGATTAGCAACCACATCGCTCATGGTATATAGGCACTCGCGGCCTTTCTTGCTATGAATGGGTACCGTCCACTTGTCGAACGCTTGAGTACTAATTCCAAGGCTGCGACATAAGTCAGTTTTATTCAGTAACAATGGCTCGGTTTTTTGCGCCTTTATTTGAGCCATTCCGCACCTACTTTATTTAAAACAATTATGTTTCTGCCAATTTATCTATCTTGGCTTTAATCAGCTCTTTCTCTAAGTCTTTCACTTCCACATCTCGCCTGTTCTTTTTCGCCTGGTAAACCCAATTGATCACAAAGGTTAACGCCGCAAATAATATGCCTATCCATAGGGCTAACTCATTCACTGAAACGGCTCCTCCTGCAGCGGTAGTGAACGAGGCACTATAGGCCGCAGTTGAAACCGCTTTTTGTGTGGTTGGATCATTTATCATTATGTGACTCCCGCCAATGGCGCAGCCTTACCCAATCAGCCTCGCACTTAGCGAGAACGTTTAGCAGTAACAAGCTGTATTCAAGATGCAAATCGTTAGAAAATTGCTCAGAAGGTGTATTCAACGGTGGCGGTAAGCATTGGCTGATCATTTCCGCTGGCGCTAATACATATTGGGTCTGAGTGGTGATCAGGGTGCGCGCAATAGGCGGCTTGCTTGAGCAAGCGAGTAGCATCAATAGGCATAACAGTATTGGCCCACTTTTTAACAGTCTCATTTGGTGATCCCCGGATCTCATCTAGCAATTTACTTTGATGCCGAAAAGCCACTTCGATAGCCACTTTGGCCTTAGCGTTCTGCTGGTTTAGCTTTGAAACATTTTCAGCCTCAAGCCGCAGCTGTTCCTTTTGAAATTCAATCTGCTTAACTTTGTTGGCGACTGCTTCTAGATCACCGACCAACACCGTATTGGCTAGACTCAAGGTTTCAATTTTGCCAGCCTTAATTGCGACCTCGGCTTGACTAAACTTGAGCGCAGCACCTAACCCAACCAACATGAGGATCAGCAAACCGATAAAATATAAATGGAATGACCCACCCCTAGTGATTAATTTTTGCCACATCAATAAGCTCCCCTAAACAGATTTGACGCTCCGACTCGCGGCGCTTGATTAATCCTGGTAACTTTTTACCCTTGGCATAAACCCAGCGTGGCAATTCATTACAGGCACCAACCCGCTGACCGGCTAATAATTTTGCTCGCAACGTCGAGTCTTTAAACGCCCCAGCTCCCACGTTGTAGATAAAACTCAAATAAGCGGCATGTTCGCCATCGGTCAAAGTGATGGGATACGTTAGCCGCCGCAGCTGCCGATCAAACTGTGACAGATCATCGGCTAAGCTTTCCAAGCACTGTCGCTCGGTGAAAAACTGCCGTGGCTTCAACTCTGGTCCGGTATGGCCATAACAACTGGTGAGCACACCAGCAGGATCAATATACGTTTCTAATACTTGGCCCTCATGCGGAACAACTAAAGTTGCACCACCAAATGCCACTACCGAAGCTAAGCCAAGGGCCATCAGTTTTTGAGAGATATTCATTTGGGACTCACTAAATGAGATAGAGGGCTACTACTTCTGTTTGAATAGGTCTTTTTCGGCCAAAAAAAATGGCTCCTATTAAAGGAGCCATAAAAGGCGATAAAGCATAATCCTACAAACAAGACGTTATGGAGCGTATATAAATCTACCCGTTTTAAAGGGCATTAAAAAGGTAGTATTCGACCGAAAAGCGGTAACAATCGACCTAAAATGTGATGAGGGAATTTAATTAAGGTTTAGTTATCACTTTAGTGATGAGTTGGAAGTGAATAGTTATCGCTTAAGTGATTTGCGATAAGGGGATAAAAACTAAAGCAGGAATTTCTAGATTAGGATAATCAGTTACACCACGATTCACGCTTGCCGCCTACGTATAACCGAGCGTGATTAGCTTCTAGAATCATGTTGGATAGACTCTTACCGTCTAGGTATACATCAGCTATCAATCTGAAATACTTTCCCCTCTGGATATCCTTCAGCTCAATTACTTCAGCCTCTCTTAAGGCTTGCACTGTGAACTGTTTCGCTAATCTTGCTAGCTCCTTTTCTGCTTGGCACTTCCCTCTTAGTTCAGGGGTGTCTATGCCATAGATACGGATCGGTATCCTGCGCCCTACTATGTCAGGCCATTCTTTGATATTTACAGTGAAAGAGTCACCATCATAGATACTAACAACATCAGCATTCGATACCTTGACTGTGGCTGTTACGTTGAATGATAGAAGCACTAAGAACGTTAGAAGTATTTTCATATCCCTTCCTTGGATTAATGTACTTTCTTAAGGATAGTTCTAAAACAAAGTTACATAGCCAAAAGACCTAATCAAGGTCCACTAATCTTGAATGGCTTAGTCAATTTTGTTCGTTTAAGATAACATCTAGTATTCAATCATTTCAGTACAGAAATAAGTTGATTTGATTACGTCCCTACTTCTACGAAATTAACGAGGCCATGAATGCGCTACTGGTGGGTAAATCACAAACAAACACATCGAGAGGAAATCGACGGTGGGTACATCTGGTCGCCAAAAAAGAACGCTAATGGCGCCAATAACAACAGTTATAATAATATGCCAAAAACATCTGTTGGCGATATCGTGTTCTCATTTGCTTTTGCAGAGATTCGAGCGATAGGTGAAGTAGTTGATTCTTGCGCATCAGCATCAAAGCCAAGCGAGTTTGGAAGTAAAGGCGATAATTGGAACAACGAAGGCTGGTTAGTCAAAGTTAAATGGAAAATGATTGATATACCATTTAGAGCAAAAGATCATATAGCTCAAATCCGACCACTACTTGCGAGTAAGTATGCCCCAATTCAGCAAAATGGTAACGGAAACCAAAGTTGCTACTTAGCGAGTATTACTGACGAACTAGCTCTACTGCTTTATTCCTTAGCAGGCCAAAAGAATAAAACTAAAATCGACGTCGATGCGGAAGAAATACTAAGAGATAAGCAAGAGAACACAATTGTTCAGCAGATAGAACAAGATATATCTTTAATGCAGACAGAGAAAGAACAGCTGATAAAGTCACGCAGAGGGCAAGGTAAGTATCGGCGCAACTTAGAGTTATTGGAGTCAAAATGTCGTGTTACAGGCTTAGATGACAAGCGATTTTTAGTTGCTAGCCACAGTAAACCATGGCGTAACTCTAATAACCTAGAAAAGCTAGATGGCTATAACGGTTTTCTGTTTTCTCCTCATATTGACCGCCTTTATGATCGAGGGTGGATATCATTTTCCGATAATGGCGAGTTACTGATTATAGAACCACATATCCGCAATATCCTTAAGGCCTGGGGTGTTCCCTACCCTTTCAATATAGGTTCATTTACCTACCAACAAAAAATCTACCTTGCATACCATAGGGAGTTTGTTTTCAAATCCACCTTGCCACAAAATTAGCTTTAGTAAATCAAATTAGAGTGTAATTTAGCGATCGCTAACGGATGAGTTACAAGACCTCCTCACCAAATGCTCACGATATTGCATGTGAGAATCTAAATTATTCTATAAAGGATCGCTAAGTTGGTATGTTAGATCACAATGTAATCGGCTACTAAACCAGTATCGAAAACGATTAAAACTTTAACAAAATCAGTTGCGAGCTAACAAATTAGTTAGTTGAATTCAGCAAGGGTTAGATCGCAACCATTAAAACAACAACCAACCCTAAGAAAAACTCATATGTAGTGAAGCACTGCGCGTCCCCGCCCCCGCAGTGTCTCGAGTCAGAAGGACCCGTTCTTTTTTTCACCTGTTTAAAATCCATACTATCAACACGTTAGTGCTATCTCAGCACGCCTCAACCAATACAAAAATGTCTTCTCGGTATCAAATCCCATCAATGGCCACTGTCCTTTGCAGATGTATTGCGCCCGTAACGCTCGGCGACAATCGTGTGCCAGGCAATAGACTTTCATGTCATAACGATTGATGTGATCAGGCGGTATATGATCGCGGGTACCGCCACACCCTCTCGGCGTGAACGGTTCACTTAAGCGGTCGCAAGCGCTACGACTTGCATAGCCCTGCCCTTGTTCTTGGCTAGCCCAATAACGCCCCCAAGCTTTTAACTCTACGCGTAGCTGCTTGATGTTCATCATGGGCTCAATCGGTAAATCATGCTGCATGGCTGGCGACCTCCGTCACTTTGGCTAACGGCATGTGGAATACCTGCTCACAAATCGCTGACAGATCATCGTATGAAACCGATGTATTGCCCCGTTCCCAATTGCGATAAGTTTTAGCGCTTACACCATATGTCTGAGCCACTTCATCTTGGGTAAACCCTCTCAGCATACGAGCCGTTCTCAGTAAATCAGCGCCACGTTTAGCCATTAAATCCCCCAAAACTCTCTAATTGCATACTCTATTAGTAATGATGCAGTCATTATTAAACCCACCCACTAGCCATAGGCGTTTGAGCACTCCCATGATCAGCAAGTGATCTAGGCAATATCTCAGGCGCAACAGAAGAAAAACCACGTTCAATCAAATAGGCGTGATATTGCTCTAGCGCTTGGCTCATCCCTTTATCCAAAGTTGATTTAACGTAGGTACGCAAAAGCACCGGCAATGCATGGTTAACCAATCGCTCGCCAATCATGGTATCGACACCCAAGTCAGCCAACATGGTCCTAAACAGAATGCGCAGATCATGGCTGGTAAAATATTTAAACCTAATTTGGGTATTCCAATCATGAGCGGTACGGATCGAGATTGGCCCTTTAACACCAGGGAATAAGATTGAGCGCTTACCAACATGCTTGAGTTGCCACTGTCGGTAATGGTTAATCAGCGCCTTGGCCGATTGAGTTAATGGCATTCTATGTTCTTGCTTATTCTTGGCGTGACTAGCAGGGATCACCCAAGTATCACCGGCAAAGTATTCCCACCGCGCTTGTCGAGTCTCATTAATCCGAGTACCAAACATCATCATCAACACAAAGAGCATCGTCACCGGCATAGCTGAATCACTCAAGCGAGCAAATAACTCAGTCAAATCAGTTTCAAATAGACGGGTATCTTTGGCGCCATTAAGCTTAATTGAGTCGGTAACTTGGTAACCGGCGATCGGATTGGTAGATATCAACCGCAGCTTTGCTGCAGCAGAGAACGCCACCTTTAATTTGTTTACTGCCTCACGAATGTAATTAGGGGCAAACTCATCTTTAAGCATGGTTTTAACTAAACGAGCATCAAGTTCAACAAAGCTGATAGAAGCCAAAGAAAGCGAGCCCAAGCGTGGCAACAAGTGGCATCTAATCAAGGAACTTACGTTACTGCGCCAGCTGCTACTGTAGGTTGAATTGTTCTTAATGTGCGATTGGTACCAAGTGAGTAAACAGCCCACAGTTTCAAATTGACCGGTCACCATATTGCCAACACTCCTTTTAGCCAGCATCACCGGCAGATCACCACTCAAGGTTTTTATACACGCACTTGGCCAGGTCGCAATTTTGTCCCATTTAGTCTTACCACTCTCATTTAACACCAAAAACACACTTGCTTTAGCCCGGTCAGCATTGGCACGTAACCGCAACTCAGGAAAACGCGGATCTCTAAAATCACGAGTCACCCCACCTTTTAGCCAACGCCTAATCGCGGCATCATTCAATTTGCCAATATCGACACCGCTAGCTGTCATGAGTTATGGCCTCTTTTTTTCCCCTGAAACTCTTCCATTCAAATTTAACTAAAACACTAGCTGCATCTTGTAAGCGCTCATAAGCTCGTTCGCCAAGCAAATCTTGCAAACCGGTCTTATCTAAATTGGTGATAAATCCCGTTGGTTTTTTTGCATACAAGCGCTTATCAAGGATCCTAGTGAACCAAAGCAGTTCATCTAATGAACCACGCTGTAAACCTATCTCATCGATGATCAATAAATCCGGCGATACAAACTCAGCAAGTAAACGCTCTTCCGTTAATCCATTTTTTCCATACGACTCCCTAGCTCGAGCAAACACGTCCATCACGCTCATCAACACAACAGAGTGATTGCGAGAAATCAGTTCATTAGCAATAGCGCTAGCGAGGTGGTTTTTACCAGTACCCGGTGTACCCGTAAACAAAAAGCCCTTACCCATCAGCCGCAATTCAACAAAACGATGGGCATACTTACGAGCAATATCAAGCGCCTTAATTTGCCCAGGGCAACTGGTAAAGTAATTATCAAATGTACATTCTAAAAAACGAGTATTGAGGCCAGATTTACCGCTTAATTTGTTCAAAATCTGCAACTGGTGACGCTTAAAAGACTCGTGTTCATCCTCTGACTTGAGCTGTTCGATATGCGAACGGCTGCAGGGTTTAATATGATCAGGACAACGCAGTTTGCGCAACATAGAACTCAGTACAGTGTTTGTATTCATCATGGTTTGCATCGTTATAGCTCCGTGTCAAAGTCTTGATCGTAAGAATTAAACTGCTCAGCGTTGGCTTGCGAGTGAGTCGGAATCAACAACGGGCTAGATTTGCCACCGCTGCTCCCCATGCCCGCATTAATCAACCATTTCGCCTCAAAGCCTACCCAACCCCGCGTTGCACAAGTCGCAATGCAATCCTCAACAGAAAACCCAGCAGCAACCGCATCATGCAAATGCTTAGCAAGACGGTTAATCGCCGTTTGATTTAGTTTTGCTTTTTTATCTTTGCGCATAGCAATCCAGTCAGCCAAAACTTGAACCGTTGGCATAGCTGGCCAGCTTGAAAAATCTAACTTATCAACCGCTGATTTTTTTGAACGAGTCGCTATATCTTTTAAAGGTTCATTGACTGGTTCAAAAGAGTGACTGATTCCGGTGCTATCTGACGGCATACCCCTTGTGCTATCTGACGGCATACCTGTGTTATCTGACGGCACAGGGGGTGCTATCTGTCGGCATAGGGTCAAAATGTAAAGATTCGAACTATTTCCCTTTGGCCCTTTGCGATTAGTGATAGTAAGAAGTCCCGCCTCCTCTAGTTCCTTGATGTGCTTTCTAACGGTACTTTTGGCGATCTCGCACTGCTCAGCAATATGCTGATAACTCGGCCAACACTCGCCAGAATCACTCGCATTATCAGCCAGTTTAATTAGCACTAACTTGCGCAAAGGGTTGCCCACTTTGGCTTTCATCGCTTTAACCATCAATTCCATGCTCATGTAGGATTCCCCCACAATGCGTAAAAATTGACGAAACACCCTTGTCTCAGTAACATACTCTTGCCTCTTGTAGGTATTAAGCCCGTTCGGTCGCCAAACTTAAGCGGGCTTTCTTATGTCTTTAATCAACGTTCACCAGCGTCATATAACATCGGCGAATCCCCTCTTCACTCTTTCAATTAAACGGTTATCACTAAACTGATTCATCACAGCCACTACCTCTGTTCTTTAGCAAGCTTGCTAACTAAGAACGGGTACTCTTGCTCCAAAAGCACCATTGATGCTTGCGTAGTTGCAGCAGACTCTCTTAACTCCCGGTGAGCATTAGCTACTAACTCATTTGATGGCGCTTCGCCTAAATGGATCACAGCCACCTGAGCCTCTGCATTCTCTTTAGTTAATGCCACTGCCATATCCACAGGCTTTAACACGTTGTTATCTGGTCGCTGATCAGCAATCACTGTCACCCCTGCAGCGCTATAAACATCATTGAGATAGTTAACTCGTAAATGAGTTGGCATAGCAGATACGATCGCTTGCTCAACATAAAACAACCGATCAACGATTGGATGCTGGCCCTCGTACTGCCCCAGCCATCGAAACAACTTCTGCGCATTCACTCGTGCATCGTTATGAACGTCATCGGTATTTGCAAAAGTAACGCCCTCTGCAGCCAATAGCTCAAGCATGTCCAAACGTTCAACTGCAGCAACAACATCCATCGCAAAAGCAAAACGCGTCATCCGTGGTTGCTCCAACACCCGATGCACAGCTTTCATCAAAAAAGCCAAACGTGATTGTGTTTTCATGCAAACTTTCCTTTTTCCTATTAAAGTTAATGTCAGTGGTTAAGCTGCATTGTCAGAATGATTCGGCTGAGGAACGGCGGTTAACTCGCCATTCGTTAAACGCTCAATTTGATAAGCGCGAAGCTCAGGGACATCTTCAGGCCACTGACTTATGGCTGATTTAGATAACTTAAGCGCTCCAGCGAGTGAGCATTTATTCCCAAAGTACGAAATTGCATCTTTTGTCTTCATCTAAGACTCCAATATATGACCAAAACAAAGGTTAAGAAAACTTGACCACGAAGTCAACAACAGAATAGGAAACTTAACCAGCATTAAGTTAAGATTGCTTTACTATGATGAATGAACGAATTAAAGAATGTCGCAAGGCTGGGAAATTCACTCAACCAGCAATTGCTAAAACAATCGGCGTTACAAAAGCCACTATCTCGCTTTGGGAGTCAGGTTCAACCTCTCCAAGAGGTGAGAATCTTCATGGATTAGCTAAAGCGCTAGGATGCACTCCTGAGTATTTGTTATATGGAGTAGAAAGCCCAAAAGTAGAAAAGAATGCTGAGTGGGCCGGTGGATTTGAACCATGGGACAACGGTAGCCCATTGGGCCAAGATGAAGTAGAGGTACCCTTTTACATGGAAGTAGAGCTAGCTGCTGGAGAAGGTATTACTGAGGCAGTCGAATATAAAGGGCCTAAACTTCGATTTGCTAAATCGACCTTAAAACGACAAAACGTAGACACCTATAACGCCGCTTGCGTTAAAGTCAGTGGTAATAGCATGGAGCCGGTATTACCCCACGGTTCAACAGTAGGTATTGATACTGCCGCAATCAATATTGTAGACGGTAAGATGTACGCCATTAACCATGACGGCATGTTACGCGTAAAGATGCTTTACAGACTACCAGGTAATGGACTTCGCTTGCGTAGTTATAACATTGACGAATATCCCGACGAACGCTACGAAGCAGATGCCCTAAAACATATCAAAGTGATCGGCAAAGTTTTTTGGTACTCGGTGTTGATATAACTAAATTGGACATAAACGCGTTAGACTATTAATTCTAATGCATTCGATTTGGATTGGTTTCCGGTTGTGAGGTAACGCCTTGCTAAGCGGAAAAGAAAGGTTGGATATAATCGCGAAGCGATGGGCAACTGTTATTTCCCGCTTAAGCAATTTGGTATACAATTTACTTTCCAAAACTATGCAAATATGAAGCAAAATCATTTCGTTCATCAGTTGAACTCAATTTCATTTCATCTAAAAATTTTAAAATTTCTTCTTCTGTTTTTATTTTCGAGCCTAATACTTGATACATATAAAAGATGGAGATCCCTTTGCTTAATTTTGTCTCATCAGTTTTCGTAACATAAACATCTTTAGCTCGCTGTATAATTAAACCTCTATTCAGTTCTAATGATTCTTCAATTTCAGATATACTTTCGATACCAAAATAGTTCGAATATTTAACATGACTTGCAGCTTTATCTTTTGTTGAGTCAACAAGTTCAACACCAATTATTTCTGCGATTTCTAAATCTAGTAGATTTAAAAAATTACTTGTGTTGGCATAATTATACAGAGATACCTTATCAATACTCACAAACTGAGGGGTTTTCTCTATTGACTCGTGTACATCGTTTTCATAACTATCTAGTTCATTTCTAATTTGAATAAATTGATCATCAGCTAACTCAAGTAGGCCGGCTAATTGTGAAAATTTACGACGTACTTGCTTGGGAATTTCTATTTTTGATTTATAACCAATATCATGTTCAATTTCCGCCCATGTGTGCTGTAAAATAGAACGGATTTGAATCTCAAATTTCAACGATTTAAACCCCCTATATTCAGGTAAACCTGATCGACTTTCTGATATTTCAGCAACATAATGTAAAGATAGGTATCCGAATCTGTCAGGATCTAAGCTAGCTCTTTTATCTATTGAATTTTCAACATCAATTAAAAACTCTTTCTCAATTAAATCAGCAATTAGGTCAACATCATCAGAGTAATGAGTAATAATTCTGATGCCAACGATATCAGTTAATTCTGACAAGGATTTATATTTATCTTTTTTATCAATCTTTTTCTGTAAACTGCTTCTTTCTTTAACTCTAGAGTTCACTGAATGAGCATCAATTTCAGATGCACTTAATAACGTATTAATTAGTGACGCTATCGATAGAGAAAATTGAGAGTACAATCGTTGCTTTTCATCATATTCAATTAATATCAGCTCTTTTTTCATGCTCATAAATATAGGTAACCTTTAAATTGTATAACGCCGCAATAAGTGGACTAAAATGGTGGGTTATAATGTGTAGCGAAACCTAACCCACAGTTTTAGTTCCGTTTAATTGCCTTGCTAGAGCTTAAGCACCAGAAAACTCGATTCTTAATGGCAAATCAGTCATTGCATAATGTATGAATTGTTGACCTAATGCGGTAAGTTCATAGCCCTCCACATTATCAAAAGCTGAAACTGCAGGCTTAGGACCACTTCCTTTAGATCTGCGTTGTGTAGACTTAGGAATAAAGTTTCCATGATAGTCAGTTTCTCGGTATTGTCGAATTATACCACCAGTACTTAAATCTCGGATTAATAGTTTATATAAGTCAGCATCAGCAGAATCTTCGCGAACTCGGTTTTTACCAACTTTCTCCCAGATTTGGCCTCGAGTAATTCCGTTAGTATTATATATTGATCCGATTACCTGAAAATGTAACTCCGAGTATTGATTAATCCAGTCAATGAACATGCGAACTACATCATCACTCGATACAGAGCTTCCCGCCGCATTTGATAATATATTACGTATATATTCACGCTTCTCTTCACTCTCAGCGCAAGACCATTCTCGGAATGTTTTCTTTAACAATGATTGGTAGGATCTACTTTCAACACGCTTTGCAATTGCTTCATCTTGTAAATTTAAACGAGCCATTATTTCAATAATCGTTTCTTCTTTTTCTTTTAACTCATCCTCAAGCATTTTTACCCAGTGCTCAAAAAATTTATTTACCTTATCTTGTTCATTTTCAGACCACGCTCCCGAAATTGCAGAGAAAACACCTCCAACAAGTGGAACAGCCCCGCCTACAGCTTGCATTGCGCCTCGGACTACCTTTGCACTTTTGCTGCTTTCTGGCATTTCATTTACAGATTCAGTCATGAATACTCCTTAAGCTCTAACGCTAAGCTAACCAGCAGCGTGCTGGCGCAGTTTTTTTGCTGCGGTTTGAAAAAAATGCGACAGCTTTAGCTGTCTGGTTGAGCTTCTTGTTATGTTTCATTTGATTGCACGGGTAAGGTTTGTGATTACCAAGCCCATTTCCCTAATTACTATAAAAGTCAATTTAGCAATAGAAGGCATTTGTTCAATTGCATCATCCAATGTTGGCTCACGACGACTTGCTGTACTCAAAATATCTTTGAGTTGACTAACATTAGGATCTCTATCAATTTCTTCATTCAAAGCATTAAGTTTTTGAGATACTTCCTTTAATTTTTCAAGACTCTCATTAAGCTCAGTATTAGAAGATACCTCTTCAATTACTTTTTTCTCAAGATGTGAATATTGTTCTTTAAGGAATAGAGCTAAGCTAGCTTTTTTGACTAGCAATTCCATCGCTTTCTTTTGAACTGCTAAATCACCTAGTTCTTCTTTTGTCTTTGCTCTGGTTTCTTCTAAACCTCTCAACTCATCAGTTGTTTTGGCAATAGACCTTAAAGAATCCATTTCAATCTCTTGAAGATCAGTCTTGGTTAAAGCAGGCTTTGTAAAGGCAAATAAACCAACAACAGAGGCTAAGCCACCAACAATTCCCGCATAAGAGAAATAGACATCTTTATCAAAAAGTCCGAAATGAACGGCGATCCAGCCACCAATGAAATATGTGATGCATAGTAGTATTAATATTGCAGATAATCGTCTCACTCTGATTCCTTATGAAACATAACGCCTTGCTAAGCGGAAAATAATGGTTAGCTTTTGTTTGTTAATGCATTAAAAACCGGAATGATGTGTTCTTTCGCTGTACCGTACAGGCTTGCAACTTGTTCAAAATGCTCCGGAGCTACTGCACACGCGACGCTAGTTATAATGCTATATGTTGTTTGTCTCCAACTGGTTTTACTACTACTTTCAAGATTTTTATTTATTAAATCGAACGCTTTTCTAGTAAAATCAGCTTCTTCTTTAGTAAATTTGTACATAGAGTGCAACTCACTCTCCATAGATTCCAATTTAGATTTAAGTTCATCTATTTCACTCGAAGAAAATTTTTCATCCGAATCAGGTACGCTAAATATATCTGAATTAGCTAAAACACTATTGATACTATTACTAACTTTTTTTTCCCCGATTTGAATGTTCACTGTATAACTTTCAATTTTAAAAATTCTAAATTCAAAAATAAGGCCAAAGTTAAATACATGTGCTTGACCTCGCTCTAGGGTAACAGTTTGAGAGTCGAACCCATCAAAACCTACCGTAACACTGACTGCTTTTTGATCATCGGTATAATCAATATCTACATATAGACAGCCATCAAAAAAAGTAGCCGTTTCGTCAAAACGAACTGTCATATCTTGTTTGTTAAAACTCAAATTTATCTCCAGGGTAGAAAAAAGCTAACATTTGTATATACGACCTGCGCGTTTTGCCAAGTCCACTCGAGAAAGCGTGCACGGGCATCAAGCCTTACATATGTATCAATACAATGCATTACGACAAATTAAACCAAATTGTATCCAATACACCTACTGATAAAACTTAGTCGCACATTTTACTTGCCTGCTATTTCAGCTATTCAAGGTCGCACACTTTCATGCTACTGAATTTACATAGTTTATTCACACCCCACAATAGTAAAGTGGGAATAATTGTTGATTTTTTGGCTTGATTTGTTGGAAAAGCCAATACGACTGTGTAGGTACACAGCTGTATTGAGGTGTTAGGAATGAAGCACTCTAGTCCTTTTTTGGCGAACAGTGAGGTCATTTCTTGAATTTTTCGTCTCACACTAGATGAGATATGACTAAAGCTGATAAACAAGATGTAAACAAACTTTTTCCCACTTTTGTCTTTCTTCTATCCATATCTCTTAGCTTCTTAAGATTCAAATAAACATAAAAATCAAGTTTTATAAACACAATGACTTGACTATAAAGTCAAGATAACTTAACTTTATAGTCAAGTTATCTAACCGGTAAGCAAAATGATTCTAACTAAAGTACAAACAACACCCAAGCAACGCACTGAGTTTCGTCTTTTAGTTGCGATTCGTTTTGCTTGCTTAATGGCGAAATCACAAGGCATATCTCAACCGATAGATTGTCCACGAGTACAACATAGAGCATCTAAATTGGCTAAGTACTTAGCTTATAACCACCCAAGCCAAGCATTCCAACAACAGTACATGCATCACGCAGGCGAGCTTGGGCAACTGTTTAGCCTTCGCTATACCGAACCCAAGCAAGGGATAACCGGAGTAATTAATGTATGGAGTCATCAGACAAACCTACATCAACTAACCGCGTAAGCAGATTGATGAAGCAGGTAAGGCACCAGCAACATTACGACCAACTTCTAGCCGAGCAAGATTTAACATGGGCACTTGAATGGTTCGAAAAACAAATACAAAGCCATCACCAAGCCATTAAGTGCTGGCCCCATGAACGTGCCACTTTCACCCGCTTAATAGCGCTGAATGAGCAAGCCAAACAAAGAATGATGAGTGAACACCAGACAATAATCGAGCGTGTTGCAATGCGACAACTAGAGGGATAAGCAATGAACTATCTACTAGCAGGCCATGAGCCTATCGAGCGAATGCAGCTGCTGATCCAAAAGTTCACCAAGATGAACTCTGAGCCGCAAAAGAAAGCCCTCATTGAGCATTATGTCAACGCGCTACCAGTTGAACGCGCTGCCGCTCGCTTTGGTATTGAAGTTTCAAACCTGGTCAGAGCCCAAGAACGGCTCGAAGAGGTCGCCAGCAATATCGAACAGGTCAAAGAACTTGATTGGGCGCGTTTTGGCTACACCAGTAACCCTAATCAGTTAAGTGATAACAAAGCATCAAGTGCAAGCTAAGGAACAGCATTATGACAAAGACAACAACAGCGCCAAGTAGCTACGCCCAAAGGCTAGCCAAGCTAAAGCAGCAAACACAACACTATTTGAAAGAAGTCGGCGATCAGTGGCAAACACCGCCTGCATTGTTTTGGGGCGTATTTGCTAAGTACGGCCCGTTTGTACTGGACCTATTCACCGATGGTAGTAACAACAAATGCCCTAAGTTTTACACAGTAGAAGATAACGCCCTAACCCAAGATTGGACTGCCGAACTTAAAGGCGGCAAAGCCTATGCAAACCCGCCCTACTCCCGCGCCAGTATAGAAGATGGCAACGCAGTAACAGGCATGCGCAGTATCATCAAAAAAACGCTAATAGAGCGTGATAAAGGCGCGAAAATGGTTTACGTCATTAAATCGGCAACATCGGAAGTTTGGTGGCCCGAAGATGCCGATCACGTCTGCTTTATTCGTGGCCGCATTAGCTTTGACTTGCCAGAATGGTTTAAACCGGCTGATAAAAAACAGGAAGCATCAAGCGCTGGTTTTGCCTGTGCCATAGCCGTATTTGATAAAGAATGGCAAGGCGAACGCATGGGTTACATCAATCGCGATGATCTACTGCGAGATGGCCAAATCATGCTTGATATGGTCGAAGCTGCAGCACAAGTAAAAGCACCAGGTGATAATCAAAACAGAACGCAGCCTATCGCATCGGCATTTTCAATTACTTTCTGCGTGACTAGAGCTTGGAATGACTACCTTGATAGTGAAAACAGCTTGAGCAAGGAGTTAATCACTGCAAACACTGCATTTGATGTAGAGAGTGAATTTGAAGCCTTTGCCAATCACTGCTTACTCAATGGGGATTCTGAACAAGAAGTTAAGCAAAGTCTCACCCAGCGAATTGTCGAGTTAGCGGCCAATATAAGGATGACTGTAGAGCCACAACAAAACACGCAAATTGACATTGAAGAGCAAATTGCCCGGGAGACAGAAAAAGATAATCAAACCAAATCAGTTTGGCCCAATGAGGTATTTGAGCTAGTCGAAAAGGCTTTCGCTGCTTACCCAGAAAAAATTAGTAATTATCGTCACCGCCACCTCTGCGAACGCGCTAATGAGTTGTTGTTATTACAACACAAGCACAGTGATGTATTAACCGAACTCAACGCCATGCTTGATAAATGTGAACCAATGGGAGAAGTAGCATGAACGGTCTAATAGTCGATAACTTTGCAGGGGGTGGCGGTGCTTCTGAAGGAATAAGCTGGGCATTAGGTCGTAGTGTTGATATTGCTATTAATCATGACCAAGACGCCATTGCCATGCATTCAGTAAACCACCCAGACACCCTGCACTATTGCGAATCTGTTTTTGACGTGAACCCAGTCCAAGCTACAGCCGGTAAGCCTGTTGATTTGGCTTGGTTCTCGCCTGACTGCAAGCACTTTAGTAAAGCTAAAGGCGGTAAACCCGTAAGCAAACAAATTCGCGGCCTAGCTTGGGTAGTGATTCGTTGGGCGCTGCTGACTCGCCCAAAAGTCATCATGCTAGAAAATGTAGAAGAGTTTAAAACGTGGGGGCCAGTCATTGAATGTGAGCAAACCCAAACGGCCAAGCCATGCCCGGAACGTAAAAGTGAAACCTTTAAAGCATTCGTTAATATATTATCGACTGGCATTAATGCAAATCACCCTGCACTAGCTGAATGTATCGATGTGCTAGGCCTGACCGACATTAGCCAGCTCATAAAAGGTTTAGGTTATAAGGTTGAGTGGCGTGAAATGCGCGCCTGTGACTATGGTTCACCAACCATTCGCAAACGTTTATTTATGGTGGCTCGCTGTGATGGACTCCCTATCGTTTGGCCGCAGCCAACCCACGCAGCACCAGGTAGTGATCAGGTGACAAGTGGTGAGTTGCTGCCATACAGAACCGCCGCAGAATGTATCGATTGGTCTCTGCCCTGCAAATCTATCTTTGGCCGTAAAAAGCCATTAGCTGAAAACACCATGAAGCGAATAGCCAAAGGCATACAAAAATTCATCATCGATGCCAAAGAGCCATTTATTGTACCTAGTCATGATATAGCACCATTTATCACCGAACACGCCAATGCCAGCAGTCAACGAAATATGCCAGTTAATGAACCGCTACGCACCATTTGTGCTGAAGTAAAAGGCGGTCACTTTGCTGTTGTATCACCGGTTGTGTGCCGCCAATTTGGGAACAGCATAGGCCATTCCATCAATGATCCACTAGGCACTATCACTGCTGGGGTTGATAAATCTCAGTTAGTAACCAGCCACATGATAAAACTAAGAGGCACCAATATAGGTCATGCCACTAACGAACCCGTGCACACAATTACCGCAGGTGGTTTACACATTGGCGAAGTAAAAGCTTTCTTTATCAAATATTACGGTAACGAACAAGACGGCGTACCGTGTGATCAACCTCTGCACACCATCACCACTAACGACCGATTTGGCTTGGTAATGATAAAAGGTGAACCCTATCAAATCATTGATATTGGTATGCGTATGTTGGAACCACACGAGTTGTTTGCCTGCCAAGGCTTTAAACCTGAATACATCATTAAGGACTACAACGGAAAAACCACCAAAAAACGACAAGTTGCCAGAGTGGGCAACAGCGTGCCACCACAGTTTGCCGAGGCTCTTACCCGAGCAAACCTACCTTACATTTGCATTAAAACAATCGCTGCAGCTGCAGCCTAAGGACAAAGCAATGGATTCAACTAAATTTCAATCTGAAGATGCACCTATCAAAAACTATTTGATAGATGAAAAATTACTATCAGCCACACAAACCATGAAAATTCTTAGCGTTAGCAGGGCAAAGTTTTACACTAAAGTGGTTAAGGACCCTGATTTTACCAAGATCGTTAGACCGCTGTGTTTAATCCAAAATGGCTTAAAGCAATATAGACAAACCGAAATAATTGCATTCATTGAGAGAAAGCAAGAGGTGCATTAACGGGTAAAAAGCTCATTTAGATGCAATCTGTCAGTTTTAAGTTGCTATGTAGCTATGTAGCTAAAACTGACAGTTTATCTAGGCTTTTACTGCCACATTATCAGGCAGAGTAAAAGCTCGTTCACATCTTGCTAGTATGTTTTACCATACTAAAATTTATCCGTTTCCATGGTACTGTTTTTTGTTATCTTATGGCTTATCACTAGGAAAATTCGACGGACTAACGATACATACATCGGGTTTGTAAATCTTGTAGTTTTATTTCGATTAAAAAGGCTCCATAGAGCCCTTTTATAATTAGTGGTTAAGCAATAATACTTTCACTATCTTTTTTCCGTTTAAATGCAGTCTTGAGTAAGCTTGGTCTTTCCTTCTTAAAGCAAAAATCTATTAACGCTTCATGCTCTTTTACAATACTCCGATTCATTATTTCTATTAGAATTTTCTCAAAATCAAGCCTGTGGTTATTCGGGAGTACATCTAAAACTTCTATCAAAGGAACTATTACGCCATCACCTTTATCAAGCTTATCTATCTCTTGTACTAGGGTCTCGTGATTATTTTCAACATACATTTTGCTAGAGTTCGTTGCAAATACGCTCATTACAATAGGGTGAAAAATTTTGAGTTCATAAATATTACTGGCCTTTTTATCGATAGCCTTACCTACGGCCAAACCTACACTAGGATGGTCCAAAATGTCTTGAGTAAATGATAAATGGACACCTTCCATTACTTTATATGCACCCTTAATCCACTCCTTGCGAGTCACATTTTTGATATCTTTTGGATCAAAAATCGAGTTGAAACAAGGAATATGGTAGTACTTTGTATATTCTTTGGTGTCTATACCAGATAAAAAAGCTAAGACTTCTTTATATTTGGTTTCCTCATCTCCTCTGTGGCATTCTTTATAAAAAATAGCCTTATCATCAAGATCCTGTCGTGCTATGTACACCGACGTAAAGTACTCTTGCAGTGATTTATGAGAATAGACAATCTTGTCATAACCGTTATTACACAAGATGCCAGTGCATTGTTTAATTATATTAATTAACTTCGTAGGTTCAACATTGTCATAGCAGGCTTCATCGAGAGCAATCTCAGCAAATTTACTCGCCTCTTCATGGGTGAAGTCGTACATTTCTTCGCTAAAACTGAGGAAACTAAAATTAGAGAACACTTCTTCGATTTGAAAATCGTTTAGTGGAATGTCTATCCCCCTATCAATTTTTTTACCTGGTTTTAAGCTATCGTGATGAGTAAGCAAAGTTAAAAACACTTTTTTATAAAAATCAGATAGATTGTCAGGTATCTTTGACCAAGCCTTAAAAGTCAAAAATAAAAGAATTGCCAGTATAGGGGTTGCAGCGACTTTTTTTATATTTGGGTTATTCTCAATTTGCGCCATAGCTTCACTAACTGAATCCAAATCATGACAGGATATATTTTCAAATAACAGTCGAATGTGCTCAACTTCCAGATCTAAAACCTGATAATTGCTAACAAACGGTTCAGTGGTAATTATCGTATCAGGTCTTGTTGTAACTATAATTGTCGTTTTGGGGTATAACCTGGAAAAATCCTTAATCTTGCCCAGAGCTTCTTCTCTTATACTTGGCGGCATTTCATCAAACCCATCTAGAAAAAGCTTGATATATCCACTTTTGAACAGTCTTTCGATACCTTTCTTATTTGTACTCACATTGTGACGACCAAACCAATCTACAATTAAGTCAATTAACAGTTGTCCTTCACCAAAGTACTTTAGTTCAAAAAAAACAGGTAGATACCTGCCATTTTTAAATTCATTTATTAGCATTTTCCTTAAAAAGGTCGATTTACCTTGACCGGCACGGCCAATAATGCTCGTAATACCTTCGCTGTAAAAATTCAAATTGGTTATTTCAAATTTTTGTTCTGGATCATTCATTGGCGACATGAACAACGGCACGTAAACATCATCGATAAATACGTCACATTGACTGGAATAGAGTGTCCTAATATTTATATATTCTTCGCATGCATTACAGTAATTACGAATAGAATTTTCATCGAAAGAAGCACTAATTTCATCAGCTATTTTTGTCCAACCAAAGTCGGTGAATTTCTTTACAATAGAAGTTGTTAATGTTAAGAGAGCCTTCGAGGCTAGAGTTTCTAAGACGGGCATATTCATTGAGTTCGTGATTATTAAAAGCGCAAGTATCGCACAATCAAATGAGTATACCCATAAAAAACCTTGTTATTACCTGAAAAAAAACAACTTTTTCGTCATTCCCTACAAATATCAGTTTGGCGGTAATCGCCTGTTAATTACTATTTTATTCTAGTTACCGCTCAAGCAGGGTTAAGCAAATGTTTTGAAGTTTTAATATCTAACTCGGATTGAATCCCTAAAAGTGTAATACCAGACAATAATTGTGGGGGACTTACAATCTTCCAGCGCCGACCCATCATGTCATGTCATGTCGGTATCTTTTAGAACACCGAAGACTTCACAACTCCTAAATTAGGCAGCCCGAATTATCACCAATCGTTTGTCTTCACCGTTTTCCGATGAATAAGAAAGGTTTGGCTAGGTCAGTTAACCTTCCCGAAGGTCACTCATAAGCGTTGAGAGCGGTATGTAGAAGATGATACCGAGTAGGAAAATAAAAATTTGAAACACGTAAAAATAAAAATTGATATCAGGTAATACCTGAAAGCCGATGTACATAGTCATAGAGATAATTGATACCGTGAATATGTACACCTGATAAGTGCTAAACCTTCCACCTTTTTTGTTTTTATCTGGTACATCTAGCGTCTTAGCCAATAATTGCCCATACATGATCGAGGTTGCCAAAGAAAAGTCAGAAAGCTTAACGAATGACACCAAATCATCACTAAGTATTTTAATTATGAACAGTACCAACAAAGGTAAAGCAATAAATACCGCTTCTTTTTTAGCTACATCATAAGTTCTAGTCATTTTCTAAACCCAATATGAATTGCTCAACTTCATTCTGAGGTACAACACTAATTACTTTCAAGACCTCAGTTTCGAAAGTCACTTTCTTTTTGAATTTATTAGATTTGTGCTTCGTTCTTACTTGTACATGTAAAGCATCGCCAGGCCATATTTGTTCTTGATGGTTTGACCATTTTGTAAACCATTTTTCATCTAGCATTTTCGCACTAAATGTTCTGGGTTTACGAGTACTACACTCAAAGTCCCATTGAAGATTCTCGACATATGAAGGGCGTCTAACTATGAAGACTTCTATAGATGGGAAAGGCTGAATCGTATCTTCAAAAATCTGATCTCCATTACGAGGGCAAGCAAAGCCCTCACTTATATCAATAAAGTCTAATTTACGCCCAAATTGAACGATATCCTCTGGTGTGAGAAAACCTTTAGCTTTATATATCTTGTTTAATGCGTCAGCTATGTCAAGTAAATGGGCATCACCTTGGCATGTAAACTGTTTGAACTCTTCTTCGTTAGCTGCGGCAGATGTATATACATTGTCGGCGAAAATGCGGATATCATTTTCAGAATCAACCTTACTTGTGGTTGATATTTCTTTCCTCACACCCTCGTAAATTCCATCAAATATATTATTGAAATTTGCGTTGCGTACTTTATCTTTAATATGAAGGCAAATATCAGCAATACATGAACCTTCGCGAGTGCTGTCTAGTGAAGACCTAAACTCAATATTGTTACCGTATCCACGGATAAATGCCTCTTGTAATTCATTGAAACCCTCCACATACATCGCCATTGCATTAAATACGCGCTCAGGACGCTCTTGTGTAGTGTCAAAATCTATACGAATTGAATAGCCAACAGACATTTTAATTCTCCATTATTCGAGCTGTTAAATTTTCTCTCGTAATACCCTATTAAACAAACTTTTTACAAAAGGATTACATTACCTGTCTAGCCTAAGTAACGAACCATAGGGTCAAGTTCTGTGTATATCTAAAACGGGTTTACTTTTCTGATTCATACAATACGAACCAGAATATATGCTCACCCCCTAGTTTCGGCATAAGCTAGCATAGAACTGTAATCAATGTATGCTATTGAAAGTGTTAAATAGCATTGGGCTACTATAACCCACTAACCCTGCAGAATATGCTTTTTCAACAAATCCCAATATAACTGATAGGCAATTATCTGCTCATCATACCAATCATGCTTGTTGTAAATAGCCATGATCCCACCCAACTCATGGCCCAACATCTTTTCAGTGACATGGGGCATTATTTTATTCTCACTCAGTCGAGTTGATATTGTTCGCCGGAAATCGTGCGGTACAAAGTGAGGATAATCGAGCTGTTCATTTAGACGTTGTACGTATCGATTTAGCGCATGAGTTGAAAGCGCTTTATCCTGGCTTAATCCCTCAATCAAGAAATGCCGGTCTTGCCCATAAATAAAATCTAACGACTCAATGATACTGATGCTTTGGTTGCTTAACGGACGCCGAATCATTTTGCCCGTCTTAGAGCGTTCTTTAGGCAATATCCAGATGGCTTTATCAAGATCAAACTCGCAGCGTTTAGCCCCTCTTATCTCGGCGTTTCGAGCACCTGTTAGGATAAGCAGCTTTACGCAGGCTTTGGTTTTAGGTGTCGCCCTACTCGCTTCAACTTGGCGCCATAACCCTGCCACCTCGCCCCACTCTAATACGCGCTCTCTGCGCGACTGGTGAGCACCTATAGCCTTAATGGGTATATCTAAGCAGGCTGATGACTTAATTTCACCACGCGCTTTTGACCAACGTATAACCGTTTTTAAACGCTTAAGAATACTGCCAGCGTTTGCGGCTGTCGTTTCTTCTCTTACACCATCAAGTAACTTAATCCATTCCGTGTACCTGTATCGCTCAACATCGATATTGAAATTAGGCACTATGTACTTGGAGATAAAGCTTTCATACAGAACAACAGTCGTTGGCGATAGCTGAGGGTAAGCGTATGCTTTCATAAAGTCATTGCTGATATCGCCAAGCAGCCGCGCTGCACCTCTATTAACGCCGTGGCAACGAGGGTCCAAATTGTCAACTAACAGCTGTCTATACTCCAGCGCGGTTGCACGAGCCTCGGCAAGTTTGAGATCCGGGTAGCGACCAATTTTGATTCGCTGTTGCTTAGCTTGCCAACGAAAGCGATAATAAAAGGCAATGACAGCATTCTTGGTAATTCGTACACTTAAACCATCACGATCAGCAATCTCAATGGGGCCGTGGTAAGGTGCTTTTATATTCCTTAATTTACTATCAGATAATGCCATTTGACCAACCTTCGCGTGATGCACATTGTTAACATTCGTGATGCACATTATGATGCACAACTTTATTTTAACACTGTATTTCAAGGTTGAACAGAAACGAACCTAATTCATTCTTAATATTTGATATTTAAAAGAAATAACCATATTTTTGATACATAAGTGAACTATGAAAAACGCTAAGAAACAACCTACTTTATATTGGCACGATTACGAGACATTCGGTGCAAACCCAGCAAAAGACAGACCGTCTCAATTTGCTGGCGTCAGGACAGACATGGACCTCAACATTATTGAGGAGCCAGTGACCTTTTATTGTAAGCTTGCAAACGACTACCTGCCATCGCCAGAAGCCATTTTGATCACCGGGATCACCCCGCAACTGGCCAATATGAAAGGGATGCCAGAAGCTGAATTCATGGCTAAAATCAACCATCAATTCAGCCAAGAAAACACCTGTGTTGTCGGTTATAACTCAATTCGGTTTGACGATGAAGTCACCCGCTATGGCTTCTATCGCAACTTCTTCGACCCCTATGCTAGAGAGTGGCAAAACGGCAATAGTCGCTGGGATATCATTGATTTAGTCCGTGCTTGCTATGCATTTAGACCCGATGGAATAAACTGGCCACAAAAAGAAGATGGCTCGCCCAGTTTTAAACTTGAACAGCTCACGGTTGCCAATGGCCTTAGTCACGAGAAAGCCCACGATGCCATGTCGGATGTTTATGCCACCATTGCGATGGCTAAGCTTATAAAATCAGTGCAGCCGAAACTGTTCGATTACTACTTCAGTCTGCGCCGAAAACAGGAAGTTAGTAAGCTTATTGATGTGCTGGAGATGAAGCCCCTAGTACATGTAAGCTCTAAAATTAGCGCACTCAATGGTTGTACGACATTAATTGCGCCGCTGGCCTTTCACTCCACCAATAAGAATGCGGTTATTTGTGTCAATTTGGCCATGGATGTCACGCCACTCATTGAGTTAACGGCTGAGCAGATTAGAGAGCGCATGTACACGAGGCGTGACGATTTAGCCGAAGATGAGCTACCTATCGGCATTAAGCAGATCCATATCAATAAGAGCCCATTTCTTGCGGGCGCTAAAACGTTAACCGATGAGAATGCAGCTCGTCTTGATATCGATAAGGCATTCGCAAGAGAGCAATACAAGCGACTTAGACAGCACCCAGAGATAAGAGAGAAGCTGGTTGACGTGTTTGATTTTGATATCGAGTCAGATCGCGTCATTACAGATTGCGATCTTCAGCTTTATAGCGGTGGCTTCTTTAGTCATGCGGACAAGGCCAAAATGGAGATGATCCGTAATACTAAGCCCGTCAATTTGGCAGCACTTGAGCTTTCGTTTGACGATGAACGCTTACCGGAAATGTTGTATCGATATCGGGCGCGTAATTATCCTGAAACACTGGATGATTCAGAGCTCATTCGTTGGCGTGAATTCTGTCAGCCAAGACTTAATGATCCTGACTATATGATCAGGCTTGAAAACATCATTGAAGAAACTGAGCAAGATGAATCAAAGCAGAAATTATTACAGGCTTTATGTCATTATCTTAGAAGTCTTTAGGTTTTTTAGGCCATAAAATGCGATCTATGTCGCATTCTATATGTAACAAGCTTACTAGAATGATATTCCAATAGCGTTAATTGAAAGGAAGTAGCGAATGCAAGACCGATTTTTGAAAAGCATAGCTAATTTACCGGAGCCTCTCGCGACGGCAATCGTACCGATTTTAGATAAAGACTTTGCTGGGCATATCGATGCTCAGCAACTTGATGAATTAAAAACGGCGACCCAGATGGATGAGCAAGCGTTGCTGCTGGCGTTACTGCCAATATCTGCGGCGCTTGCAAGAGTACCTATCAGTAATTTTTATGTTGGCGCGATAGCAAAAGGCAAAAGCGGCGATATATACATGGGTGCCAACCTCGAGTTACCTGGCGAAGCGCTGTTTCATTCTGTGCACGCAGAGCAGAGCGCGATTAGCCATGCTTGGCTAAGTGGTGAACGTCAAATTGAAGATGTCATCGTTAACTTTTCACCCTGTGGCCACTGTCGCCAATTTATGAATGAGCTGGTTGAAGGCCAGAAGGTGAACATCCACCTTCCTGAACAAGAAATTCAACCTCTGTCCCATTATCTACCCTATGCCTTTGGTCCGAGCGATCTAAATATCACAGAGCCCTTGCTAACCAAGCAGCAGCATGAGCTGAGTCTGGACAGCTCAGACCCGATGATCATCGAGGCAGTCGATCATGCAGGTCTTAGTTACGCTCCGTACACCAAAAACTATGCAGCCGTGGTATTAGAGACTAAAGATGGTGCCACCTATTGTGGCCGCTACGCTGAAAATGCAGCGTTTAACCCGTCGATGTTACCGATGCAAATGGCGCTATCGACTATGGCGCGTCACAATCGTGATTTCAGTGACATTAACCGTGCAGTACTCATCGAGTCCTCTAAAGGCGTGGTTTCATTAGTGGGTGCGACAATGGATGCGCTACACGCAGTCGCTGCTGTAGAACTTGAACATATCGTGGTTGAACCTGAATAACTCCTATTCTAGCGTGTTATTCTGAGCTTAAACTAAAAATGGACTGCCTAGGCAGTCCATTTTTTATGTTAACCGCAGCAAGTTAACGCCTGTTTTTTTCAAGCCTCGCCAGTAAACTAGAGGTATCCCAACGGTTACCGCCCATGCCTTGAACCTCTGAATAGAATTGATCTACCAGCGCGGTTAATGGCAGCTGTGAGCCATTACGACGAGCCTCTTCTAGGGCAATGCCTAAATCCTTGCGCATCCAATCAATGGCAAAGCCAAAATCATATTCGCCCTGCCACATGGTTTGATAGCGATTTTCCATCTGCCACGATTGCGCCGCGCCTTTACTGATCACTTCAACGACTTTTTCGCCGTCTAAACCCGCACTACGGGCAAAGTGCAGTCCTTCTGCGAGTCCCTGTACCACACCAGCAATACAGATTTGATTAACCATCTTGGTCAATTGTCCTGCACCTACGTCACCGAGAAGCTCGACGCAACGTGCATAGGAGTCAATAACCGCTTTTACTTTATCAAAGGTTGCTTCGGCGCCACCGGCCATGACCGTTAACAGGCCATTTTCAGCGCCAGCTTGGCCGCCAGATACCGGCGCATCGATAAAGCCAATTTCAACTTTACTTGCGGCAGTTGCAATCTCTCTTGCCACATCTGCTGAAGCCGTTGTATGATCGACTAAAATAGCACCCGGTTTCATACCTGCTAAAACGCCCTGCTCCCCAAGGGTGACTTGTCGTAAGTCATCATCATTACCAACACAAACAAAGACGATATCTTGCCCTGCTGCCGCGGCTTTTGGCGTTGAACAGTATTGCCCTGAAAACTCCTCACTCCATGCTCTAGCTTTAGACTCTGTACGGTTATATACCGTCACATCATGGCCATTTTTAACCAAGTGACCCGCCATGGGATAACCCATCACTCCTAAACCGATAAATGCAACTTTAGCCATTATTGTTCCTATTATGTAGGGGAATTCTATGTTGTTTTAAGGCATTCTACTGTGGTTGGCTTAAACAAAAAAGTCTCTAGTAGATAATAAAAAAGCCAGCAAATGCTAGCTTTCCTATTATTTAAATTTGATTAATTTAGACCTATAAGGTTACGTGGGCTTCCATCTCCGCACCAATCTTTTTACGCATCTCCATTAAGCGCACTGCAGATCCACGTAATTCGATATCGGCACTGGTACTCGGTACCCATTCAGGAACCGGGGTCGGCTGACCTTCATCATCAACAGCCACCATAATCAACACACAATGTGTTGTGAGATGTCTTGCTGCTGTTTTAGGGTCGCCGGCCTTCACATCTATGCCTAAATGCATTGATGTTCTGCCGGTATAAATAACCTTCGCAGTGACCTCAACGATGTTACCAACGTGAATAGGCTTAATAAAACGAATTCCGCCAGCATAAGCCGTTATGCAATATTTACCACTCCAACCCGCAGCACAAGCGTAGCCCGCGAGATCGATCCACTTCATTACCGCGCCGCCGTGGACTTTACCACCAAAATTAACGTCTGCAGGTTCTGCTAAAAATCGTAACGTAAGCTGCCTTTCGGTTCCTGCCATATCGACCTCAAAATAAAAACTATCTAGTAGATTGAGTTTACGCGAAATAACGCACTACAGCACCCAATTAACCATACTGAATAACCCAAAAGGAACCGATTAACATGATCGGTAAAGCAAATCGATACAGCCAAAGCTGTATTGTCCTATGAATAAACTTCGGCAAACTGACCAGAGAGTAGAAGCTTATACCAGCCAAAAATAGCACAAGTACTTCAACGCCGGCAATGATGCCCCCCAGCTCGCTGACATCAATGGCAGTAACTAATAGAGCAAACCATATAATGGCAAATGCAGTAATAGCGACATTAAACGTTTTGATCCCAATGGTTAGTTTAGGGTGCCATTGAATAGCTTCGCCACGAATAAGTTCATTTAAATTAGCAGTCAGCATGCCTAGGATTGGCATTATGGGTACGACGGAAAGGTTTAGCAATTTAGTTTATCCTAAAGATCATTGCATGAATGAAACATTCAATCACGCACTCAGTTTTCGGTGAGTATCTGCTCATTTGGGAAGTTGTTAAAGCAATTAAATCAATATGAAGTAATATTAATTTTGTAAATATATAGGGTTAACCTTTCGACTATTTTGGCCGCTGTAGATATAAAAAAAGCGCCAATAGGCGCTTTTAAATTCAACAACTATTCATCTAAATAGTGACGACTAGATTTTCTTAAACAGCAACGAGCCGTTAGTACCACCAAAACCAAATGAGTTGCATAAGCCATACTCGAACTTATAATCGCGCGCAGTATGCGGAACAAAGTCCAAATCGCAACCTTCATCTGGATTATCTAAGTTCAATGTTGGCGGAATAACCTGATCTCTAAGTGCCAGTAGAGTAATAATAGCTTCAACCGAACCTGCAGCGCCCAAGAGATGCCCTGTCATCGATTTAGTCGAACTAACGGCTAAGTCGTATGCATGAGCACCAAATGTTGATTTTACCGCTGCAGCTTCTGCTCTATCACCCGTAGGAGTTGATGTACCATGTGCATTGATGTAACCGATAGCTTCACGACCTATTTTAGCATCGTTAATTGCATTGGCCATTGCCGCTGCAGCACCTGCACCGTCACTGGGTGGTGACGTCATATGGAATGCGTCGCCGCTCATACCGAAGCCGACAAGCTCACCGTATATCGTGGCACCACGTGCTTTGGCGTGCTCATACTCTTCCATGACCATAACACCGGCGCCGTCACCAATAACAAAACCATCACGGTCTTTATCCCAAGGGCGACTCGCCGCCAGCGGATCATCATTACGAGTAGAAAGTGCTTTTGCAGAACCAAAACCAGCAACCGCTAATGGGCAAGTCGCATCTTCTGCGCCACCGGCAACCATGACATCAGCATCGCCATAAGCGATTGTACGCGCCGCAAAACCAATATTATGTACACCGGTTGTACAAGCCGTTGTCACGGCGAAATTGGGGCCGGTCATGCCGTATTTAATCGACAGGTGACCTGAGATCATATTAATGATGGTGCTGGGCACAAAAAAGGGCGACACTTTGCGCGGTCCACCTTTCATTAAAGCCGCGTGGTTTTTCTCAATCAAAGGCAATCCGCCCATGCCAGCGCCAATGGCGGTTCCGACACGGCTAGGATCAAGCTTATCCATCTCAAGGCCTGAATCTTCTACAGCTTGTATGCCTGCAGCCATGCCGTACTGGATAAACAAGTCCATCTTACGGGCATCTTTACGTGACATGTACTGTTCAACGTCAAAGTCCTTAACAGAACCGCTAAAACGAGTCGTGAACTCGCTAGCATCAAATTTGGTTATTGGTGCGATACCACTTTTACCGGCAACGAGTGCTTTCCAAGTAGAATCCACAGTATTGCCCACAGGGCTAACTAGGCCTAAGCCAGTTACGACGACACGACGTTTAGACACGCTATCACCTTTATCTAATTAAAAATGAGGTATATACCAACTATATTTAGTGGAATTGGTATTATGATAGTACTAAAGAGATTGAACTACCAATACCTTCACGAGCCAGGTCTGATTGGTGTATTGAAGCGGAAGCGAGGACATTATTGCTTAAAGACTTACATCAATCAGTGGCTTTTACAAACAAAAACAGGCGACATAAATGCCGCCTGTTTTCAGAAATTCTAGATTACTGATTCTTAGAAACGTAATCGATCGCTGCTTGAACAGTAGTGATCTTTTCTGCTTCTTCATCAGGGATCTCGGTATCAAACTCTTCTTCTAGAGCCATAACCAATTCAACAGTGTCTAGAGAATCGGCACCTAAATCGTCAACGAAAGATGCTGCTGATTTAACGTCTTCTTCTTTAACACCTAGTTGCTCGATGATGATTTTCTTTACACGTTCTTCGATGTTGCTCATTGTTTTCTTTCCTAATTCAAATTACACACTTGCGTAAGATTGTCAGTAGTTTATTGAATTTGGCGGACATTGCAAGCTTAACTTTTGTGGTCTAACCACAAAATCGACTCACCGTTGATGCAGATCACCCCTCTAAAGAGGTAATTGCCCGCCGTTCCCTAAACCATGTACATGCCGCCGTTCACATGGAGAGTCTCTCCAGTGATGTAAGCGGCGGAGTCTGACGCTAAAAAGAGGACTGCGTTAGCAATTTCCTGCGCCTGACCAAGCCTTCCCATTGGCACTTGCGACATGATAGCTTGTTGCTGGCTTTCTGTCAGCTCATCTGTCATATCTGTCTGGATAAATCCAGGGGCTATAGCATTAACTGTTATTTGACGAGATGCAACCTCTCTTGCAAGAGATTTTGTAAATCCAATCAAACCTGCTTTAGCGGCAGAGTAGTTAGTTTGGCCTGCATTGCCCATGGTACCTACCACTGAGCCAATATTGATGATGCGTCCATGACGTTTTTTCATCATCGATCTCATGACAGCTTTTGAAGTGCGGAACAAAGAGGTTAGATTAGTGTCAATAATATCTTGCCACTCATCGTCCTTCATTCGCATCAATAAATTGTCACGAGTTATGCCTGCGTTGTTAACTAAAATATCAACATCGCCCGCTTTTTCTTTAATTGTTGCAAACAAGGTTTTAACCGAATCGCTATCAGTCACGTTTAAAACAAGACCATGACCATTATCGCCCAAATAAGCTTGAATCGCTTCAGCGCCACGCTCACTGGTCGCGGTTCCGATAACAACAGCACCTGCTGCAACTAACGTTTCCGCAACTGCACGGCCAATACCCCGGCTAGCACCCGTTACTAGGGCAACTTTACCCGTCAGATCAAAATTAATACTCATTAGATTTCCTTATTCGGTCAATGCTGCGAATGACGCAGCATCGTTAATTGCTTTTGCTGTGAGTGAGCGGTTAATACGCTTACTCAGCCCGGTTAGCACTTTCCCAGGGCCGATTTCAAATAAATTAGTGATACCTTGCGACGCCATTAATTCGACAGTTTCCGACCATCTTACAGGGCGATATAGTTGTCGAACCAAGGCATCCTTAATCTCTTGTGCCGCAACAGGACTCGCGACATCGACATTATTGATCACGGTAACTGAAGGTGCGCTGAACTCAATATCATTAAGCGCTGTTGCAAGTCTATCGGCAGCGGGTTTCATCAACTGGCAATGAGATGGCACACTCACCGGTAATGCAACCGCCATTTTAGCGCCACTTGCTTTACATATCGCCGCTGCGCGTTCTACCGCTGCTTTTTCACCAGCAATCACCACTTGGCCTGGGCTGTTGTAATTAACCGGGCTAACCACTTCGCCTTGAGCCGCTTCTTCGCATGCTTTTGCGATAGCATCATTATCTAGACCGATAATGGCAAACATTGCGCCTGTACCTGCTGGTACCGCTTGTTGCATTAGTTGGCCACGTAGCTCAACCAATCTGATTGCCACTTCAAAATCTATCACACCAGCACACACTAACGCTGAGTATTCACCCAGACTATGGCCTGCCATCATCTTCGGCAAACGCTTACCAGAGGCAACATAGGCACGGTAAATGGCAACACTTGCCGCGAGTAACGCTGGCTGAGTTTTATCGGTTTGATTAAGCGCTTCAACCGGTCCTTGTTGCACCAGTTCCCACAGGTCATAACCAAGCACATTGCTTGCTTGCGCAAACGTCTCACCAATTATAGGTTGAGACTCAGCAAGTTCTGCCAGCATGGCTAATGCTTGGGAACCCTGCCCCGGGAATACAAAAGCGGTATTTTCCATATAAATTACCTTTCAAATTTACGTCTTACCGTTAATACGGTAGTTAAAAGCGAACTAAAGCACTTCCCCAGGCAAATCCTGCACCGAAGGCTTCAAGCAATATCATTTGACCACGTTGGATCCGCCCATCTCTCACAGCTTCATCTAGTGCAATCGGCACTGACGCAGCAGAGGTGTTACCGTGTTTTGCCAAAGTCAGTACAACTTTATCAAGACTCATATCCAATTTCTTTGCGGTCGCTTTGATAATTCTAAAATTTGCCTGATGTGGCACCAGCCAATCAATATCAGACTTTTCAATATTATTTTGACGCAATGTTTCAGTGACAACGTGTGATAATTGCGTTACCGCCACCTTAAATACGTCGTTACCTTTCATGGTCATATAACCCATTGCTTCGGACGTTTCGCCTTTACGCGGTGGGATTGAACATTTGAGCAGATCGCCTTGTCGGCCATCGGCATAGATATGGGTCGAGATGATGCCCGGTTCGGTTGATGCACCGATAACTGCGGCGCCGGCACCATCACCAAATAGAATTATAGTCGAACGGTCTTCAGGTTCACACAAGCGAGATAATACATCTGCACCGATAACCAACACATTGCGCGCTGCACCTGATTTCACATATTGATCAGCAATTGATAATGCGTAAACAAAACCAGAACATGCCGCTGCAATATCAAAAGCAGGAATAGTATGGATACCGAGCATGGCTTGAATTTCACAAGCGGCGGCAGGGAAAGCATTGCTTGCACTGGTGGTGCCACAAACAATCATATCAATTTCAGTTGCATCGATACCGGCCATTTCGATGGCTTTTAATGCAGCTTGATATCCCATGGTAGCAACAGTTTCATCTACTGCTGCGATTCGACGCTCTGAAATACCTGTGCGTTCAACAATCCATTGGTCGGTGGTTTCCACCATTTTTTCTAGATCTTGATTAGTGCGCACTTGTACCGGTAGATAGCTACCAGTACCGAGAATTTTTGTATGCATAAGGAATTTATCAGCTATTAATGTCTAAAAGAATCGACTCAAGACGGTCTTCGATCATCTTAGGGAGTCGACGTTGTGCTTCGGTTACTGCCAAGCTTATTGCTTGTAAAAAAGCAGCTTCATCTGCACACCCATGACTTTTTACTACAATTCCGCGCAATCCTATCAGACTTGCTCCATTGTAGTGGTCGGGGTTCATCTGATTCAACAAAGAATGAATGCGAGGCGCGATTATTTTGGCGAGAATACGTACGAAAAAGCCTTTATTCAGGGCTTTCTTCAGCTGGTGAGTTAGCAGCCTAGCAATACCTTCAGACGTTTTTAAGGTGATATTACCGACAAAACCATCACACACGATCACATCGACATTACCCGAATAGATCTCATCACCTTCAATAAAACCAGTGTAGTTCACTTGAGGAATTTGTTGCAGTAGTTGACCGGCCTGTTGGACCTGATCATTACCTTTAATCTCTTCTACACCCACATTGAGCAAAGCCACTTTTGGCGAAACCGTTTTATCAACCGTTTCACTAAGCACTGATCCCATCACCGCAAATTGAAATAAGGTTTCAGAATCGCAAGAAACGTTTGCCCCTAAGTCCAATAAATAAACCGGGGTGTTATTTACCGCGGGTAAACAGCTAACAAGTGCTGGACGGTCAATACCGGGCAATGTCTTAAGCAGTACTTTGGAAATCGCCATTAACGCACCTGTATTACCCGCGCTTAAACAAGCTTGAGCTTTACCGTCACGCACTAACTCAATTGCAAGCCGCATAGAGCTTTGCTTGCGATGTCTTAAGGCATGCACGGGGCGATCAGACATAGTCACCACTTCGGTTGTATGTTTAATCTCAATACGATTTTTAATTGCGGGTTCTGCAGATACTAGATATTCGTCAATCTGGACTTGATCGCCCACGAGAATGACTTTTAAAAGGGGATTTAAGCGAAGTGCCTGCAAAGTTGCAGGCACTGTGATGCGGGGACCAAAGTCGCCCCCCATCGCATCTAACGCAAGCGTCAGATTTGTCATCAGGGTCTCAACAAATTACTTGTTGATAACCTTTTGACCACGGTAAAAACCATCCGCAGTCACATTGTGACGAAGGTGTAGTTCACCGCTCGTTGCATCCACTGATAATTGAGGCGTGCTCAAAGAATCGTGTGAACGACGCATACCGCGCTTTGAACGAGATTTTTTGTTCTTTTGTACTGCCATGGGACCTGTCTCCTAGATTACTTGCTCTTCAGTTTTTCTAACACTGCAAACGGATTTGGACGCTCCTCTTGAGCGGGTTCGATCACGCCTACGACTATATCTTGTTTACCTTGATGACAATCTTCATTCTCATGCATGGCAATCAAAGGCATAGCGACTATCAATTCATCTTCAATCAATTGATGTAGACGGACTTCGCCAATTTCATTGCACTCAATTGGCTCATACGCATCCGGGAGCTCATCGATTTCAGCTTCAGTCTTACAAAGACCAAAACTAAACTCGACCGTAACCTCAGTGGTAAATAGTGTCATACAACGTTGACAATTCAGAGTGAGCTCCGTCACAGCCTTCCCGTTAAGGTAGACTATCCCCTGTATATCTACGCCACATTCAAGCGACACTACCACATCAGAACAGTCGCCGGCACTTAATTCATTTAATCGCTTTAACTGCTTACCGGGCACCAAACCTTCATAAGAAAGTTGGCTTGCGGAAGCGCGAACGGGATCAATTGAAACCGGTATCTTTACTGTTTGCATAAGGCGCGCATTTTAGGTGAATTTTAGCAGAAGTCAACACCCTTATACTTCCAAGGTGATTAACCGCCGTTTGATTCAGCTAACGTGAGTTGTTAGGTAACCGCATTGTACAAGAAACCCAAGGCCCATGACATTAAATTTCAGTGGTAAATGAGTTTAAGTGTTGGTAAATCCATCGAAGGAGTAAGTTTTGTGATAACAACGCAACTAGTCAGGTCATTTTCGCATTAGATTAATCTCAATGAGGTTAAACATTAGCCCTATTTAATAGCGCTATGAGTAGCACACGTCGAGCAAACCAGTTAACAAATTTGACGAAAGACTCATAAAACTGGCGATGGCCTAGCCTAGTACAACATGATGGCAGCTAACCAGCAGGAGATAACTTGACCGCCGAACCCGCCCTTGATATCCAACTCACGATAGTATGATCAAGCATTGCTATCCCCTCTCTCGCTGCTGTACAACGACTTAACCCTACCTATTGGTTTCATTTTAACGCCAAAATCGATACCATCAAAATCACAAGGCTAAGCGAATTCATACAATCATTAGATATTGTCGATGATTAAAAACATGTCAGTCCGATAATGACTTGCAAATAGTATTCATCTTTAGCGAAAATCCTTTTAAAGTATCTTGCTCTTCTCCCCCAAAGGTAAAACCATGTCAAAACCGCTTATACTGGCTTCCACGTCTCCATTTCGAAAGCAACTACTCGATAAACTCAATCTGTCCTTTAGCTGCTGCTCCCCTGAAGTCGATGAAACACCGTTAGAAAATGAATCACCACAAGACTTGGTGCTAAGACTCGCTAAGTTAAAAGCGGCTGCAGGCGCGGCACAGTTTACTGAGGGAGTCGTTATAGGCTCAGATCAAGTAGCTGTCATAGATAATAAGATTATTGGCAAACCACTCAATCGTGAAACTGCAATAGAACAACTCTCTCAGTCCAGTGGGCAGTCTATTACCTTCTATACAGGGCTGGCTCTACAAGATATTAAAAGTGGTCAGGTGGAAGCCATCGTTGAACCATTCATTGTCCACTTTAGAGCACTCAGCCAAAAAGCGATAAGCCGCTACGTCGACATCGAACAACCCTTTTATTGTGCTGGCAGTTTTAAATGTGAAGGTTTAGGAATTGCACTATTTGAACGCTTAGAAGGCAAGGACCCCAATACATTAGTCGGTCTGCCGTTAATTTCACTGATAGATTTGTTACACAGGCAAGGGATCGAAGTGTTGTAAATAATGAACTCTAAATTGAAAAATAAATATCCTAAAAATAAGCAGCAAGGCTAACCCGCATCGACTAAAGCTAGCCTATTCCACAAATCTGTCACTTGGATTAGCTTTCTTTAGCCGACGGATATAGCCGACTGATATATAATAGGCGATAGTAAAACTGTCGCCTATTATAACGGTAAATATAAGCTCGAAAAGAGTGAGCCCTGAACAAGTGGTACGATAAACGGCGGGTAAAAACCTACTTAGTTAGTACTTTTAACAGTGCCAACGGAGTATCGATAATCGCTTTTGGCTTTGCCACTATCAGTTTATCGTAGCTATGAGCGCCATAACTAACACCGACTGCGTCAATGCCAGCATTATTCGCCATATTTAGATCATGCACTGAGTCACCCACCATCAGAGCGCGTTCAGGAGCAACATTAAGCTCTTCTAGCAACTCATATAGCATGTCAGGATTAGGCTTACTTTTTGATTCATCGGCACAGCGGCTAGATTCAAAATGGTGACCCAAGCCCGTTTCTGCTAAAACACGGTTTAAACCATTCCTGCCCTTACCTGTCGCGACAGCCATACGATAGTTTTGCGTTGCGAGCTCTTGTAGTAGCGTTTCGCTACCTTCAAATAAAGGGCTGGGCGTGGTATTAAGTGTTAGATAATGATCTTTATATGAGGCGATCATTGGCTCAAACTGGCCTTGCCCTAGCTTTGGATACAGCGTTTTAAGTGCTTCATCCATAGATAAGCCAATAATATCGCGAATCGCATTTTCGCTTGGCTTGACTAAAGATAGAGCCCCTGCCATCTGTTGCATGCAAGTCACAATTTTACTGACGGAATCCATTAAGGTTCCGTCCCAATCAAAAATAACTAGCTCATATGACTTCATACTTTTTTCAGCTTAGATAAGGTAGATTCTAGAACAGGATCCATAGGTGCTTTCACTTCCATAATCTCGTCTGTGTCAGGATGAATAAACCTAAGCTGAGCGGCGTGCAAAAAGAGTCGATTCAGTCCGTGGACTCGCATCGAATCATCAAATTTTTGTTCGCTGTACTTTTCATCACAAGCGATAGGATGACCTGCATATTGACAATGCACACGAATTTGATGGGTTCGCCCGGTGATTGGGCTCGCTTGCACCAATGTTGCACCACTATAACGCTGCATGATCTTAAAGCGGGTTTCAGACTCTTTACCCTCTTTATTAACTCTGACAATGCGTTCACCAGATTTAAGCGTTAACTTTAATAACGGTGCTTTGACGGCCTTATCGTGTTTTTGCCACTCGCCTCTCACTAGCGCAAGATAATCTTTTTGCATCTTCTTATTTCTAAGCTGTTCATGCAGATGTTTAAGCGCGCTGCGTTTCTTGGCAATGAGTAACAGACCTGAAGTATCTTTATCTAAACGATGAACCAGTTCTAAGAACTTCTGTTGCGTACGTAAAGAGCGCATCGCCTCAATGACGCCAAAATCAACACCACTGCCGCCATGTACTGCAATGCCTGATGGCTTATTCAGTACAATAATGAATTTATCTTCGTAGATAATACGGTCTTCTAACTGCGACACCTTGGTTAATTTGGCTGACGGGCCTGGACGGTCGCCCGACTCAGACACGCGCACTGGTGGGATACGAACCACATCTCCATCTTGTAATTTATACTCGGGTTTAATGCGTTTTTTATTCACCCGGACCTCTCCTTTACGTATAATCCGATAGATCATACTTTTAGGAACGCCTTTCAATTTAGTGACTAAATAATTGTCGATACGCTGTCCGGTATGGTCTTCATCGATGGTAACCAGTCGAACTTCTACTTTTGGAGATGGAGTATTCATGCTGCGCCGCTATGTGTTTCGTTGCGGCATATTGTACAACAAGTGAAAAGAATTGTGCCTTTTCAATTGCTGATTTTATCTATTATTGCTATATTTCTCCCGCTAACGGGGATAATCAGTGGATAAACTGTTCACAAGCCCTCCTAGCACAGCGTTAAAGCATGAGACTAAAAATGTTTACAGTTTGATAGTAAATAATTGATTTACAGGTCGTTGTATCAATCAAAAGGTCAATAACTGGGCCTTCACGACTAAATCAAAACGTAACCCCAACTTACAACTGGTTTCTCTGCTGAAAACGACCCAATTTCGAAGAATAATTTTAGCTCGTCGTCAGACGTTACCGTTTCGAATTGGCATTACTGGAAAGTATTTTAAGAATTTATGGGGTTGGTTGACGTTTTACAACGAATTCCTTGTTTTTGTAAACATTAAAAAATAAGCCATAAATAGGATGCGACACGCAGAGAATGCGTCTAACAGCAATGCGCACCTTGCCTAGAGACTGACCGTGAGGTCCTGTTTTTTAATCCTAGGCCCGTAATGCAGTGAAATCAGTATCGTTTGATGACCTTTATAAAGAAGAATTAAATCATCATGAAACGGATGTTAATCAATGCAACTCAATCTGAAGAGTTGCGCGTAGCCCTAGTTGATGGGCAACAATTATATGATCTAGATATTGAAAGCCCAGGTCACGAACAGAAGAAAGCTAATATATATAAAGGGACGATCACTCGTGTAGAGCCGTCTTTAGAAGCTGCTTTTGTTAACTACGGCGCAGATCGCCATGGCTTCTTACCTTTAAAAGAGATCGCACGCGAATATTTCCCAAAAGGTTACTCTTTCCAAGGCCGTCCTAACATTAAGGAAGTGATTAAAGAAGGCCAGGAAGTTATCATTCAAATTGATAAAGAAGAGCGTGGCAACAAAGGGGCTGCACTGACAACTTTTATCAGTCTTGCCGGCTCTTACTTAGTATTAATGCCAAATAACCCACGTGCCGGCGGTATTTCTCGTCGTATCGAAGGTGATGAGCGCATCGAACTAAAAGCTGCACTTTCTGAACTTGATATTCCACAAGGTATGGGCCTTATTGTACGTACCGCGGGCGTTGGAAAAGATCCAACCGAATTGAAGTGGGACCTAAAAGTTCTACAACATCACTGGGCAGCAATTAAAGAGTCTGCTGAAAGTGCACCTGCACCCTTTTTAATCCACCAAGAAAGCAACGTTATCGTTCGTGCTATTCGCGACTACTTACGTCGTGACGTTGGTGAGATCCTTATCGATCACCCACGTATTTATGAAGAAGCTAAAGAGCATGTCGCGTTAGTTCGTCCTGACTTTGTTGAGCGTATTAAGCGTTATGACGCTGAAGTGCCACTATTTACCCACTTCCAAATTGAAACGCAAATTGAGTCTGCTTTCCAACGTGAAGTACGCTTACCCTCTGGTGGTTCGATTGTTATCGATCCAACAGAAGCACTGACCTCTATTGATATTAACTCCGCTCGTGCTACTAAAGGTGGCGATATTGAAGAGACAGCGCTAAACACTAACCTAGAAGCTGCTGACGAAATTGCACGTCAACTACGTCTGCGTGATTTAGGTGGTTTAGTGGTGATCGACTTCATCGATATGACCCCGGTTCGCAATCAACGAGAAGTTGAAAAGCGTATGCAAGATGCCGTTCATCATGACCGAGCTCGCGTTCAATTAGGCCGTATTTCACGCTTTGGTTTGATGGAGATGTCTCGCCAGCGCTTGCGCCCATCTTTAGAAGAGTCAGCAGCTCACCTTTGTCCACGTTGTCATGGACAAGGCACCGTCCGCGGTACTGAGTCACTTGCACTTTCAATTTTGCGTTTGATGGAAGAAGAAGCCATCAAAGAGAACACATCGCAGATTGAAGCCGTAGTCCCTGTTGATGTTGCTGCATTCCTGTTGAACGAAAAGCGTAAAGCAATTCGTATCACTGAAAAGCGTCACAATGTTGAAGTGTATGTGATCCCAGATCCAAACATGACTACACCAGATTATCGCGTAGTGCGTCATCGTAAAGATGATCAAATCAGCGAGTCGAGCTATAAGTTGCTTGAGCAAGAAGAAGCTAAGCTTTACGAGCCTCGTAAGCTTGAAAGAGCGACACCGCAACAACCAACACTAAAAGGTTTCTCAACGCCAAAAATAGCGGCTCCAACCCCAGTAGCAGCTAAGCCTGCGCCTGTAAAACCCGCTAAACCTGGTTTGTTTTCTAAAATTGCAGCCGTTATCAGCTCACTGTTTAGTAGCACTGAAGAAACCAAGGATGAACCTAAGCAGCAAGATAAAACCAGCCGCAACGGTCAAGCACGTAACAATAACCGTCGCAATAATAGTACTCGTCGTAACGACCCTCGCCGCAACCGCAACGAGAACCGTAATGACAGTCAGCAAAGTAAAGATAAGCGTACGAAGAGCATTCGAAATGACGCTAATGACAACTCTGCTAAAGTGCAAGAAGAGACTAAACGTCCCCAACGAAGTGAAAAACCTCGTAAGGCAGTAGACACTAGCACTGAGAATGCAGAACCTAAGCAAGAAGCTGCTCGTGAGCGTCGTCAACGTCGTAACATGCGTCGTAAGGTTCGCGTCAACAACGAGCAAGAAGAAACTACAGCCGTAGTTGCTATCTCTGAAGTGCCAGTTGAAGTACAGGTTGTTGCAGATGATAAACCTGCTCGTCCAAAGCGTCAGCCTCGTAAGCCAAGAGCTAAAGTTGAAGTTGAAGTTGAAGTTGAAGCAGTAGAAAACACTGAAGCAACTGACAATGCAGTAGTGGCTAACACTGAAGTAGCAAATGTTGTTGAAACCAACACAGCTACAGATACAGCTCTTAACGCAGAAGTCGTTACAACACCGATTGATGCTTCAGAGTCAGTCGCGGTTGAGCAAACTGCAGATGCTACAACTGATGATAAATCACGTGAGCCTCGAGAAGGTCAACGTAGAAGTCGTCGTAGCCCTCGTCACCTTCGTGCTGCTGGCCAGCGCCGTCGTCGTGATGAAGATGAAAACACTTCAGAGACTGCTGTATTTACGCCAAACGACGCACTAGAAGCTAGCGCACCGGCTCAAGCGTTTGAAACTCATGCTGAAGCGCCCGTCGCTAAAGTCAGTGAGCCTAAGGTTGAAGCGGCAGCAGCTGAAGTTAAAGCTGAGCCTGTTATAACTGAAGTTAAAGCTGAGCCTGTTGCAGCAGAAGCTGAAACCGTAGCAGTCGCTGTTGAAACTAAACCTGCTAAAGCTAAGACGAGTCGCTCTGCCGCGAGTTCATCAGCGATGAATACCTCTCCGGTTTATAAGCCAACGCCTGAAGTACAAGTTGAACCAACGCCAACTCCAGAAGTTGCAGTAGTGGTTGAAACACCGGTTGTTGCCGAGCCAGCACCAGTCGTTAAAGCAGAAGTAGTAACACCTGAGCCTGCTAAGGTTGAAACTGTTATCACAGAAGCACCGGTTGAAGCTAAAGCTGTCCAAGCCACGGTTAGCGCAAAAGCTGCGTCTGCACCAATGACAAAGCCAGCAGCAATAGCACCTACTGAAAACAAAACTGTTGCAGTAGACGTTGTTGCACAGCCTGCAGTCGTGGAAGCAAAGCCTGTTGTTAAGGCTAAGTCTGCAAGCCGATTTGGTTCAATGGTCATGTCAGACACGACCAAGCCTGTTGTTGAAGTCAGAGCAAACATCGAGACCCCAACGGGTCGCCAGTATGAAACCTCTGAGCAAAGCGATGCAGTAAAATCAAAAGTGTCAAACAGCGCTAATTCGGATACGGTTCGCACCTAATCTAAATTTAGATCTGTAACAAAAAGCCATGCTTAAGAGCATGGCTTTTTTTATATTAAAATAAGCCGGATTTTGATAGTATTCGCGCCCAGACTTATTCCTATCCAACAAATTGTTAACAGAGGCTAAATGTTCGATCTCATTCGTCACAAAACTTCCAGTTCAAGAGCTGACTTACTTTCAGGCTTAACCGTCGCCCTTGCTTTAGTACCAGAAGCGGTTGCATTTGCATTCGTTGCCGGTGTAGAGCCTATGGTCGGTTTGTATGCCGCCTTTATCATGGGACTAATCACTGCCGTCATCGGTGGTCGCCCAGGTATGATTTCCGGCGCGACTGGCGCTATGGCCGTTGTTATGGTCGCCCTTGTTGCTGAACATGGTGTAGCATATCTTTTTGCAGCAGTGGTACTCGCAGGTCTCATTCAGGTCTCGGCTGGTGTATTAAAACTCGGTAAATTTATCCGCATTGTTCCCTACCCAGTCATGATAGGTTTTGTTAATGGCTTAGCCATTGTTATTTTCTTAGCTCAGCTAGGACAGTTTCAAACACCTGATGCCAATGGCGTAATGAGCTGGTTACCTCAAGATCAGCTGGTACTGATGCTAGGACTCGTGCTCCTTACTATGGTCATTATTCAGTTCTTGCCTAAGCTAACCACCGCAATTCCGTCATCACTAGCTGCGATTTTAACCGTGACTCTACTGGTGACTTTCTTAAATCTAGATACCCGAACCGTACTGGATTTTCTTAAATCAATGAGTGGTGATGAACACGCAACAATAGCGGGTAGCTTACCCACCTTCTCTATTCCTGCGGTTGAGTTTAGCTTAGCGACGCTTTACATCATCTTGCCATATTCGCTTATTCTTGCCGCGGTAGGCTTGATTGAATCACTGCTAACACTCACTGTTATCGATGAGATGACAGGCACTCGTGGCCGTGGTAACAAAGAGTGTATCGGTCAAGGTGTTGGTAACATCACCAGTGGTTTCTTTGGTGCTATGGGGGGTTGTGCGATGATTGGTCAGTCCATGATCAACATTAACTCTGGCGGCCGTGGTCGTCTATCT
Organism: Shewanella abyssi; assembly: GCF_023284025.1. Classification (GTDB taxonomy): domain Bacteria; phylum Pseudomonadota; class Gammaproteobacteria; order Enterobacterales; family Shewanellaceae; genus Shewanella; species Shewanella abyssi. Next base: position 76,205 of record NZ_JAKIKR010000006.1, on the reverse strand, counting down.
GGGATCACTGCAGCGCTAGCACTACTTGCCTTCATCTTGTTCGGCTCATCAATGATTGAAATGATCCCACTTGCCGCACTTGTGGGTGTAATGTTCATGGTGGTGTTGGGTACATTTGAATGGGCTAGCTTCAAAGTGATGCGCAAAGTCCCTAAGCACGATGCTTTTGTGATTATCCTAGTGACTATCATAACCGTATTCACTGATCTCGCATTTGCTGTATTTGTTGGTGTTATTGTATCGGCATTGGTATTTGCATGGGAACATGCAAAGCATATCAACGTTGAAATTAGCGAAGATAAAAATGGCTGGAAAGTTTACAAGCTAAATGGTCCACTGTTTTTCGGTTCAGTGGCTGACTTTTTAGAACTGTTTCCTGCTAAAACAGATCCAGAAGATGTCATCGTCGACTTTCAAAACTCTCGCGTTTGTGACCACTCTGCACTCGATGCAATTGATACTCTAGCGGAGCGTTATGTCAGTGCCGGTAAGAAGCTGCATCTGCGTCACCTCAGTAATGACTGTAAAGAGTTGTTGCATAAAGCTGGCGACTTAGTCGAAGTTAACTTGATTGAAGATCCTCACTACAAAGTGGCTGACGATAAACTCGATTCATAAAAGTTTATAGCAGAAATAAGAAGACGAGCTTAATAGCTCGTCTTTTTTTGCTGCGATTAATACTCTATGGTTCTCTACTTATCTTTAATTAATTCAGCAAAGAGTGCTTTAATTTTATCCACTTTAGGTTTAATAATTATCTGGCAATAGGCTTGTTCGCCATTAAGTGCAAAGTAATCTTTATGTTGGTTTTCAGCAGCATAAAAACCATCAAAAGCGGATACTTCTGTCACGATTGGATTTGGCCACACACCCGCGTTAGTCAATGTGTTCATCATGCCATTAGCTATCTCAGCCTGCTTTTCACTGTGAATAAACACTACTGAGCGATACTGAGGTCCGCTATCGTTTCCTTGTCTGTTTAGTGTGGTGGGATCATGGCTCTGCCAAAATACCGCTAACAAACTCTCATAGCTAATGATCTCTGGATCGAACTCAATATGAACAACCTCAGCATGGCTTGTCATGCCACTGCATACGGCTCTGTAATGTGCGTCATCGGCATTACCTCCGGCATAACCAGAAACAACACTTTTAACGCCATCTAAAGCAGAAAAAACAGCTTCGGTACACCAAAAACAGCCGCCACCAAAGGTCGCTAGTTCATCATGATGCTCAACAGTAGGTACAGCGGTTGCTGACTTAAAGGTCATCGATACCGAGTTAACGCAATGCCTGATATTCTTGGGCGTGAGAAACTCCCCTTCAAACACATGACCTAAATGCCCATCGCACTGCGCACAGACGATTTCAACACGTTGACCATCTGCATCAATATTGCGCTTTATTGCGCCACTTATCTCATCATCAAAGGCTGGCCAACCACAATGGGCGTTAAACTTACTGTCTGAGCGGTACAAGGGCGCATCGCATTTTTTGCAGCAGTAAGTGCCCTTAGCGTCGTGTTGATGATACTCACCGCTAAAAGGTGCTTCAGTGCCTTTTTGCTCTATGACCTGTTTTTCAAATTCTGTCAGTTTACCCATGATAACCACTCTATCTTTATATCTTGATCCACATAGACCGTAGGTTGAAGCAAATGCTTCATCTATCACAACTAATGAGCCATATTACTCACCAACTTAATATGCCAAATTAAGCTGCAGCAGATCTATATTCTAGTCAATAATGTCATAAATCAGCGACAATGTTGCTTTATTAACAAAAAGCCTTAATTTATTTAGTAGTATAATGCCAAGACAGTGTTGATTGCTAACACATTAATATCTATTGTATTAATGCCTATTTCAGCGACACTATTCATTAGCACAAACAATAACCAGTGTGATCTAAATCACTAAGGATTGCTTCGCAGTATCCTCGCCGCTAAACTTGCCTCGGGTTAACTAAAAATAAGAACAGATAACATGATTTTAGAGACAATTGATTATAGAGCGACAGGCAGTGCTGAGAAATTTGTAAAGTCACTACGTGACACTGGATTTGGCGTGTTAAGTAACCACCCTATCGACAAGCAATTGGTTGAAGATATCTACACCGAGTGGCAGGCTTTCTTTAATACCGACGAGAAAAGACAATTTCTATTTAATCCTGAAACACAAGATGGATTTTTCCCCGCGGAGATTTCAGAAACAGCGAAAGGCCACACAGTTAAAGACATTAAGGAGTACTACCACATCTATCCTTGGGGTCGCATTCCAGAACAACTCAAAGCCAATATTCTAAAGTATTATGACAATGCCAATAGCTTGGCAGCTGAATTACTGCAATGGGTAGAGCGATATTCACCCCAGGAAGTAAAAGATAAGTTCGCTATGGCACTGCCAAAAATGATAGAAGATAGCAACAAAACACTTTTACGCGTTCTCCACTACCCGCCAATATCTGGTAATGAAGAAGCTGGCGCAATTCGCGCTGCTGCTCATGAAGACATCAATTTGCTAACAATACTCCCTGCAGCCAACGAGCCTGGTCTGCAAGTACAGCTTAAAGACAACTCTTGGATAGATGTACCCAGTGACTTTGGCAATATCATCATCAACATCGGTGACATGTTACAAGAAGCATCCGCAGGCTATTTCCCATCGACGAGCCATAGAGTGATTAATCCACAAGGTAGTGATATGACCAAGGCACGCGTCTCTCTACCACTGTTTTTACACCCGAAGCCTGAGGTAAAGTTATCAGAGAACTACACTGCTGATAGCTATTTGATGGAACGCCTACGTGAATTAGGGGTTATTTAGCCGCTTTAATAGCAAAAAAGCGCTTTCTAGCGCTTTTTATTTGTTAAAATTCGGCCGAACAAGGTAAAATCCTCCGCAATATAGTTATTAGATAGAAGAGCACACACATGGCAATTCAGTGGTATCCAGGACACATGCACAAAGCACGAAAAGAGATCGAAGAGGTTATGCCTCAAGTCGATTTGGTGATTGAAGTGCTTGATGCGAGGATCCCTTATAGTAGTGAAAACCCTATGGTGCAACAGCTCCGTGGTGACAAACCTTGCATAAAATTGCTCAATAAATCTGATCTGGCCGATCCTGAAACCACACAGAAATGGATTGAGTACTTAGAACAAGAGCAAGGCGTAAAAGCCATGGCGATTACCACTCTTCAAGCGTCTCAAGTTAAAAAGATCCCGGACCTATGTCGTAAGTTTGTTCCAAGCAGAGACAAACTTGAAAAAGATATCCGTACCATGATCATGGGGATCCCAAACGTGGGTAAATCAACCATTATCAATACGCTTGCTGGACGTACTATTGCTAAAACGGGTAATGAACCTGCTGTAACGAAGACGCAGCAGCGCATTAATTTACGTAATGGGATTGTGCTGTCAGATACCCCAGGTATTTTGTGGCCAAAAGTGGATAACGAAAATAGTAGTTACCGCTTAGCGGTGACTGGTGCGATAAAAGATACCGCTATCGAATACGAAGATGTAGCCATGTTTGCCGCGGAGTATTTTTTAGAAGCTTATCCAGAAGCGCTGAAAGAGCGCTATAAGCTTAAAGAGTTACCAGATACCGATATTGAGTTACTTGAAGCGATTGGCCGTAAGCGCGGTGCCCTCCGCCCTGGTGGTCGAATCGATCTGCATAAAGTCTCTGAATTACTATTGCATGAATACCGTTCAGGTAAAATTGGCAGAATATCATTAGAGACACCGGCAATGGCTGAATTGGAAAAAGCTAAAGTCGCTAAAATGCTTGCTGAAAAAGAAGCTAAAGAAGAGATAAAACGCGAACAAGAGCGATTAAAACGCTCAGGTAAACGTTTAAGTTAATCATTTTATATATTAAAAAGCGCTGAATTCAGCGCTTTTTTTATATATTGTTATCTCTAATACTAGCAACAAGATGACCTAAATTTTTATCACAATACTACTTGAAGCTGCTCGTTTCAGAAGCGTAGGTTTTTCTTATTAAGAATGGGCTTCACTCTATATTTTTGATTTTACCAAGGTAGCGACCATTAGTGACAATCAATGCAAGCACCAAGGAGGGTGTGAATGTCAGTTAATTGTCGCCTAATAAGCTTTAGCGTGATGAGCCTGTTTGGCATGATAGCGCTATCGGGGTTGGTGCTTAATGGCTCATTTGTGCTCTTATTAGAGATAAAACAACACTTACGCCTAGGTGGTGATATTGAAACGGCAATTATTAGTAGCAGCTTAGGCCGCTTTAGGCCGGTGGTTATTACTGCAATGACCACCACTTTGGGTTTAGCGCCAATGTTATTCGAAACATCGACTCAAGCGCTATATCTGATCCCAATGGTGATCAGCTTAAACTTCGGTACCTTCTTCTCAATGACCACTATTTTGATTTTTGCGCCCGCGGTATTTTTGCTGAGTGAGCGCTGGCATCAACGGCATAAAACTCAAGAACAGCAAGAGCATCAAAATTCGCTTGAGTGTAATTTGCCCATTTAGCACTTTTTTACTTAGACGTGGGTGTTGATGAAAAAGTAATCCAGAGGTGAGTCGAAGTATCTTCAACAATTGATTGAAGCTACTTTGGCTCAGTTGTGACTATATGAATAGTGAGATTTTATTAAAACCTGCTCTCTCATTAACTGATATAAAGCGTCATGAATTAAAGAACCTTGCATGAAATTTTTACTGTCTATTGCAGGGCGACTTGGGCCATCCCATGCATGACTGAAAATGCTAGTAAAATACTCAAATAGCGGTCAAAAGAAATAGCTGTTCGCGCTACGTGAATGGGTGAATAAGAGCATTAAAGTGGCTTTCTTACCCGTAGAAAACTGGCAAATCTAGGGGTTCCCTTTTGGGTTTCACCATAATACTTAAAGGTTATGATGCTACCAATCTGTGGTGGGTTACGGCGTACTGCATCAGTAAAGCCGGTGCCTATCTTAAATTGTTTTCCCTGCAGACTTTCAACCAGCAAAGCCCCCATCATGCCGGTGTATTTACCCTTCCCGGGTTGGTGTGCTAAAACAATAGCTTCTGCATCGTAAAAAGGCTTTAATTTGACAATGTCACTGCTGCGGCCTATTTGATAGTGCGCTGCTTTGTGGTGCAGCATTAAGCCTTCACCATTTGCCGCAACAATCGATTGTAGCCGTTCATCTAATTGGGCTTGCTCATCCAAGGAAAATTGCTCAATAACTTGAATGTAAGGATTGATATTTGATAAATCAGCCAGCGCCTTTTGATATCGTTCTATAAAAGGTGTGCTTTCTGCTGGCAAATCAAAAACCATGAAGCGCACCTGCTGCCATTCCGCTTTACTGGCTCTATTTTTGCGAACGATAGCCGATACTTGTTCAAAGTTATTTCGCGCAATCCATAGCTCGCCGTCAATGGGGTAACTTGGCAAGCCTTCAATAAACCAATGGGGCACATTAATGATTCTGCCTGAACGAGATAACATATTAGTGCCATCCCAGTAGCCCCTTACTCCATCTAGTTTTTCACTTATTAAGTAGTCAGACAGTTTAGCGATCCGCTGTGGCTGATACTCTTTTGCTAGCTGTATAGGAGGTTTAGCCATTTCAACTGCCACTAACTCCACTGTCATCCCAATGGATATTGTTAGCGAAAAAATCAACAGCCTTATAAAAGAAAACAGACCTGAACGTATACCTGAACTTTGGCAAAATAATTTTGTCATACACAACTCGTATCAAGGGAGTAGCACAGTGCTTATTCTCGTTTAAAAGTCTAGACCCCAAACAGAATTAGTCCATCAGCAAAATGGCTGAATTATCGGTGGACCCTTTTGCATTAACACATCATTTTAACGTGTTATACTGAGCCGCAATTTTTGGGGTAAATTCAAATTAAAAATAATCGCACACAGATGGGAACATATGAAACCTGCAAATAATCATGGTATTAAGCGCGTAATTAGAGCAACTGGATTTTCGATGCAAGGCCTTAAACTTGCGTGGAAACACGAAGCCGCATTCAGACAAGAATTGATCCTCGCTGTCATTATGTTGCCAATAGCGTTATTGGTCGATGTCACAACCGTTGAGCGTATTTTGCTCATCTTAGGTCTGTTTATCGTGTTGATCGTTGAGCTATTGAACTCAGCGATTGAAGCGGTTGTTGACAGAATTGGTGATGAGATCCATCCATTAAGTGGTCAAGCTAAAGATATTGCATCGGCAGCAGTATTTATGAGCTTAGCTTTTTGTGGCTTGAGCTGGGCACTGATCTTATTACCTAAATTTATATAACGCTCTTTTCAGCTACAGAGATGCTCTTTCTGTTAACAAGATAACCCTAACAAAAGAGCATTTTTTGCTATATATACCTATCCTCTTCCCCCCTGTAGTCAGTAAGCCACTTTTAGAGTTATATCCCATTGAGTACGATTTCTGTCATATCCGCCACAAAATACGCCTAAACTAGTTAAAAATGTAGTTATCCTGTAATAGATCAAACAAATAACACATATGCTGAAACATATCGTTCACATTTTGGCATATGCTGTTATGCTGTTTTGATATATCTAGGCTGTTGACTCGATTCAACAGTTGCAAAATAAAAATTATAAGAGATTGCGGAGTTACTTTTAATGTCTAAAAGTTTCACATTTATCACAGCCACTTTATTGGCCTTGGTGACTAGCTATAGCGTCAAAGCGGAGAGTAATACTATTATTCGCGTTGGCGGTTTTTATGCTAATACTGATTCGAGTATTGATGTAAACGACCCTCTTCTGGGTAATAATTTCTCCCTCGACTTTGAGCAAGACTTAAAGCTTGAAGACTCTCAGTTCCTGCCTTTCTTTGAATTCACCCATCGATTTAATGATAGACATAATTTATATGCCGACTGGAAACAACTTCATCGCAACGCACTCGTCCAATCAGTAGAGAAACCGTTTCAGTTTACTTGGAACGACACTATCTACGACGTAAAATCTGGGATCTCATTAGATACCACCCTTAATATCGATATTGCCCGTATCGGCTACGGATATGATATTTGGCAAGGCGATAATTACGATGTAGGCGTCTCAGTTGGCATACACGCGATGTTCATTAAAACCGCGTTTAAAGGGGATATAGGGGTCTGTGATGTCGACACTGAAACTCGCTGCCCTGACACGGTAACTATCCCTAAAATTGTCGATGAGAAACTCACAGCCCCCTTACCTGATATCGGTGTATATGGCAGTTATGAAATATACCCAGGCTTTAAGTTCAGCGGACATGCGCAATATTTCTATATTAAGCTGGATGACTTAAAAGGCGGTTTAGTCGATATTAGACTCGGAGTCGAAGCGGCGATAACGGATAACTGGCATATGACTGCGGCGTTTAACTATTATGAAGTGGATGTCGAATATACCTCTAATTTGAAAAATGCCGATATGAAGATTGCCGATTACAATATTTACTACAGCTTTACCGGACCCATGCTTTCGGTGAGCTATCAGTTCTAACCATGGCTGAACTGAACACTGTGATAGCAATAAAAAAGACACCCTGCGGTGTCTTTTTTATTGCTCGCTAACTATTCCTACTCGCTATTTCCCGTCTTGGGCACGTCTGTTTTTAAAGTCTGACTCTTCTAACCATTTAGGCCAATCATCATTATTGGCAAGCGTTGCAAGAATGTCGGTGATTAAACTGATATCTTGGCGTACACCGCCCAGAGTCCAATTTGGATCATAATCGTCCGCTTCTTTATGGTATTTATGAGCAATATAATCAGGATCGGTGTCCCCTAGGCTCATAAACAGTAATCCTGGTACCCCTTGTTGCGCTAATGCAAAATGATCAGAGCGGAACATAAGTCCATTTTGTGGCAGAGGGTCTCCCTTTACAAAGCGGTCTTGATGCTTAGCAGCGTCATTGAGATAGTGTTCCATCTCTGATACCCCTTGCCCATAACGCAATATGTAATCGACGCTGTTATTGACATTCATACCATCAATATTCAAGAAAGAGACTATCTTTTTTGTCGGTATCGGCGGTTGCTTAGCAAAATGCTGTGCCCCAATTAAGCCCGTTTCTTCAGCTGTGAACGAGGTAAACAGTATTGAGCGTTTAAAGGGTTGCTCTTTAGCACGTAAGCTAAACATTCTGGCCAGTTCAAGTACACCAGCGACGCCGCTAGCGTTATCGACCGCACCATTGTAGATATGCTTCTCGCCTTTTTTATCGACCCGAGTGCCGAGATGATCCCAATGAGCGTGCATCACCACCATTTCATCAGCGCGCTCGCTACCCGGTAGTAAAGCCATAATATTGTATGACTGGGCTCGTTCAATATGGTTATTGAGCGTTAAGCTAGCCGTTGTGTTTAAAGTCACCGCCTTAAAATTAGCCATGGCAGCTTTTAGCTTTTGCTGCTCATAATCTAAACCTGCTTCAGCAAAAATCTGTTTGGCATTTTGATGTTGGATCCACCCCATCACGCCAACTTGACCTTGGTTATTATTGTCATCAACTAAGGTAAATTTAACGCCGGTATTTGAGTTTTGCACCACGCCCCAACCATAAGCCGCCGGCGCAGTTTCGTGCACAATAAATACCGCCTTTGCCCCCTGCCTTGCCGCTTCTTCATACTTATAGGTCCAGCGGCCATAATAGGTCATGGCATTACCTTTAAATAAGTCAGAATTTTGAGTGGCAAAGCCTGGGTCATTAACGAGTACAATGACAGTTTTATCCTTAACATCAATATCTTGATAATCATTCCAGTTATATTCTGGAGCATTAATGCCATAACCGACAAAAACCACTTCGCTCTTTTCAAGTTTAACGCGGTCGCTTATTTGCTGTGTGCGGGCGGTAAATTCAGTGCCATTGGTCAGGTTTAACGATCCAATGTTGAGGATCATATTCTGATCTGCAGTGACTTTTGCCAATGGTACAGGCTGCAAATACTCGTCACCAAAGCCAGGTTGTAACCCCATCTTCTTAAACTCAGCTTCTATATAATTTAAGGTTAACGTCTCCCCCGCTGACAAAGGTGCTCGTCCGCCGTATTCATCGCTAGCAAGAGTCTTTACATGGGTTCGATATTTATCAAGATCTAGGCTAACAGCGCCGTCATCTGAATGGGCAAAAGATGGCAAGATTAACGCAGACAACACGCTTGCTAGTATGAGTTTTTTCACTGCATGTCCTTTTATTTTATATTATTGTTGTTTTTTTTAATTATTCTGCAACTTTGTAGTTTATTTTCATTAAAGAGATGTATTCACAAAGGCAAATCATAATAGAATGGCTTTATAAAATGCACAATGATGCCATCACTCATTTGCATAATAATGACAAAGTGAGTTTATTGATCAAGTTAAGGCAAAATAATGTCGAATGAATTGCTAAGGGAAGCGGCTGCTAAGTTAAAGAAAGCCATTCCTTTAATGCTAAAGCACCAAATCCCCACCACTCCAATCAATTATGCCTTATGGTACGCCTATGTTGGTCAAAGTAGTCCCGAGCTCAATCGACAGTTAGATGAATTGCTGAGTCAATACAGTACTTGCCCCCCGAGTCAGAGTGAGCGCTTGTATCAAGCCTATCTTTCAGATCCGATAGAACTAGGCGTTATTGAAATGCGTCAAAATCTCGATGCTATGGTGACCGACCTATCGCAATCATTAAAAGATACCAATGTCGATGCAAACCAGTTTCAAACTAAGATTGACAGCAATTTTGATAAGCTCAATAAAATTGAAAACGAAGGTTTCTCTATTGAAGAAGTACTGTCACTGGTTAAAAATCTCGCTAGCGACGCCTACGATATTAAAAACAGTACCCAGCACTTTACCGAACAGTTAGCTCATGCACAGTCAGAGATTAATCAACTCAAAATTCAACTGAAAAAATCTGAGCATGACATGCATTTTGATGCATTAACCAGCGCACTCAACCGCAGAGCATTCAATAAAGATATCAAAGGACTCATAGAGCAAACTCCTGAGGGATTGTGCCTAGTTATTGCCGACATTGACCATTTTAAGGCATTTAATGATACTTATGGCCACCAGCTGGGTGACCAAGTATTAAAGGCCGTGGCCAGAAGACTGAATGAAGGCTGTCATGACGGGATTAAACTTTATCGTTTTGGTGGCGAAGAGTTTGCCCTATTAGTGCCAAAGAGCCAGCTGGGGAGAGTGAGACAACTTGCCGAGTCGATGCGCCGTAGCCTAGAAAAACTAATCTTAAAGGATAAGCGTAAAGATCAACGAGTTGATAATGTCAGAGCATCATTTGGCGTTGCTCAATACCAAGAAAAAGACACCGACGCTACACTCATTGAACGTGCAGATAAACAGCTCTATGAAGCAAAACGCCTTGGCCGTAATCGAGTGATGCCGATGTCTAATTAGGCTGTTTTCCTCCGCAGAATATGAGACTAAATAGCTTCCACTTTATCCAATGGCACCGCGGTAACCACATAACGCAGCGGCCCACCCGCCACCGCGCTGTCAAACGGATAACAGGTCACTAACGTTAGCTTGGCCTCTCCTAGATCCGCCATTACAGAAACGTCACTTTCATGCACGACTTGAGTTTCCACCACTTGGTACAACACCTCGGCTCCCGCTCCATCTTGCAACGTCATGAGTTGCCCTACTTTGGTACCACTTAACAGCGAGAAATGAGTATCTCGATGTCCCGCAATTACAGTATTGCCACTGCTATTAATTTTTGCTGATGACAATACTTGAGCAGGGCCAAAGGCTAAATTCCTACCCGATGCACCCGATAGCACATATAGGCTCGGGTTTTTCTTTGTATCTGCACTGTCTGCTTGGCTCAATGTTTGATCTTGAGTTCGAGCACGGCTTGACGCTAAAAACTCAAGTTTGGCAACCGGATAAGTATCAGCCCATGACCAGGGTTTATGTTGCTGCTGATCATCCAGGGTTTTTTGCCACGCTTGCTGGATTAAAAACTGTGCAAAGTAAGCTTTAGCTTGCATATAGCCTCCTTGGCCAATAAAAGTGAGCCCTAAAATAAACAGTGAGCTGGTAAAAAAAATATGCAGCCGTCGATAGGTTCCATTTCGGCGCAGCCCTTTTTTATTGTCAGTCATATTTACACTGCGCAAATTCATTCGTCAGCCTTGATTACATGATGACCCACGCTTCTGCTCACGCCAGCAAAAGACAGTCCATAAAGCAGTGATAGTGCCAATAGCATGCTACCGAAAATTATCAAGGCGTAACTGCTAGTCGCGGTTTGCGGTAAGCGCTGCCAACCTTTTGGCATATGTGGCACTACTTGGCCGTTAACAAGCTTAACGCCGTCAGGTCGAGCGGGTGTTTTATCAATAGCCACCAAACTGGTATAGGCACTCATCACATGGTAATTGAGCGAGATGGCAGTAATTTGTTTTTCAATGCGATCTCGATTAGCCGCTTCTTTAGAGAGTTCTAAAGCCGCTATCTGTTTCCGTGCCCAGATTAGATCTAAGCCCTTGGCGCTAGTGCTAGAATTTGCATTAGGATTGCCATTAGTATTGATTAGCGAACTATTTTTGATTGAAAGTTGCTGCTGCCAATACTGGCCCGCGAGTAATCCGCTAACGACGAACTCTTTATCGCTAAAGCTTGATAGCTTCATTGCCACCATAATGGGCTCATGCGCATACAAATCAGGGATGGTCGCCGGCCAATAGTCAGGGATGCTGCCATCGGCAAAACGCACCTCGACATCGGTGACCGTGGGTTTCTCTAGTTTATCGAGCATAGCCACCATTTTACTTTTCACTTCAGATTGCTTGCCAATATAGGTATAAGTCCCGCGGCCGAGCTCTGCCGCTCTTTGCATAAAGTGACCATTAGGTGCGGCGCCGATGCCGATAGTAAACAGTCTGCTAGCTTGCAGTTGATTGCGTATTTGGTTAAATAGCTGCGATTCATTGCCTACAGCACCATCGGTAATAAACAGCACCTGTCGTAAAGAGTGTGTGGCACTTGGTTGCTGATTGAGCGCTTTATCCAATGCCAGTGACATCTCGGTACCACCATTAGCTTGCAGGCTATGCACATAGGCTTGTGCAATACCGATGTTTTTAGCATTGGCCTTAAGTGGCTGCTCAGCAAGTGCGTAAACCCTTGAGTTAAACTGCAATATATTGAAGCTATCTTCAGCCCTGAGCCCAGCTAAGGCATAAATAATGGCCGATTTGGCTTGTTCAATGGCTTCACCAGACATTGAGCCGGATGTATCTATCACCAATATCAGCTCTCTAGGTGCAACAACCTCAGAGATACTCTCTTGCTGCGGCGGAAGCAGCATCAGTAATGCGTACTCAGATGACTGTGCCTTTGACCTTATTGCTTGCTCAGCGTCATCGTTAGTGGCTGCGTTTTTATCTAGCTCGCTCACCTCTGGATTTTCATAGGTTTTACCGATTTGGCTAAATATTGCAGCCCTGGGTGCATTAGCCAATTTGGGTTGCCAATAGAGTACAAAGTCACTATTGGCCGTGGCAGCCGTTAAACGAATATGCGCTTGTTCATCGTCTTTACGACTCACTTCAACCTGATGATATGGACTGTCAATCTTATCAATTGCCATGCCCACATTTAGATCTACCTCGATATCAACACTATTTATCCGATTTTGACCGCTTTTATTGTTAAGCCTTAAGCTATCCCACAGGGCCATTGCCGAGTCAGCATAAGCTGATGATGGGGACTTTGCTGCAGTAGACGCTCCTTGAGGCTGATATCTTGGCGCCACCACCATAGGGAAGCGCAAGCTAAACACCCCTTGGTCATAATGAACCACCTCTTGATAACTGAGCTCTACAATTAAGGTTTCACCTGGCGCTAAGTTTGCCACTTGAGCACTGAAAATATTCGCCCGTTTTTGCTGCAGTAAACTGGCTTTTTTACCCGCCTTTTTAGCATCACTAAATAGTGATTTAGCCTTTGCTTTCTCTTTTATCTGCCCCTCTATCACTCTATCGCCGACCCACATTTTGAGACCATCTACTGCGGCTTCATTGGGCAGAGGAAAAACGTATTCGCCATTAACCCAAAAGAGTTGATCATTATGAAATTCATGGCGTAAAGAGACCCGATTAGTCCAACCAGAAACCTGCATAGTCACTTGGGTTTTCATTGGTAATGAGACACTTTTGTTGCCACTAGCATCGAACGTGATCAAGCTACCCTGCTGGATCTCATCGGTTACCCTATTACTGCCATCCGTTTGCTCTACATCCATAGATCCAAGCGCCATGGCCGAGCTAATAACCGCGGCGTAAAATATTGTCACCAATATTAGCGCTCTCTGCCATAGCAACAGTCTCATGGGGCTGCGAGCGAATGTAATTTGCCTAACCATCTTTATCTCCTTATAAACGCAAAGCTGTCTGAATCGATATATCAAACAGCCAGATCAGCTAGATGGATTAGCGAGCAGGGTTTGCGGCAAGTTCGCTGTCATGGGTTTGCAGCTTTAGCGTGACACGGCGGTCAAAGAAATCATTTTCAAAGTTCTGCTCAGCCGTTAACGGTGAGCTGGCGCCATAAGCTTGATAATTAAGACGATCATCAGCCACGCCTTGATTAACGAGGTAACTTGTCACTTCAGCAACACGTTGCTCAGATAGGGCTTGGTTGTAATCACTATCACCGCGTCTATCGGCGTAGCCGGTTAAATCCAAGGTCAATTCAGGCGACAAAGACATTGCGTAAGCGACATCATCGAGTTGCTGGGCAAAATGAGGCTCAATGGCTGATGAACCCGTCTTAAACTGCACATTAAGCCCTAATGCTAACTCAGTTAACTTTCTCTCTTGCGCCATTTTGAGCGTGGTAAGTTGCTGTTGAGCATCTTCATATTGAGTAGATAATGCGATTAAAGATTCATTTTCTTCATTTAGAGATGCGAGCTCATCTTGCTTACTTTCTAGCATGACTTGCTGGCTTTTTATCTCATCATCATCGCCGACCGACTTACCTAATAAGCTACCGGCAAAGGCACCGATTATGGCGCCCACTGGGCCACCGACAATCGCACCGACAACGATGCCAGAACTTAAACCGATGAGCTCTTCGTTATGGCTACGTTCTGCGTTCTCTATTGTTTCTTCGGCGCTGGCGTACGATGAAAGTGTGATAGAGGCGATAACCAGTGATGCGATAATGTGCTTTTTCATAATATTTCCCTTTTAGGTACTAACTTAGATTGAGTCTCAGATTGAGTCTCTTATTAAGTTGCCGAGATGCGGCGTCATTTCAATAACGCTATTAAACCTCAGCCAAATGTCTTTAAAGGGGAGCAAACGTGGCAATTTAAATATCAAATGTGGCAACAAAATGGCAATCGCTGTTGCTGCCTTTAAACCCAGATAAAATCCTGTATAGTCACAATCAATTACAGAGACAACGCTATAAGTAATAAGCCATGAAACGAATCGCGATAGTAGAAGATGAAGCCGCCCTGAGGGAAAATTACAAAGACGTATTGCAGCAGCAAGGTTACAGCGTGCAGGCTTATGCCAATCGACCTGAGGCGATGCGAGCATTCAATACTCGGCTGCCCGATCTGGCTATTATTGATATCGGTTTAGAGCATGAGATCGACGGTGGTTTTACCCTATGCCAGTCACTTCGAGCGATGTCGAGCACGGTGCCAATTATCTTTTTGACAGCTAGAGACAGCGACTTTGACACTGTATGTGGCCTACGATTAGGCGCTGATGACTACCTCAGCAAAGACGTTAGCTTTCCGCACTTAATTGCTCGACTGGCAGCCCTGTTTAGACGTTCAGAGCTTAAAGATGCCAGCAATGACGATAACCCTGTCATCGAACATGGGTTACTGTCGATTGATATCAACCGCATGCAGGTTTATTGGGCTGGCACTCACATAGAGCTAACCGTGACCGAATTTTGGATGGTACACGCACTTGCTAGGCGACCAGGCCATGTCAGGCAACGACAAGAGCTGATGCAGGAGGCAAAAATATTTGTCGATGACTCCACTATTACCTCTCACGTGAAGCGGATCCGCAAGAAGTTCCTCGCCCAAGACACCCTGTTCGACTGCATTGATACGGTTTATGGGATGGGTTATCGATGGGATGCGCAAAGCTAAATGTTTAATCTTCCTATAGGCCTACGCGCCAAAGTCGGCGTCTTATCCCTATTCCTACTGTGCTTGCCATGGCTCGGTTACGAATACGTGTGGGAGATGGAAAAATACCTACGACTTGGGCAAGAGAAAACCCTTGAGGGCACCACTCAAGCACTCGCGACCGCATTACACGAGCGGCCGAAATTGTTTGATAGCCAAGCAAGCTTCTTGACTCAAGTCGAAAAGGGCCGCGATCTTTACGCCTATCCATTAGCGGGCCCGATTCAACTCGACGGTAAGCTTGGCGACTGGCAGCCCTATCGTCACCGCTCACTGCACTATGGTGAAGATTATCAGATCTATAAACGCGACCCAGCCGAGCCATTAGCCATCGAATTTACCCATATGGTGGGTAAATACGCCGGCTATCTATACGGTTTTTTTGAGGTCAGCGATCCACAGGTGGTCTATCGCGGCAAGAACAGCTTAAGCATTGATCGAAATGACCATATCGCCATTGCAACGCTAGCACCCGACGGCCAATTTCGCCGTTATGTTGTGGCAACCACAAAAGATGGTTGGATCAGCGCCTTTGAGCTACCAGAAGATCCAGCACTGACAACACCTGTCACACCTGAAGTTAAAATTCAGGGTAAATGGCTTAAATCAGCTAAAGGCTACAATGTCGAACTGCGGATCCCACTGAATATGGTTGGCAGTAAACTGGGCTTTGCCATCTATGATGTTAACGACAACAACACTCGACAGTTGCATGCCATTGTCGGTACCTCTGCTATCGATGATGTAGATAAACTCGGCACGGTATTGGTGCCTTCACCAGAAATCGAAAACATCATTAAGGGCATGGCCCACAATAGCTCACGGATTTGGGTGCTCGATAAGCATGGCCGCGTGCTGGCAAAGTCAGGTGATATCCGTTCAGACAACAGTGTTTGGGCCCGCTCCACAGTGGAAAAAGAGGGTAAAACCCCATGGGACCGATTTAAGCAGCAATACTTGTACCCGCTCTATTATAAAATTCTAACCATCCCCTCGAAGGACTTTGTCGACTCACTACAGGACTCCACCGTACTGCAAGGCAGTCACATCAACAAAGCGTTACAGGGGAAACAAGGCTCCACATGGCGACTCACTCCCGACAACAAGGCGGTGGTTTTAGCCGCTGCCAGCCCAATTTGGATCGATGATAAAGTGATGGGCGTGGTTATTGCCGAAGAAACCACCCATGGGATCCGCACGCTGCGCAATAAAGCCTTAGAGAAGCTGTTTAATGTGATCCTAACCATTATGAGTATGGGCACCTTGGCACTGTTCTTTTTTGCATCCAACATCTCTAGCAGAATACGTAAATTGCGTGATGAAGCCGAGCAAGCGATTGATAACCAAGGGCGCATTAAGAAAGCCATTCAAGGCTCAAAAGTGCGTGATGAAATTGGCGATCTGTCTCGTAGTTTTGCCAGTATCGTCAGTCGATTAGGTCAATATACTCACTACCTAGAAAACATGTCATCACGCTTATCCCACGAGCTTCGTACGCCTGTTGCTGTGGTGCGCTCATCGCTGGAACACCTAAGTCTGCAAACGCTCAACCCTGATAGCCGAAAATATGTTGACCGGGCACAGGAAGGGGTTAACCGCCTTAATATGATCCTCAATAATATGAGCGAAGCGACACGACTGGAAGAGAGTTTAACCCATGCTGAAAAATCACTGTTCCCATTAGAAAAAGTGATTAGTGGCTGCATGCAGGGGTATCAAATGACCTACCCTAAGCAGCTTTTCAATATTGATGTCGACTCACAAGCGATGGTTGTCGAGGGCGTACCAGAATACATTGCGCAACTAATGGATAAGCTCATTGCCAATGCGCTGGAATTTAGCACCCCTGATAGTGCTATCGAAGTGAGCCTTAAGGTTAATAATAAGGTGGCGCAGCTATCTGTTGCCAACTACGGCACACCTCTGCCTGAGAATATGTCGCAGCAGATTTTTGAATCCATGGTCTCAGTGAGGGCGCAAAAAGCACAGGATAAACCGCACTTAGGCCTTGGTTTGTATATTGCTCGGTTAATCAGCCTGTTCCATAAAGGAAAGATCAGCGCACAAAATAGAGTCAATGATCAAGGTGCCGTTTTTGGGGTTGAGATATTAATCCAACTGCCTATTAGTAAAGAAAAGCCAACATCGCTAAATCGATGCACAGGATGAGTAGATTGACACTTCACTTTAGCCGTTTAGATGTTAAGATGGCTAAAACTAAAAATACCCTATAGTGGAAATAGAGCTCTATGAAAAAAGAAACGCAGATAATTAGTCTTGGCCGCGACAAGAAGTGGACTCAAGGCGTGATAAATCCACCCGTTTTTCGCGCATCAACCATGGTGTTTGATACGATGGAAGAACTGCGTTTTGCGGCTAAAAACAAAGCCAATGGCGAGATGTTTTATGGTCGCCGCGGCGGACCAACTCATTTTGCCTTTCAAGCGGCTATCGCTGAACTTGAAGGCGGTGTTGGCACCGCGCTCTACCCCTCTGGTAGCGCGGCTATCAGCAATAGCTTGCTGTCATTTTTAAAAGCGGGCGATCACCTATTGATGGTCGACAGTGCCTATGAGCCAACGCGCGACTTATGTAATAAGTTATTAGCCGGCTATGGCATAGAAACCACCTACTATGATCCTATGGTTGGCGAAGGTATCCGCGAACTTATTCAGCCAAACACCAAGGTGTTGTTTTTAGAGTCTCCAGGCTCTATCACCATGGAAATTCAAGATGTGCCCACACTGAGCCGAATTGCTCACGAACAAGGTATCGTGGTTATGCTCGATAATACTTGGGCGTCGCCAATTAATTCACGCCCGTTCGAGATGGGCGTCGATATTTCAATTCAAGCGGCGACTAAATATATCGTGGGCCATTCTGATGTGATGATGGGCACGGCAACTGCCAATGAAAAACATTGGCAACAGCTGCGGGAAAACAGCTACCTTTTAGGCCAGTGCACATCCCCTGATGATGTCTATCTCGCCAGTCGCGGCCTGCGCACCCTGGGTATTCGTTTAGCCCAACACGAGCAGAATGCATTAAAAGTCGCTAACTGGCTTAATAGCCGGCCAGAGGTTGACCATCTGCGTCACCCCGCTTTTGATACATGCCCAGGACATGAGTTTTTCAAACGCGATTTTACTGCGTCCAATGGCCTATTTTCATTCGTATTAAAGCAGGGAGACCTGCAATCGGTCACCGCTTTTGTTGAAAACATGGATCACTTTAAGATGGGTTTTTCATGGGGCGGCTTTGAAAGCCTGATTTTAGGTGTATTTGGTATCGGTAAAATACGCACCGCTACGCAGTGGGACGACAGTAAGCCACTCATTAGGCTGCATATTGGTCTTGAGAACGTCGATGATCTCATTGCCGATCTCGACGCCGCATTCGTTCGCTTTAATGCAGTGCTAAATAAGTAAATTTATACGCGTTGTAAAACAACTAAACCGCCATTTTGGCGGTTTAGTTGTTTCCGTCTGTTAACAAATCGATTACTATTATGCCAATCACATTAAGTATCTGTTCATTCAGTGGATTTCAAAACACCGAATAGCCACACTATATTGGAAGTTAAAATTGCATGGAAGCTAATAGTAAAGTCAAAGGATTCACCTTAATTGAATTGGTCGTCGTCATTATTGTGCTTGGTATTTTAGCCGTAATTGCCGCGCCAAAATTTATCGATTTCAGGCGTGATGCCGAAATCAGCCGCGTCCAAGCCACTGCAGCAGCCTACCAACAAGCCATTACCTTTGCCCATACACGATGGCAAATACTGGGTAATAATAGCTCGCTAAATGACTTACCAGATTACGCAGGCGGCGAGTTAGATATCAATACGCTCGGTTTTCCCCTAGGCATTGATAAAGGCAACCCTATGGGGCAGCCGACCAATATTGGCCAAGGCGAGCAAGGTTGTGTTGATTTGTGGAATACCTTACTCGAAGATCCTGCAACTGTATCGTTATCCAGCGTCGATAATGGCAGCGACTTTCAGGCTTATCGTCACCAAGCAGATACCAATCCAACGGGACAGACGCAATGCAGCTATGTATTGCGTACGCTTAATGACACCGCGGGTCGTGCAACAGCTGACATAAAAATTATATATGACTCTGTTGCAGGTACTGCCGTCAGCGTGATTAGCGAAAGTTAACTTATAGCCATCCTACTTGAAGATGCAGGATTCAGGATTCAGGATTCAGGTAGGATAGGTATAGATCTCAAATAGACGCTTTAAAAAAGCCGCTATCAAATTAGATTTGATAGCGGCTTTTTTCTACAGCAGTGTCGATGCTTGCAACACACTCACATGACGTTATTCTCGCGTTATGAGTTTACCGGCTCTAATGAGTTGCCACTGCTGGCTCAATCCAAGCTTCAGTGCCATATAACGGCACTGTAGAGAGTGCATGTTTATGGCTGCCATTGGTCTCTTTTGTCGAGTAGGACAGATAAAGCAGTGTTTGATTTTCGCTATCATAAATACGACGTACTTTTAGCGACTTAAACAGAATGCTAAGTGATGCTTTAAATACCACCTCACCATTTTTACTTTTATCGATACTGGCAATATCGGCCGCCGTAATCACGCCCGTCTGCCGACATGAAATACTCATATCAGAGGGATCAGCTAGACTAAGATTGGCCTCAATACGGCTAATATGACAGGTAACACCCGCCAGT
Organism: Shewanella abyssi; assembly: GCF_023284025.1. Taxonomy (GTDB): domain Bacteria; phylum Pseudomonadota; class Gammaproteobacteria; order Enterobacterales; family Shewanellaceae; genus Shewanella; species Shewanella abyssi. The sequence goes on along the minus strand of NZ_JAKIKR010000006.1, from coordinate 56,327 downwards.
TTAGGATCTTTGCGTGCATCAATAATCACATCTTTTGTGGTAAATAAGCCTAGGCTGACTTTGCCGACATCATCACCGCAGCCCGTTAACGTTACGGCTGCAATGGCAGCTGCAACAACGCCAATCACAGCGGTTTTCACTAATACTAATTTGTTCATTACTTTCCTTTATACCTATATTGAAACAGAATAACGCTAACACATGGTTAAGCAAATACTCTTTGCGCCCAACGTGTTAATCCCGCAGTCACACTACCGAAGTGATCACCAACGACAATTGGAATGTCTGGGAATAAGCCTGAAATACGCTTGTAAATGGCTGGACTTCGGGCTGTGCCACCAGTGACGTAAATTCTATCGGGCTTAACGCCTGAAGTGGTTAATGCCTCACGCATTAATGATTCAACTTTGCTTAATGGTATGGTTATCGCTTTTTCAAAATCAGCTTCAGTGACCTTGGCATGTAAGCCAGCATCAACATATTCTAGTTGAGTATCTATGCTATCTTCGCTTGATAAGGCTATCTTGCTTTGCTCAGCACTGCGGACCAATTTATAGCCTAGCTGGTGTTGTTGGACTTTAAGTAAACGATTTATCAGCTCAGGTTGCTGCGCTTCTTTAGCCAAGTCTTCGATAAGCCTTTTTGAATTGAGTGTCGCGAAATCACGCTGGGCACTAATATCATTCACAGCCACCGCATTCCAGAAGGGTTTGCTTGGTACTGGCAGCTTATTCATCATTAAGCTTCCCAAACCAAGATGAGGCATAAATGCTGCCATGGACAGTGCAATATCAAGATCATTACCACCCACGCGTTGGCCACTATGACCTAAGAAGTCGACGCTTCGGTCACGGTTATCAATATGACTCGGTCCCATCTTTACCATCGAGCAGTCAGTTGTACCACCGCCAACATCAACCACAAGCACGGTCATATCTTCCTCTAAAGAAGCTTCATAATCCATACCCGCTGCCAGAGGTTCAAACAAAAAGTCGACGTCAACAAATCCAGCGCGCTTTGCAGCGAGTGATAAAATAGCTTCCGCTTGCTGGTTACTCTGTTCGCCACCAGTGCCTTGGAAGTTCACTGGTCGGCCAATTACCGCATGAGTGATTATGCTGCCGGTTGCAGCCATGTTTTTTTCTGCGGCGCCTTTAATGTGCATCATCATCAAGGTGACGATATCCTCAAAAAGAGCAATTTGGTTTTCTCTTAAGCCTGTTGCACCCAAAAATGATTTTGGAGAGCGGACATAAAAGCCTTCATCTGGCATTTCCAGATAAGCATCAACCGCCGCATCACCGACAAATACCGCCTGTTCGTGGGGTAATAGATCAAGTTCACGCCGTGTAAATGCAGCTCGGCTTAATTGCGCCGAACGCAGACGGGTATATTGCGCTTTTTGATCGCTAGGTAGTTGCTTTAACACCTCTTCAGCAATCAACTCTCTGTCCACTGCATAAAGCGTTGAAGTCAGATATTTGTCATCACCACTCAGCGGGACTATGCGCACCTCTTCACCCTGCATAATACCTATTGCACAATTGGCACTACCATAGTCAAAACCTACAAACATGAGCCGATCCCGTTAACCATAAAAAAGCCGTGAAAAATAGCACAGTTAATAAGATGCAAAAAGCGTTATTTACAAAAATCGAAATAGGGACAAGCCCATCGCTTCAGCGAAAATAGACTAGACTTAACTCTATATCCTCGTTCTAGCTGCAGATGCAAGATCCAGTAGAATGAGGATATATACCCTAAGCTGAAGCAGAAAATCGACTAAACGAATGACAAAGGTTTTATTATGTATGGCTGGAGATTAGCCCTATGCGTAGCCTTAATCTCTTTACTATGTATGGGGCTGCAAAGTGCGGACAAAAAAAACCTAGTCACTGAAATTCCTGTTGTTAGCATCAAAGGTCCAATAGGACCTGCGGTGAGCAAGCAGCTAATGACTGAAATTAACACTGCTAATCAGCAAAACAACTCACCCATCATTATTATCACCATTGATACGCCTGGCGGATTAGTCTCCAGCCTTCGTGATATCAATCAAACTATTTTGGCCTCCGATATTCCCGTTGCCTGTTTGGTCTACCCTAAAGGAGCCAGAGCCGCTAGCGCTGGCACTTATATTTTGTATGCATGCCATGTTGCAGCGATGGCGAAAGCGACAACCCTTGGCGCGGCAACACCGGTGCAAATGGGCCCCTCCCCCGACAAAATCAGTCCTTTGAAAAAAGGGGAAGATGCGCAACCAGAGAATCTCGCCCCCTCGGCAATGGAGAAGAAAGTCCTTAACGATGCTATCGCCTATATACGCTCACTAGCGCAACTTCGAGGGAGAAACGAAGAATGGGCTGAGCTTGCGGTCACAGAGGCTGCCACATTAACAGCGAAAGAAGCTTTGGCACTTAATGTCATAGATCTAATCGCAGCATCTCCGCAGCAACTCATCGAGAGCTTAGATGGCAAGGTTATAGAGTTAGGCGACGTAAAAATCACCTTGGATCTAAAAGACGCCGTATTAGTGAATAAACAACCCAGTTGGCAAAATCAGTTTATCGCCACCATCACTAATCCCAACATTGCTTACATTTTAATGATCATTGGCATCTACGGTCTGCTACTGGAATTTTATAGTCCTGGTATTGGGATAGCGGGCATAACAGGAGCGATTTCGCTCATTATTGCCCTCTATGCATTCCAAATGTTGCCATTGAGCTATGCCGGGCTAGCACTGCTGATATTAGGGATCGTATTACTCATAACCGAATCGATGCTACCCAGCTTTGGTATATTTGGCGTCGGAGGAGTGGCTGCATTTGTGGTCGGGTCAATCTTTCTCTTCGACACCCCACAACCTCAGTTTCAAGTATCACCCGTACTCATCGCCAGTATTGCTTTCGTCAGCATATTATTTTTCGTGTTCGCACTAGGCTATATTTTGCGTATGAGAAACAACGCTGTGGTAAGCGGCCAAGAAGCTATTATTGGCGCCGATGCGACTGTCATTGACGACTTTGATGGGCAAGGTTTTGTCTTTTTAAATGGCGAACGTTGGAATGCAATCAGTCCGCAAAAACTCACCAAAGGTCAGACTGTTACCATCATAGAAATTAACGGCCTGTCGTTACTGGTATCGATAGTTGAACCCAAGGAGGCCTCTAATGGAACCCATAGTCAATAACGGCACTATATTCGGTGCGGTAATGCTATTTATTTTCATCTCGTTACTTATCAGTGTTTTCAGGATCTTGAGAGAGTACGAGAGAGGAGTTATTTTTCTGTTAGGACGCTTTCAGCAGGTAAAAGGACCCGGTCTGGTCATTGTCATTCCCTTCATTCAACAGATGGTAAGAGTCGATTTAAGAACCGTTGTCATGGATGTGCCGAGCCAAGATGTGATCAGCAGAGATAACGTCTCGGTGAGGGTCAACGCTGTATTGTATTTTCGAGTGATTGATCCCCAAAAAGCAATTATCAATGTTGAAGACTTCTTACAAGCAACATCCCAACTTGCACAGACCACGTTACGTTCAGTATTGGGCCAACATGAACTCGATGAGATGCTAGCCAACCGTGAAATGTTAAATGCAGATATTCAAGTGATCCTTGACGGTCGAACCGATGATTGGGGCATAAAAGTCTCTAATGTCGAGATAAAGCATGTCGACCTTAACGAGACCATGATAAGAGCGATTGCTCGCCAAGCAGAAGCTGAAAGGACGCGTCGTGCTAAAGTTATCCATGCTTCGGGTGAGATGGAGGCATCGAGTAAACTCGTCGAAGCCGCGACCACACTTGCCACTGAACCCAATGCTATCTTACTGAGATATTTACAAACCTTAACTGAAATAGCCAGTGAGAAGAATTCGACGATTTTATTCCCATTGCCGATGGAACTGCTCAATGGTGTAATGAAAACTGATGAAAAGTCTGCTGAACTCACAAAAAGAAAAACCGAACCATCTAATAACAGTGAGTAACAACAACTATACCCATCCTACTTAAAGATGCTCGTTTCAGAGGCGTTGTGCGAGTTCAATTCTAGGCGCATTAGCGTAGAAATGGTTATTCCCTTTTAAGTTAGTGCAACAACGAAGTGGGCTTGCACAACGCCTTCGTTGATGGGTTTTAATGGGCTTTACTCTGTGTTATTGATTTTACTAAGGGAACGACCATTAGTGGCAATCAATGCAAGCACCAAGGATGGTGTGAATGTCAGTTATGCAGGAGCAATAACTGACCTTGATTAAAGCCCATTAAATTCCCACTGAATCCTGCATCTTCAGGTAGGATGGGTATATAAAGGCAGCCTAGGCTGCCTTTGGTTTCACTCGAGTGCTAGTTAAAGATTTTTTTCATTTTGAGCTTTTTTAAGCTGCTCTTTCTTAATTCGACGCGACTTAATAACATCACTCACATCACTACCGATGTGCGCTTCACCACGCTGTTTTGACAGTTGCACCTGACGCTCACGTTCTAGAAAACGTGCGCGTTGTTTATCGGTGACACTATCGATACAATGCGGGCAGCTAACACCTTGCTCAAACTGCGGTGATGCTTGCTCTGCCGCAGTGATGGGCATACGGCAAGCGTTACATTGATCGTATTGACCCTTTTCAAGATCATGGTTAACCGCGACGCGGTTATCAAACACAAAACACTCACCTTGCCACAAACTTTCTTCCTGCCTCACCTCTTCAAGGTATTTCAAAATACCACCTTCTAGATGGTAAACATCGTCAAAGCCCTGCTCTTTTAAATATGCTGTCGATTTTTCGCAGCGAATTCCGCCAGTGCAAAACATGGCCACTTTCTTATGCTTAGCGGGATCAAGGTTTTGCTTAACGTACTCTGGGAACTCTCTAAAAGTGGTGGTCTGTGGGTCGAGCGCATTTTTAAAGGTACCAATTTGCACTTCATAGTCATTACGCGTATCAACTAAAAGCACTTCAGGATCAGAGATTAAGGCGTTCCAATCTTTAGGCTTAACATAAGTACCGACCACTTTATTAGGATCAATACCTTCGATCCCCATGGTCACGATCTCTTTTTTAAGCTTTACCTTGGTGCGGTAAAAAGGCATGTCGTCGTCAAAAGACAATTTATGTACGATGTGATCAAGCCCTGGCTGAGTGGCTAACCATGCGAGCAATGCATCAATTGCAGCTTGAGAGCCCGCAACCGTGCCATTGATCCCTTCACCAGCCAGCAGCAATGTGCCTTTAATGCCAGACTCTTCCATCACAGTGAGTAATGGCTTTTGAATATTTTCAAACTCAGGCAGAGAGACAAACTTATACATGGCACAAACGACAACCTTTGACATACAAACCTCTTAATACTGCTCGCTGAAGCTTCATCTTCAGTGCATTTAGAACCGCAGAGGCGAAATGTGAGCCACCGCACAAAATAGAGCACGAAGTCTACCTGAATCACGCCGCAACAAACAGGTACAAAAAGTAAGGTTAATAGTATTAGCTTAATTCGTTGCCCTAACCCAGCATTATCATAAAACTGAATAATGATTGTTATTTAGCTTGAGTCAGTTAAAAATAGCAGCATAGTTTTTATTCAAACAATAATATTATGACCCTACCCACATTGTATTCATTTAGGCGTTGCCCCTACGCGATGCGCGCTAGGCTTGGCCTAGTTCTCGCAAACAAAACGGTTAGCTTGCGAGAAATCGTGCTGAAAAATAAGCCAGAGGCGATGCTGTTAGCCTCACCGAAAGGCACTGTGCCTGTATTGATTTTACCCAATGGTGAAGTGATTGAAGAGAGTTTCGAGATCATGTGTTGGGCACTGGCACAAAACGATCCCAACGACCTGCTATTAACAGCGGCTAGCAACAAACAAGAATCAGCTAAAGCACTGATTGATTATAATGATCAGGTCTTTAAAGACTGGCTAGATAAATATAAATATGCCGACCGCAATCCCGAATACAGTCAGCAGTATTACCGTGAACAAGGCGAAGTGTTTATCGCCCAACTTGAAAGCCTATTAACCAAACACCCTCAGCTTTTGGGAATAACACCCTCTATAGCTGATTATGCCATCTATCCTTTCATCAGGCAGTTTGCCCATGTCGACAAAGTCTGGTTCGAGCAATCCGCTTATAAAAATGTGCAACTATGGTTAGCGGATCATCTTCAGAGTGATGAGTTTATAACGATAATGAAGAAATACCCGACCTGGCTTGAGAGTGAGCAAGCGTTTGTTTTCGGTCAGTAAATGTTTTTACGGATAAAGTTTAGTTATAAAAAAAGCAGCAACAGCTCCTTTTTACTCTCGTGTGTACTTGAATTTAGAACGCGGTTTGGCTTCAAAGCAGCCAAAAATAAAGCCCCTTGCGGAGCTTTGAATTCAAATCTTAGTCAGTAATTTTTGCGACATTACTTAATGTCTCTTTTCCCATTTTTAGAAATACTTTTCCGGTAAGAAAAGTATGATACAGAGGTCAAAAACACTAGGCAGACTACAGTAAAACCTAACCCACGAATTAAACCATTTTCAATTGATATAACTCCTCCGCATATTAATGATAAGAAAAAGTAAGATATTAATTGAACTTTATATAACCTAAAAAATTCCATTCACATTTAGCCTTTTTATAAGTTTTCTTTCACTTTCTTATCCGCTACGGAAATCCCTAGATCTGCGGCTTTATTTGCTAAGCCTGTTGCAGCAGTATTACCAACCATAACGCTTCTTGTGGTGCTAGAAACTTGAGAAGCAATTCCCCTCGGCATTAGACATGCTATCTAACTTACCAGCAAAACAATTACCAACCTTACCACCTACTAATCCACCAACACCATAATCATATTCGATTAAGTATTGGCGGCACATGCGATGAAACAGAGTTCGAAAAGCAGCTAGCGCTAATTGAATCCACTATATTGAAACTGAGTCAAAGCAGCTACTCGTTTGTGTAAACCAGCCTCTAGCCTTAGATACAGGGGCTGCATGCTGTGCTCTTGCTGTCGCGTAGCCGCAGAGCGCAATATCTAAAAGGAGGCCGTCGGGTCCATTGTGGTTGAGGGCTAAAAATGAAAACGCCGCGATTAATCGCGGCGTTTTGGCTACTGCCTTAGCACTTATCTAACCCTAATCTAGGGCTTGAACAAACCTAGAGAGATGACTTGGCTTGTATGCTGACCTCTACTCTACGATTTTGTGCATTGGCGGCTTCATCACTTCCTGTGACTTTAAGCCTGGTCTCACCATAGGCACGTATGACTTTAACCTTCAGCCCGTGTGTTTTTAACAGGTGTTTCGCAATAAAGTTGGCACGACGCTCAGAAAGCGTCTGGTTATAGGCTTGTGCACCGCGCAAAGATGTATGCCCAGCGATGATGAACTCCACACTCTTGTTAGCCCACTGGCTGATAAAATCATCCAGTTGCACCAGTTCATCACCTTGCGGGACACTGCTATCGCGAGCAAACTTGACCACCATCATTTGCGGCTGAGCGATTGCAGGTAGCGGGCTTGGTGCAGCTTTTATTACCGCTACGTTTACCACTGCTGGCGCAACTACCGCTGGCTCTTTCACTGCTGGAGTGTTCGCAGTTGCAGGGGCTGAGTAACTGCTAATTGTAGACTTAGCATCACCAAAGTAATACCTGATCCCTAAGCTAAACATGTTTGTGGTATCTTGCAGATTAAATCGTTGCCACTCTAGATTGGCTTCCCATTTAGGCGCTACACGCCAACTGACACCAAGGCCGTAATAGAGATCGGTTCCTTTGTCAGTATCACTACCGACGAACCCATCGATGGGTTCGTGAGTATCATATTGATCCTCCCAGCGTAAAGCGCCTAGGCGTCCCTGTAGGTCGATATCTTGCATTATGGGATAGTGCAATAGCATAGATAAACCTGGGCCTCTAGCTGAAACGGGATGAAGTTTCTCTATTTGCTCATAAAACGCTAACGGATCGGCAACTTCACCAGCAAAACTCACATCCACCTCGCCCAGTTCAATGAACTCCAAAGCCAATGAAAAGTAGTCATTAAAGCGATAACCCGCGCCAAGTTTCCAACCAAATCGCTGCTCGTTGAGATCGGTAAGCTGAGCATCGAACCCCGCAATACCTGCATTGATACGATCTTCACTTCCTGTTGATGTCACCATGCCTAAGTCACCCGAAACAAACCAGCCTTGGGCTGTCAAATCAGTTGGTGCTTCTTCCGCAGCTTGAGCCGCTATAGGTTGCATTGCTGAGGCCAGAGCGACCCCAGTAAGTGCCAATGCTTTACGGTTTTTTACCCTTTTACGTCGGCAGGCAACGACACTCGCTGTCAGTAACAGATATAGCCAATTTAGACTGCCGCCTGAATTACTAGCATCTTTATCTGAATTCACAGGTGCAACGCTGTGAGAGATAGCGACGCCACCGGGATCGACAATCCTCGCATTCACTATGCCATCGGCATCATTAGGCCCACCATCTTCAATATTTACCTGTACACACCAATCACCCTCGTTTAGGCCTGCACGATAGCTGCTCTCACCAGGGGGTGGACAGTATCCAGGCTCTCCTAGGGCAGAACTCAAGGAGTTGTTAGCATCTTCGGTGAAATGAGTCCACTGACCGTCGATAAACTTACGGTAAACCCCATTTGCTGGGATCTGTACGCGCTGTGGCATAACTACCTGTACAGATTGACCGGCAATAGGTAGGTCGTGGATCTCAAAGTTGAAAACCCCACCCACATTGCTATAGCTATCGGCGATAAGATCATCACCTTCAATGGCAATATCATCTGCAGTGATCTGCACGCCACCATGCTCACCGAGTAAGGCGTAGTTTCCTAATCGACAACTCACACCAGGGTCGCACTCAACCAGATAACCTTGCTGGTTAGCCGCTCTTTCAGGGAGCACGTTAGACTCTGCAATGACATCTAGGTAATCGGGAATGCCGTCGAAATCCATATCTCCATAGCCTTCTTCTCGGTCAGAGATCCCATCGTTATCACTGTCACCTAAACCTAAAGTCGGCAGACTAGACCTTAGTAACAGCCTGTGTTCAGCCTGTGTCGTTAACACAGGCTCGCCATCATCACTAACAGAAACAGCTATGGTAAAGACACCCGGGGTTAGCCCTGCAGGATCAAAGCTAAACACATCAGGATCGGAGGACAGATTAATAATACTGTCATCACTTATCTGCCACTCTAACAGATGGCTATCGGTGATATTTAGGTCACTCACTTGAGCATCTATGGTGACTAAACCGTCGTCACTTGCTAACTGTGTCCGTTGAATACCATTTTGGTTAACGGTTAATTCAACCTTAGGTGCAAGGTTACCCTCAACGATTGTGATCAGATGGCTTTGCTTGTTACCCATGTTAAAATCGCCATCTAAGGTCAATTCGATGGTTTCACTGCCCTCGCCATCAATATCATCATCAAAGATATTGAAAGTGATACTCGCCTCGATCCCCTCTTCGATAACCAGTATCCCAGACTCGAGGTCGTGATCGGTGTCAGTCGCGGTACCTGATACTAGGTAGCCGATTTCTAGCGGGTACACAGGTGATGGACCGTTAAGATGAACTTGAACTTGTATCTGGTTATCCTCTGTAACTGTTTGATCTTTTGCGAAGGTGATCAATGGATGCACATTAACCGTTTGCTCTGCCTGGCTGGTATTACCGGCTGCATCAGTTGCTTCCCAAATCACCTTTGTAATACCAGGTTGGAAAAATGGTAGACCATCAATCAGTGATGTTGGCTGTGGCTCGCAGCAGCTGACTTTAACACCTTCGAGATAATCGAAAGCCTCAGCAGTACCCAATTCAACCTTAGTAAATAGTGCGTTTGCATCGATACTGACATCCTGTGGGAGCTGTAATTCAGGCGCGACATCATCAAGGAATGGATCACCGCCATTGAGACACTCTTCACTGTTGGTTATGCCATCACCATCGCTATCTGCATTTGCATCTGTTGGATCAAATGGGTCCAATTGACACAAGAGTTCATTACCATCAGGTAGACCATCTCCATCGCTATCTTTAGCAATCACCTGAATGTTAAAGGCATCTAACGCAGCGGTTTCAATGCCGTCTGTGACAGATAGGTTAATCGGTCCGTGTAAGCCCACATCACTAAACTCAGCAATACCCGTTAGCAGACCCGTTTTAGTATCGAGACTTAACCAGTTCGGCGCCCCCTCTACAGAGAATTTCAACTCATCGTCTATATCTAAATCACTCGCCACTGGCGCAAATTGATACGCTTCACCTTCCACAATTTCTGTGATTGGCGTTCCCTCAATCTCTGGAGCATCATTTTTAGGCTTCACTGTGACAGTCACTATTTCGGAAACTTCAGCGCCTTGACCATCTGTGATGGTATAGGTGATCGTATCTACACCATGGAAATTTGCATTCGGCGTAAAGACCAGTTTGCCATCGACAATCGACACGGTACCGTTTTCGGCCGCAGCGTGAACTAGCGTAATGATGCCGCCGTCAATATCCTTAATATTATGGACGACATCGATAGTGACACTTTCATCTTCCATCACTTCTGCACTGCTAGGCTTTGTAACAGGTGCATCGTTAACACTATTTACAGTAACGGTGACAGTAGCGCTGGCTTGCCCTCCTTTACCATCCTTGATGCTATAAATTATGGTGTCTATTCCATAGTAATCAGCGTCAGGCTTATAAAGTAGTTTATCTGCGGTAATTCTCGCCTCACCATTATTTGCACTTGCAGAGACTAAGGTAAGCTTGTCATCATCTTTATCTGTATCGTTACTTAACACAGCGATAGTAACGCTGTTATCTTCATCTACGATTGCGGTGTCATTGGCAGCTTCTGGCGCATCGTTAACATTGACAACTTCAATATTGAACGGCGCTAAGCTCGCACTGAGACCACCAGTTTGGCGATCGCGTACCGTAATGACAATGGCAGCAGAGTTGCCGGTATCATCGTTACTTGGGGTGCCAGTTAACTGACCCGTTTGCGCATTGAAGCTTGCCCACTGCGGCAGTCCTGTGACGCTGAAATACAAGTTATCACCATCGATATCAGCAGCTGTTGGGCTGAAGCTATAGACCTGATCTTGATTGACACTGGTACTTGGGTTACCTGTGATGGTCGGTGCATCATTAATATTGATAACTTCAATATTGAACGGCGCTAAGCTCGCACTGAGACCCGCAGTTTGGCGATCGCGTACCGTAATGACAATGGCAGCAGAGTGGCCGATATCATCGTTACTTGGGGTGCCAGTGATCAGGCCTGTTTGCACATTAAAACTGGTCCACAGCGGCAGTCCTGTGACGCTGAAATACAAGTTATCACCATCGATATCAGCAGCTGTTGGGCTGAAGCTATAGGCTTGGTCTTGATTGACACTGGTACTTGGGTTGCCGGTAATCGTTGGCGCATCGTTAACATTGACAACTTCAATATTGAACGGCGCTAAGCTCGCACTGAGACCACCGCTTTGGCGATCGCGTACCGTAATGACAATGGCAGCAGAGTGGCCGATATCATCGTTACTTGGGGTGCCAGTGATCAGGCCTGTTTGCACATTAAAACTGGCCCACAGCGGTAAACCTGTCACGCTGAAATACAAGTTATCACCATCGATATCAGCAGCTGTTGGGCTGAAGCTATAGGCTTGGTCTTGATTGACACTGGTACTTGGGTTACCTGTGATGGTCGGTGCATCATTAATATTGATAACTTCAATATTGAACGGCGCTAAGCTTGCAGTGAGACCACCGGTTTGGCGGTCGCGTACCGTAATGACAATGGCAGCAGAGTTGCCGATATCATCGTTACTTGGCGTGCCAGTGATCAGGCCTGTTTGCCCATTAAAACTTGCCCACTGAGGCAGTCCTGTGATGCTGAAATACAGGTTGTCGCCATCGATATCAGCAGCCGTTGGGCTGAAGCTATAGGCTTGGCCTTGATTGACACTGGTACTTGGGTTACCTGTGATGGTTGGCGCATCGTTTATATTGAAAACTTCGATATTGAACGGCGCTAAGCTGGCACTGAGGCCACCGGTTTGGCGATCGCGTACCGTAATGACAATGGCAGCAGAGTTGCCGATATCACCGTTGCTTGGCGTGCCAGTTAACTGACCCGTTTGCCCATTGAAGCTTGCCCACTGCGGAAGTCCTGTGACGCTGAAATACAAGCTATCACCATCGATATCAGCAGCTGTTGGGCTAAAGCTATAGGCCTGATCTTGATTGACACTGGTACTTGGGTTACCTGTGATGGTCGGAGCATCATTAATATTGATAACTTCAATATTGAACGGCGCTAAGCTTGCAGTGAGACCACCGGTTTGGCGGTCGCGTACCGTAATGACAATGGCAGCAGAGTTGCCGATATCATCGTTACTTGGCGTGCCAGTGATCAGGCCTGTTTGCCCATTAAAACTGGCCCACTGAGGCAGTCCTGTGACGCTGAAATACAAGCTGTCGCCATCGATATCAGCAGCCGTTGGGCTGAAGCTATAGGCTTGGCCTTGATTGACACTGGTACTTGGGTTACCTGTGATGGTTGGCGCATCGTTTATATTGAAAACTTCGATATTGAACGGCGCTAAGCTGGCACTGAGGCCACCGGTTTGGCGATCGCGTACCGTAATGACAATGGCAGCAGAGTTGCCGATATCACCGTTGCTTGGCGTGCCAGTTAACTGACCCGTTTGCGCATTGAAACTTGCCCACTGCGGCAGTCCTGTCGCGCTGAAATACAAGCTGTCGCCATCGATATCAGCAGCTGCAGAGCTGAAACTATACGCCTGGCCTTGATTGATCTGAGTACTTGGGCTGCCGGTAATCGTTGGTGCATCATTAATTTGATTGATCGTGACTGTGACTATCGCTGTATCTGTTTCATTCTCGGAGTCACTCACTGTGTAACTGATGGTATCGACACCACTAAACTGGCTGTTTGGCTGATAAAAAAGTTTGTCATTGACTATGTTCACACTGCCATTTGTGGCGCTAGCACTGGTGATCGTCGGCTTGCCATCTTCTGCATCAGAGTCATTTGACAATACATCAATAGTCACGCTGCTATCTTCATCAACCGTTGCGGTATCATCATTGGCAATAGGAGCTGTATTGCTCTGTTGTGGCCCCAAGTTTATAACATGTTCAAAGCTTGTTTCATCAATATCCTGTTGAATCGGCACGCCGTTATCAATGTAAAATATGCTCGCTTTGATGGTATAGGTGCCACTGGCCAATGACAGATTATAATTTGAGGTGACACCCAATAGTTTCTGCTCACCTGCACTGGCAGAAAAATTGTGGCTATCAACACTTGTTGCCGTTTGATCAGGCGCTACCAAGCTCACTTCTAGCCTGAAATCACCATCGCTTTTTACAGATACACTCGATGTGGTATCGATGTTAACCGTTGAATTAAAAACGCTGTAGTCTGCAATCGTTACCCGAGTTGTTTCTGCATGTTCCCGTGAGCCACCATCGATCAACAACTGTCCCCAGTCAACCTTTACCACCCAGCCAGTACCCATGACGTCTGGTTCAACGGTAACACTGTTGTTGTTTGCCTGTATGTACTCAAGAGGAAGATCAAAAATGGTCGTGCTCCACTTTTCATCTTCTCCACTTAAATAACCTAAGCTGTATCCATTGAAAAATACTTCATCTAACTCCCCTGCTTCCTCATCTACATCATGGCCATAAATGGTTAATTTGGCATCACTAGCAGGTAGTTCACCACTAAGATTAATGTCAAAGCTAATGGTATTTCCATTGCCAAAATATTCATCCAAAGTCGGGCCGGTATCGGTAATATAGGTGGCACCGGTTTGTGCATATGCAATGCTCAAGGGAGAGCCGATACACGACAGTAAAATCGCACTCGAAATCAGTGCCCGCCTATCAGGAAGACGGAATTTTATTTTATTCATTTAAGTCTCATTTATAGTTATCTAACTCCAGCCTACTCAGCAAGTTATTTACAGCTGTATTAATGACTGGAGTTATTTATTCGTATATTTTTTTCGTGCAGTATGAAAACGGAATGTAATTGGCAGTTAACGTAAAATAATTTCTACTAGATAAATTTGGATATTGATATGCCCCAAGTAAAGTCAGCTCCCCCTCATACGAACAGGTTGATATTTAACCAGCCGAGCTTGGTACGCGCATAAATAGCAACCAGAAACACACACTTACGAACTATTGACACCAATAAAAATACAACCTTCATACGATTCAGCAACATGTTTTACACGAAACGAATACCATTCGCAACATGCTGCTGTCAAAAAATTGACCTTTTGACAGTGGAGTTCTTCACAGTATTGTGAAGCAAACATTAGACATTATGAATATTTTGGATTTAATTAAGTGTTCTATACTAATGGACTGTATTTACATAGATTAAACGACTGCAGATTGACATTGGATATTTATAAAATAATAGAGTGAATCATTTATAGAGATACAAATATTTATAATGAAAAATATTAATATTGATATTATATAATGTTAAAAGTTTACTGCAGATTTGAAGTGTACGGTATTTTTTTAAGGTACTTGGCACTACTTGCTTAAATTTTAAGCTGCACTTTTTATTTCAGTTTCAGGCGATTTAGCCTAGTCAAAATCTGCTGGCTTTGTGTGCTGATTGCTCCTCGCTTATCACCCCTAATGATACGCCCTGTTTCATCGACCCAGGTCAGGTAATCTTTAACACTGAACCTCCCCCTCCCAAAATCGTCCGCTGCAGTTGTCTTCTTTGTTGGCCATGCGGGCAATTAGCTCATTGAGACAAGGCTCACCTATTACAAATATCAGCTAATAAAGTAAGCTTAGTTACCCCAAGCAATACCGCAAACATTGTGTGTGGCACGATTAATCAGCAGCAAACATCGGCACGATTAATCATATTAACAGCTTCTTATATGCTGCTTACTCTTCTATTAAACCTTGTTTTTTGAGTTCTGAGTTAATTGAACCATTTGTACGCTCAAACTCAACAGCAAGAACTGAAACTAATTTACCTATTTTAAATTGCTCTGCGATATTATTTTTTTGCTCCTCAGTCCAAGGTAAGCCAGCATTTTTAGGTAAACCGTTTTCAAGGTTTTCTGCCTGCTTTTGCTCAAGAGTTTTTTTAACTTTAGGTTGCTTCTTAGCTGGATATTTTATGAACTCCAATGTGGAAAATAAAGCCCTGATAATTTCAGGACTATTGTAAGGAGATTCTTCAGGCAGAGCTTCACCTGTTAGTGGATTTATACCATTAGCTAAAGCTTCAATGATCTTTAAGTTTGTTTCCATACTATTTTAAAACTCCATTATTTGAAAAGCATATAACGTCTTAGTATTTGTGAGTTGTGCTGTCTGCAAGGCACAAATCAATTGTTGGATTTGACCGCTGCCGCGTCCATATTAATTGGTATGATTTATGCTGTAGGGATTTGCTTTTTTTTGAGGCTGACTCTGGGCTATAGGGCAACTTTATCAATTGAATCAGAGCATTTTTCAAATTTGTCATTGACACTCCTTGTCATCTTTGTGTTCCTTAATTTCTTTGTAAGTTTAGCGGTTCCTGTGTGAATTAGGCACTCAATCGAAGCCTCATTCTGGCTCCACGCAGCGGCTTCGTTCAACTCACTGTTAAAGGGCTTATAAATGTTTGGCTAAAATGTTGAGGAACGAAAACAGCCAACTATTTTTTATCCTTATTTATTAGCTTGTTATATTACCACGGAAGCACCCTACCAATAGGTTTACAACCTTTAGCTTGCATTAGTGGGATTAACTTACTTCGATTAAGTGAAATTTTAGTTAGATCTAATTTTAATGATTTACTGAGACTTGTAGACCAAACTTGATGTTTTTCAGAGTATGAAACGTAATCGTCTTCAAAGCCTTGCTTGATAGCAACGCTAGACTAAACACACTACAGGGCTTCTTAGAGCTAAGCACAAAAGGCCTAAGTGACTTAAGTTGCTCACATCTGCTGATCGACTCTAACGTAACCTTTGAGGTAAACCACTCTAACCTCATCATTGACGTTAAAAATCATCCCTTGATCTAAATCTTGGATCACCATGACCTGTTCGCCAGTGTCTAGGGTAATCATCATCTCTACTAACTTAAGCTCTTGATAGTATGAGCTATCACCATAACGATTACCAATGCCAGCGCCCAAAAGTGCGCCCAAGACGGTGGCGACATCTTGCCCCGAGCCACCACCGAATTGATGACCAACAACACCACCAATTAATGCACCACCAAATGTTTTCCAACCGCGATTTTGGTCTTCAACCAACTGTTTCTCCTTAATGTTTCTCACAGAAGCGACTTGGCCGAATTCAACTTTTTCAACAGGTACTGCCTGATTACGATCATAAGGGGCTGCACTGAGCTGAGGAATGCTCAAAAACAGACTGATAACCATAAAAACAATAAGATGAGGTTTCAACATATGCATTTTTCCGCTAACTTAAAGGTATGTACATTGCCTAATTTTACTCAATTGTGAACTCACTGTCCTATTTAAATCAAGATCAACACGATTTCCCACCACCAGAGCAGGCGCTAAGCGACCCTAATGGTCTACTTGCGGTTGGTGGAGACCTGCAGCCAGAAAGGCTGCTAAATGCCTACTACAATGGTATTTTCCCTTGGTTTAACCAAGATGATCCCATTTTGTGGTGGTCTCCGGATCCCCGCGCTGTTTTTGTGCCCGGCAATTTAAAAATAAGCCGCAGCTTATTGAAATACCTCAAAAAACAACCATGGACTTTTAGCATTAACAAACAGTTTTCTGCGGTTATTCAAGGCTGTGCAGCCCCTCGAGCAGAACAAGATGAAACTTGGATTTCAAATGATATCCAACAGGCTTACCTTAGCTTGCATCATCAAGGTCATGCTCACTCGATTGAGGTGTGGGAAGATGGCACTCTCATTGGAGGGCTTTATGGCCTGGCTATTGGGCAAGTTTTTTGCGGCGAATCGATGTTCCATCTTCGCACTAATGCTTCTAAAGCTGCTATGATCTTATTACAGCAACACCTAATACGCTGTGGCTTTAAGCTCATTGATGCACAAGTGGTTAATCCACACTTGGACAGCTTGGGCGCTAAATCAATAAAGCGAAAAGACTTTCTCTCACTGCTTAAGCACCTAAGAGACGGCAAGGTTAATCCAGACAGCTGGTTAACTGCAGAGGTACCAATTGAACTCTAACTCTAGATCTATCACGGTTGGCAGAACCAAAACCTTTCCTTGTAGCTACCTTGAGGAGCAACAAGAGCAGCTCATGGTATTACAAGAGGATATCATTGATGTCGGCTTGTTTGAGCAGCTACTGGCGTTAGGTTTTCGTCGCAGTAGTAGTATGATCTATAAACCACAATGCCCTCACTGCAGCGCGTGTTTACCCATTAGACTTGAAATTGATCAATTTCAACTATCAAAAAGACAGAAGCGTACTCTGAAAAATAACCAAGATTTAAGTTGGAAAATAGTTGACCATAAAACAGACGAGCAATATGCCTTATATGAACGCTATGTTAATACACGTCATCTAGACGGCCCAATGTACCCAGCGACTCCTGAGCAGTACGATAGTTTTGCCACCGCGAAGTGGACGCAACCTATCTTTATTGAGCTCTCTTTCGCAGACAAACTTATTGGCGTTGCAGTCACAGATGTGCTGCCGAACAGTCTATCGGCTATTTACAGCTATTTTGATCCCGATGAGCATAAGCGCTCTTTAGGAAGTCTGCTAATATTACTGCAAACCAAGATAGCCAAGATGATGCAGAAACAGTTTTTGTACTTAGGTTATCAGATTGATGAATCACGAAAGATGAATTACAAACGAGACTATCGTCCCCACCAAATTCTCACGCATTCAGGCTGGGTTACAGAGATTAAGATCAAAAATATAAGCAATTGACTAATAACGACGCTACAGCCGTGATTCACTCAACCTTTTCTTTACAGCGACGTGAATTTGCGGCATGATACGCCCGTTTTTAATATTTGAAGGCTAAACAGGATAACTGATTAATGGCGAAAGAAGACAACATTGAAATGCAAGGCACAATCCTTGAAACCTTGCCAAATACAATGTTTCGTGTAGAACTTGAAAATGGTCATGTCGTAACGGCACACATTTCAGGAAAAATGCGTAAAAACTATATCCGTATTCTTACGGGTGACAAGGTAACGGTTCAACTGACCCCTTACGATTTGAGCAAAGGACGCATCGTCTTCCGTTCACGCTAAGTTATTATTAGCCCATAACGTATTAAAAAAAGCCGGCTTACGCCGGCTTTTTATTATCTGTCATTCAGTGATACTGACCACACCTTAATGCTAATGATTAATTAACAGAGGATGGAGCCAAATGACGACTCCATTCAACCGTCATTAATGCACTGCTTTTTCCTGTGATTCAACTTTAATCACAATCTCATCGCCTTTCACATCAACAGTGGCAACACCACCTTTTTCAAGATCACCAAATAGAATCGCATCTGCAAGTGGACGTTTAATTAAATCTGTCACTACCCGCGCCATTGGCCTTGCGCCCATAGACTTATCGTAACCCTTCTCGGCTAATAAGGTTCTTGCCTCATCTGTGACATTGAGCATCACTGACTTGTCGTCTAATTGAGCTTGCAACTCAACTAAGAACTTATCTACGACCTTAGCAATAACAGTCATATCAAGATGATTAAACCAGATAATGGAATCTAATCGGTTACGGAATTCAGGTGAGAACACCTTGTTAATTTCCGATAACGCATCTTGAGTATGATCTTGCTGCTTAAAGCCGATCGATTTACGAACGGTTTCCTGTACACCTGCATTAGTGGTCATCACGACAGTGACATGTCTAAAGTCAGCTTTGCGGCCGTTATTATCTGTCAAGGTACCGTGATCCATCACTTGCAGCAGCAAGTTATAAACGTCCGGATGGGCTTTTTCAATCTCATCGAGTAACACCACGCAGTGCGGATTTTTAATCACCGCATCGGTTAACAGGCCACCTTGGTCGTAACCAACATATCCTGGAGGTGCACCAATAAGACGTGACACCGTGTGACTCTCCATGTACTCAGACATATCGAATCGAATCAGGTTAAGCCCAAGGCATTTAGCTAACTGGCTAGTCACCTCGGTTTTACCTACGCCGGTGGGACCGGCAAACAAGAAACTACCGACGGGCTTATTTTCACCGCCTAGACCACTACGAGATAGGCGAATAGCGGAGCTAAGCCCCTCAATAGCGATGTCTTGACCAAATACCACCATCTTAAGGTTACGCTCAAGGTTCTTAAGCATGTCCTTATCAGAGCTAGATACCGACTTCTCAGGTATGCGCGCCATTTTTGCAATAATGGTTTCGATTTCACTTTGACCGATGGTTTTTTTCCGCTTGCTTGCAGGTAACATCGCCATGCGAGCGCCTGCTTCATCGATCACATCAATGGCTTTGTCGGGCAGGTGCCTATCGTTAATGTGCTTATCAGACAGCTTGGCTGCAATACTCAATGCGGCCATGGTGTAGCGCACATTATGATATTTTTCATAGGTCGACTTCAGTCCCTGAAGGATTTTAGTCGTCTCAGCAACAGAAGGCTCGTTGATATCTATTTTCTGGAAGCGACGCGCCAATGCGCGGTCTTTTTCAAAAATACTTTGATACTCTTGGAACGTTGTCGAACCCATGCACCTTAAATGACCACTTGAAAGCAGTGGTTTAAGTAAGTTTGATGCATCCATTACGCCGCCAGACGCTGAGCCTGCACCGATAATGGTATGAATTTCGTCAATAAATAAAATTGCATGCTCATCATCTGCCAGTTCTTTGAGTAAACCTTTAAAGCGTTTCTCAAAATCACCACGGTACTTGGTACCCGCAAGCAATGCGCCTAAATCAAGCGAGTAAACAGTCGCCTCGCTCATGATTTCAGGCACTTCTTCTTTTACAATTCGATAAGCTAGCCCTTCTGCTATTGCCGTTTTACCGACGCCAGCTTCACCGACTAACAATGGGTTATTCTTACGGCGACGACACAAGGTTTGAATAGAGCGTTCAATCTCTTCACCTCGACCAATCAATGGGTCGATCTCACCTTTTTTAGCTAACTCATTCAAGTTAGCGGTAAATTGCGACAATATGCTGCGCTCTTCTGCAGCTTCAGTATGATCTTCAATACGATTGGGTTCAGCATCGGTATCAACATCATTTTTTGAAAAACCATGGGAAATGAAATTGACCACATCAAGACGATTAACATCGCCAGAACGTAATAAATAAACAGCTTGAGATTCTTGTTCGCTAAAAATGGCCACTAAAACATTAGCGCCAGTGACTTCGTTTCGCCCGGATGACTGCACATGGAAAACGGCTCGTTGCAAAACGCGCTGAAAACCGAGCGTGGGCTGTGTTTCCTTCTCATCTTCAGGATCGGCAATGATAGGCGTGGTTTGTTGAATAAAACTCGAAACTTCATCTCTGAGTTTATCAAGGTTTGCTCCGCAAGCAACTAGCGCCTCTTGTGCGGCCGGATTATCGATTAACGCCAACAATAGATGCTCAACCGTCATATATTCATGACGTGCATCTCTGGCTTGCTGAAAAGCCAGATTTAAGGTGACTTCAAGATCTTTATTTAGCATAAGCACCCCCAAAAATTAACAACAGATTCAACCAAATTAGGCCTCCTCTAATGAACACAATAACGGATGTTCGTTTTGTCTTGCAAACTGATTTACCTGAGCAACCTTAGTTTCTGCAATACCAAAAGGGAAAACACCACAAATCCCCTTTCCTTGATGATGAATTGCAAGCATTATTTCAGTGGCTTGTACTTCATCCTTTCTAAAAAATAGCTGTAAAATCTCAATAACGAAGTCCATTGGCGTGTAGTCATCGTTATTTAAAATAACTTTATACAGAGAAGGTTGTTTTAGTTCCGTTTCAACACTCTCTTCTACGTGTTCTACGTTTTCTGTTCTGCTCATGCTTCAATACTAGCCTCTAGTCTTGGCTTGTTCCAATTGATTATCAAACTCAATCTATTTAATACCACAAATTATACCAAATAGTACGTGCAACTTTGTAAGGATAATGTTGCCCGCTTGTTAATTTTATCTTGACAACACGCTTTTCTGCTTTCATTGTGTTCAGTACGCGAGGATTTTCCTCGCTGATAAGTTTTACTATCTTACTGGGAAGTGAACAACAGAAGGAAGTGGAAGTATGGCAAGCGGAACTGTTAAATGGTTCAACAACGCCAAAGGATTCGGGTTTATTTGCCCTGATGCTGGCGGTGAAGACGTTTTTGCGCACTATTCTACCATCGAAATGGAAGGCTATCGAACTCTAAAAGCAGGCCAACCCGTCAGTTTCGAAGTGGAAGCAGGTCCAAAAGGTATGCACGCGTCGGCAATATCGACAACTAACTAGTTTAGTCGTGATTGAAATAAAAAAAGCAGAGTAGCGACCTACTCTGCTTTTTTATTGCTGGTAAAAAGGCCTGCGCGATACAGGCCTTTTATCATTTAGCCATTAACAATTGCGTTCAATGTTGCACTTGGACGCATTACAGCTGCAGCTTTCGCCGCATCAAGACGATAGTAACCGCCTAAATCAACTGCTGGACCTTGTACACTATTTAACTCGGCAACAATTTTGTCTTCATTACGAGTCAAGTCTTCAGCAAACTGAGCAAACTGCGCTTGTAGCTCGCTATCTTGTGTTTGCGCGGTTACCGCTTGTGCCCAATACATCGCTAGATAGAAATGGCTACCGCGATTATCAAGTTCACCAACACGACGTGACGGTGACTTGTTGGTATCAAGGAACTGACCGATTGCCAAGTCTAGCGTATCTGCTAATACCTGTGCCTTGGCATTGTTGGTTGTTTGGCTTAGATGCTCTAATGATGCACCTAACGCTAAAAACTCACCTAATGAATCCCAACGCAGGTGACCTTCTTTCTCAACTTGTTGAACATGCTTAGGTGCACTACCACCCGCGCCAGTTTCAAACAATCCACCACCATTCATTAGTGGCACAATTGAAAGCATTTTAGCACTAGTACCTAGCTCTAAAATCGGGAACAAGTCAGTAAGGTAATCACGTAAAACGTTACCCGTTACTGAGATGGTATCTTTACCCGCATTGACGCGTTCCAGCGTAAAGCGTGTTGCTTCAACAGGAGACATGATGTGCAGCTCAAGACCGTTTGTATTGTGATCTTTAAGATACAGCTCAACCTTTTTAATGATCTCTGTATCATGAGCACGATCCGTATCTAACCAAAATATTGCTGGAGTCGCTGACAAGCGAGAACGGTTAACCGCAAGCTTTACCCAATCACGAATTGGTGCATCTTTAACCTGACACATTCTGAAAATATCACCGGCTTCAACGTCATGTGACATTAGCACTACGCCATCTTGGTCAACGACATTAACGCTGCCCGCGGCTGCGATTTCAAATGTTTTATCGTGGCTGCCGTACTCTTCGGCTTTTTGAGCCATCAGACCAACGTTAGGTACGCTACCCATAGTGCTAGGGTTAAATGCACCGTTATTGATACAAAAATCAATAGTTTCTTGATAAACACCGGCATAACAACGATCAGGGATCATTGCTTTCATGTCTTTTAGTTGACCATCAGGACCCCACATCTTACCCGAGGTACGGATAGCGGCAGGCATTGATGCGTCAATAATCACATCGCTTGGCACATGTAAGTTAGTGATGCCTTTGTCTGAATCAACCATCGCCAGTTCAGCGCTGCTTGCGTAAACCGCTGCGATATCAGCTTCTATAGCCGCTTTTTGATCTGCAGGTAAACTCGCAATCTTGGCGTAAACATCACCGACACCGTTATTGACATCAACACCTAGTTCTTCAAATAACTTACCGTGCTTAGCAAATACATCTTTGTAGTAAACTTTAACGGCATGACCGAAAAGAATCGGATCCGATATCTTCATCATGGTGGCTTTTAAATGCAGCGATAATAAAACATCCTGCTGTTTCGCTTTTTTAGCTTCACGCTCGTAAAAACTAACCAAAGCCACTTTGCTCATGACAGCTGAATCAATCACTTCATCGGCTTGCAGCGCGATTGCATTGCGCAATACCAGCTCAGAACCATCAGTCTTGTTCAATACAATTGAAACACTACCCGCAGCTGCAACAGTGACCGACTTTTCACTACCGTAAAAATCACCTTCACTCATATGAGCAACGTGCGACTTAGAGTCTGCAGACCATTTACCCATCGAGTGTGGATTTTTTTGAGCAAATTTCTTCACTGAACCTGGTGCACGGCGATCTGAATTTCCTTCGCGCAATACCGGGTTTACCGCACTGCCTTTAATTCTGTCGTAACGCGCTTGGATATCTTTTTCAATATCATTAGCAGGTTCATCAGGGTAGCTAGGAATGTTGTAGCCTTTATTCTGCAGTTCTAAAATACACGCTTTAAGCTGCGGAACTGATGCGCTGATATTGGGGAGCTTAATGATGTTAGCTGCAGGTGTTTTAGCCAGCTCGCCAAGTTCAGCCAGTGCATCACTGATTTTTTGTTCGGCGGTTAAGTTTTCAGGGAAAACAGAGATGATGCGGCCAGACAGTGAAATATCACGGGTCTCAACGTCAATACCTGCACTTTGAGTGAATTTCTGAATAATAGGTAACAAAGAAAGAGTTGCCAGTGCTGGAGCTTCGTCAGTTTCGGTATAGATGATCGTTGATGATTTATCGTTCATTTTTCGTCCTACATTATTTTAAATTTAAGATTTTTATAATAATTATGTCTATTTTCATGATGAAAAGGTAAAAAATTCAGTCACTTTCGATACTTATCGTCACTCACGTTGTGCGATAACTTGTTATTTTTCCTACCGCCACGCTCTCAATTGAGATCGCATAAATTCGCGAATTTAGTTGCGGATCACACTTTTATTGCCGACATCATAAAACATTCCGCGCAAGATTCAAATTCCACTAATGGCGAATGAGCAGTACAATAGGAAAATTAGCCCCTTTTTAAAAAGTTAATTCGTGTGACTCAGCCATTTTCAAAGAAAAAACCACAAAAGAAACCCACTAAAGCCAATGGTTTCTCCGCAAAGTCGGCGAACAAGCCCTACCGTCCATCGAATAGACCCAAAGAAGTTCAGAATCCTATCATCGTATTGTTTAACAAACCCTTTGATGTTCTTTGTCAGTTTACTGATGAACAAGGCCGTAAAACCCTAAAAGATTTTATTCCGATTGCTGATGTATACGCAGCGGGACGTCTTGATAGAGATAGCGAAGGTTTATTGCTGCTCACTAATGACGGTAAATTGCAGGCTCAAATTACTGAACCAAAGAAGAAAACCTTTAAAACGTACTGGGTACAAGTTGAAGGTGCACCGACGGAAGCGGATCTTGATAAACTGCGTAAAGGGGTGGAACTTAAAGACGGTTTAACCTTACCGGCTAACATTAGCATTATGGACAAGCCTGCAGTATGGCCACGAGTACCTGCGATTAGGGAGCGCGCCAGCATTCCTACGACTTGGTTAACAATTGAGATTTGTGAGGGTAGAAACCGTCAAGTCAGAAGAATGACCGCCAATATTGGTTTTCCAACGTTAAGATTGATCCGCTATAAAATAGGCCAATGGAGTCTAGATGATTTACCTAATGGCCAGTACCGCCAACTGGATATGAAGGCTAAGAATGTCTGAGCGCTATATCCCCATCCTACTTGAAGATGCTCGTTTCAGAGGTGTTGTGCCAGTTCAATTCTAGGCGCATTAACGTAGAAATGGTTATTCCCTTTTAAATTAGTGCAACAACGAAGTGGGCTTGCACAACGCCTTCTGCGATGGGTTTTAATGAGCTTTACTCTGTGTTATTGATTTTACTAAGGGAGCGACCATTAGTGACAACCAAAGCCTTGATTAAAGCCCATTAAATTCCCACTGAATCCTGCATCTTCAGGTAAGATGGGGATGAACCTAACACAACTGTAGCCTGTGTGATTGAGGCTAACGGTAAATATTTGTTGGTCGAAGAGCTGATAGATGGCGAGATCCGATATAACCAACCCGCTGGCCATCTTGAGCCGAACGAGTCGATTATTGATGCCTGTATTCGCGAAGTTAAAGAGGAGACGGGTCTTGATATAGAACCCGAAGGACTGGTGGCGATATACCAATATACGGCAACAGAGCAGCTTGCGTTTGTACGTTTCACCTTTTATTCAACGCTTAAGCAATGTGTCACTTCAACGCCCTTAGACCCCGCTATCTGCAGCAGTAAATGGCTTACATTAACGGAGATACTTGCACTTAAATCTACGCTACGAAGCCCGCTAGTGCTTAAATGTATTGAAGATTATCAAAACAACAAACGCTATCCACTGGAAATACTAAATGATCGATTGCTTTGATAGCTCAGTCACATAATGCGTGATAGAATATGCCCCCGCAGAAAGCGGCTGATTTAGGCCTCCCTTGTAATTAGGTTTTTTACCCATATATTTAGCTAATACATGGCTGCGACACTCGTCAAACACAAAGGTTTTTTAGAATTTATGACATCAATCGAACCCACTCATCTTGGTAAAAAAGTCATCGTCGGCATGTCCGGTGGTGTAGATTCATCTGTTTCTGCTTACTTGCTGATGAAGCAAGGCTATCAAGTCGAAGGCCTGTTCATGAAGAACTGGGAAGAGGATGACACGGATGAATATTGTGCGGCAGCTGATGATCTAAAAGATGCGCAAGCTGTCTGTGACAAGCTTGGTATTAAACTGCATACCGTCAACTTTGCCTCTGAGTACTGGGACAATGTGTTTGAATATTTCCTTGCTGAATACAAAGCAGGCCGCACGCCTAACCCAGACATCATCTGTAATAAAGAGATTAAGTTTAAAGCTTTTCTCGAGTTCGCAGATGAAATACTCGATGCCGATTATATCGCCATGGGTCACTACGTGCGTCGCCGTGACATCGATGGCACCCGCCAAATGCTCCGCGGTGTTGATGGCAATAAAGATCAAAGCTACTTCTTATATACTCTCAGCCACGAGCAAGTTGCCCGCTCACTATTCCCTGTTGGAGAGTTACAAAAAAGCGAAGTACGTGAAATAGCCAAAGAGATGGGGCTTATCACCCACGACAAGAAAGACAGTACTGGCATCTGCTTTATTGGCGAGCGCAAGTTTACTGATTTTCTTGCCACCTTCTTGCCGGCACAGCCAGGTAACATCGAAACCAGCGAAGGCGAAGTGATTGGTCAACATCAAGGTTTGATGTACCACACCTTAGGCCAACGTAAAGGCTTAGGCATTGGTGGTCTTAAAAACAGTAATGATGATCCTTGGTATGTTGTTGATAAAGATCTGCTACGTAATGTGTTAGTTGTTGGTCAAGGCGGCAAACACCCTCGCCTGATGTCTAATGGCCTAGTGGCTAACCAACTGCATTGGGTTGATAGAAAAGGGCCTGATAATGGCGCTCAAATCACTCTTAAAACCCGTTATCGTCAACAAGATGTAGCTTGTACGGTGACTTATGACAGTGCCGATCAAATTCGCGTTATTTTTAATGAGCCAGTCGCCGCTGTAACCCCAGGCCAATCTGCTGTATTTTATGATGGTGAAATCTGTCTTGGCGGCGGAATAATTGACGAACTAATAAGAGATTAATCCATGAGCGATCAGCTGTTTGAACGCACAATGGCTTTTGCTGGCATATTGCAAGCCGTAGCCCAAGTACAATACATAGCACGCAATGGCGACTCCGATAAAGACGCGCTAGCGGCCAGTTTAAATTCAGTGTTAGTCACTAACCCCGACTCAACAGCCGATGTATACGCTGATCAAGAAGCGTTGAAAAAAGGCTACCAAATGATTGTTGCCCAACTGGGTGACGGCAAAGAAAAAGATGTTGAAGTCACCCGCTATCTAGTGGGTATTTTGGCACTGGAGCGCAAACTCACCCGCTCATCAAATGCCATGGGAATGCTGTCTGAGCGGATAAGTCAAATTCATCGCCAACTTGGACACTTCGACATTACTGATGAGCAGGTTATTGCTAATTTTGCCAGTATATACAGTGATATCGTTAGCGAGCTAGGGCCAAAGCTGCAAATTTCGGGTAACCCAGAGTTCCTTAAACGCACCCAGACTCAGCACAAAATTCGCGCCCTGTTACTGTCTGCCATGCGCAGTGCAGTGTTATGGCGACAATTAGGAGGCAAGCGTAGGCATCTTGTCTTCGCAAGAAAAACAATAGTCGATACAGCTATGAAAAGCCTCACCCTATAATATAAGACAAGTTCATCAAGGAGCTTCTAATGGAACTTTCCGCACTAACTGCTATCTCTCCGGTAGACGGTCGTTATGGTAGTAAAACCGCCTCATTAAGAGGGATTTTCAGCGAGTACGGCCTGACCAAATACCGTGTTCAAGTCGAAGTAAACTGGCTAAAGCTGCTCTCTAGCTGCCCAGAAATTGAAGAAGTTCCCCCTTTTAGTGAAGCTGCATTGGCTTTGCTTGATCAAATTAAAGATAACTTTAGCGAAGCCGATGCCCAGCGCATAAAAGATATTGAAGCCACCACCAACCACGACGTTAAAGCGGTTGAATACTTCATTAAAGAACGTATTGCAGATAATGCAGAGCTTGTTGCAATTGACGAGTTTGTCCACTTTGCTTGTACCTCTGAAGATATCAATAACCTTTCTCACGCGTTAATGCTAACAGAAGCACGTGAACAAGTGCTTGTACCCTATTGCCAGAAAATTGTTGATGCGATTAAAGCATTAGCAAAAGAGCACAAGACGGTACCATTGATGTCCCGTACCCACGGTCAACCCGCTTCACCTTCTACTTTAGGTAAAGAGATGGCTAACGTTGTTGTGCGTCTTGAACGTCAGCTGAAGCAAGTTTCAAACGTTGAGATTATGGGTAAAATCAATGGCGCTGTAGGTAACTACAATGCTCACATATCTGCTTACCCAGAAGTTGATTGGCATGCCCTTTCACAACGTTTTGTGACTAGTCTTGGCATCAACTGGAATCCGTATACGACTCAAATTGAGCCACACGATTACATTGCAGAGTTGTTTGATGCACTCGCGCGATTCAACACCATTCTTATCGATTTCGATCGTGATATTTGGGGTTACATCGCATTAGGTCACTTTAAGCAGCGCACTATTGCCGGTGAAATTGGCTCTTCAACCATGCCACATAAAGTTAACCCAATTGATTTCGAGAACTCTGAAGGTAACTTAGGGATTGCAAACGCGTTAATGCAACACTTAGCCGCAAAGCTTCCTGTTTCTCGCTGGCAGCGTGACCTTACTGACTCGACTGTTTTGCGTAACTTAGGCGTTGGTATATCTCACTCTCTTATCGCTTATCAAGCGACATTGAAAGGGATCAGCAAGCTACAAGTTAACGAACAGCAACTGCGTAAAGAACTTGATGGCAACTGGGAAGTACTAGCAGAGCCAGTACAAACTGTCATGCGTCGTTATGGCATCGAAAAGCCCTATGAGAAGCTAAAAGAATTGACCCGTGGTAAGCGCATCGATGGTCAGCAACTTGCTGTGTTTATCGATGGCCTTGAGCTACCAGAAAGCGTGAAAATCGACCTGAAGAAGATGACACCAGCCAACTATATTGGCCGTGCCGAAACTTTTGTTGATGAGCTTAAGTAAACAAAAAGACCAGATGTAGTTAGACTACTAATGGTGCAAATAAGGCGGTAAGCTTAGGCTTATCGCCTTTATTTTTATCCTTTTCATGGGTGCAGCCAAAATGTACAGCCTTAATTTAGACACCAACGCTTTTCTTAGGGACTATTGGCAAAAAAAGCCATTACTCATCAAAAATGCATTTCCACATTTTGAAGAGATCATCAGTCCAGATGAACTTGCAGGTTTAGCCTGTGAGGAGGAAGTATCTTCTCGTGTTGTAGTAACCAAGGACAACGATTGGCAGATCTGCCAAGGACCCTTTGAAGATTATGATCAGTTTGGCAGCAGCCATTGGCAATTGCTGGTACAAGCGTTAAATCATTGGCATCCAGATTCAGCCAACTTTATTGATGCCTTCCGCTTTATTCCTGATTGGCGCTTCGATGATTTAATGGCCTCTTTTGCAACACCTGGTGGTGGCGTCGGTGCGCATATTGATAACTATGATGTATTTATTATTCAAGGTGAAGGCGAGCGTCACTGGACTGTGGGCGAAAAAGGCCAATATGCACCGAAAAATAATGACCCAACCACGCCATTGATAGAAGGGTTTACCCCGATCATTGATGTCGTATTGGAAAAAGGCGACATGCTTTACATCCCTCCAGGCTATCCACATCAGGGCCAAACGTTAACCACTGCGATGAGCTATTCAATAGGCTATAGAGCGCCGAGTCAGCAAGAGCTATTTAGTGCATTAGCAGATGCGCTAATTGATACCAATACGGGGTTAAAGCGTTTCACATCAACATCAGAACCGACTGTCGCTAACCAAGTGAGTGTTAGCCACCAGCAAGATATGATGGCACTGATAAGCGAACTCGCCAGCTCCCCTGAAAGTTATCAAACGATGCTGGGCAACATGTTGAGTGAGAATCGATTTGAATTAGATTTGTGTGAGCCTGAAGAGCCTTACACTGCCGACATGCTGAAGGACGATATTGAGCAAGGCGCACTGTTATGCCGTATCGGTGGTTTAAAATTGTTACAGCTAGAAAATGATTCGCTATCACGGGTATTTATTAACGGCGAGCCCTTTGTGCATCCAGAAAATATCACTGCCGATGTCACCATTCTGGCGAACAGCTGCAGTTTTGCTGCAGAAAAAACTAAGCAGTTACTGCAAAATGTGGCAACTCAAGAGCTCATTGTGACACTGCTTAATCGTGGTTACTTTTACTTGGGTTAATGTGACAGAGATCTAACATCGAGTGTTGAATCAGGCCATGAAGCGGCCTTTTTTATGCCTATATGTATTCACTTAATAAATTATGCTCAGAAAATAAAATGCCTGAATAAAGCAATTTATTCAGGCATTTTTTTAACGGGTTTTATCGGCGTAGATTAAGTAACAGGTCCCCAGATTTTATCATCAGCCTGCATTTTATAGAGCCCTTCAGCTCGAGAGATTAGTAGTTCGGCAAACTTCGCTTGCGCAGGGTCTTTGACCAAACTTGAGCGCCTGATATTCTCCGCTTTCATTTGCCAAATCATAGAAAAATGACGAATTGCATCTCTCGCAGTAGCGGCAACGTTAACATCAACGTAATCAGACGGCAGGTCACCGGACATCACCCAAAATGTTTGCTTAGAGGGCTTTTTAGATTCCATTTTCCAAATGGCAACAAATGGCGCTAAATAACGGCTTTCGTCAGCATGAACCTTACTGGGCAAAATCCCTTTTTCAGCGAGAAATTTGTTTGCTTTTTGAAACTGAGTTCTGATCCACTCTTGTCTTAACGCTTCTTGGTCTTGAGCTTGCTCGACTTCTTCAGCCATCTCTTCCTTCCTTTCTTATTTTCTTTTTGAGCCCTTAAAAACAGCAACTCTTTTATAATTTACCAACTTATTTAGCATAAGTAACACTTAAAACTTTACGTTAACGTAAAGTGGAAAGCAGAATTGCCACATGGATCACAAATAATCCGAATCTTTGCTTTGTTGAGAGTATCGCTAAATGCTATCGTTCTGCAATAAATATAACAAGCAGATCGCACTGTAATCTAGCAGTAGCGGTATTATCGATGCTCAGAGCGGAGATCAACAAGTGGCAGTATTCAATCACATCTCTTTTGACGACCATGAACAAGTCGTTTTTTGTCAGGATAAAGAAAGCGGCCTCAAAGCCATTATTGCAATTCATAACACCAACTTAGGCCCCGCTGTAGGCGGTTGTAGAATGTGGCATTATGAATCTGACGATGAAGCGATAACCGACGTACTTCGTCTTTCTCGTGGAATGACCTATAAAAATGCATTAGCTGGCCTGACCATGGGTGGCGGCAAGTCAGTTATTATTGCCGATCCTAAAGTAAAAGATCGTGAAGCCCTCTTTAGAGCGTTCGGCCGTTGTATTGATACCTTAGGTGGAAAGTACTATTCAGCTGAAGATGTTGGTGTTTCAACAGCCGATATTATGATCGCGCATCAAGAGACGCCTTATATGGCGGGTTTAGAAGGCAAGAGTGGCGATCCTTCACCATACACTGCTCTTGGTACCTTCTTGGGTATTAAAGCTGCTGTGAAGCATCAGCGTGGCTTAGACAGCCTTAAAGGGCTAAAGATCTCAGTTCAAGGTGTTGGCCATGTTGGTTACTACCTATGTCGTCACCTGCACGAAGCAGGCGCAGAGCTTATCGTTACCGATATAAATCAAGAGTCGTTGGATAAAGTGGCAACTGAATTTGGCGCCACAGTTGTGGCACCGCAAGATATCTATCATCAAGATGTTGATGTCTACGCCCCCTGTGCACTTGGTGCAACAATCAACGACATCACCATTCCGATGTTAAAAGCGACTATTGTTGCAGGTTGTGCCAATAACCAGCTTGCTGAAGTGCGTCATGGTGAGTTGTTAAAAGAGCAAAACATACTTTATGCACCAGATTACGTTATTAACGCTGGGGGTATTATCAATGTCTCTTTTGAAAAAGACTATGATGCCACCGCAGCAACGGCCAAAGTAGAAGAGATCTACAATACGCTTATCACCATTTTCAAACAGGCTGATGCACAAAACCGCACAACCGGTGATGTCGCTGATGAAATGGCGCGCGAGATCATTAACGCTGCGAAGTAAATATCGAGTATTTTTAAAAAGCCAAGCATTAGCTTGGCTTTTTTTTGCCTATTACTTATGTCGTTCCAATGATATAGCGATCATTCATAAAATTTTCATTGTACTGAACTGGCAAAGGTCATATTCCTCTGCTTGAATTAAAGGCCCTAGGATAATAGTGGGTCGTAACATGGTGTGTTTTAAGTATGATCTCAACCAAGAAAATATTGAGCTACAAGCCAGTAACTGGTGTGGTTTAGAACAAGCATATGTCGATGGCAAGCGGGTATCTAGAAAATTAAACTTTGGCCACCAGAGCGAGCACAATGTTGTGCTCAAAGATGGTAAACCCGCGAGGCTGCATCTGCTGCTCGATCCAAGGACCGAACAGCTTATCTGCCTGATATATAAACAGAACAACTTAGTGGCAAGTCTAAAACAGGGGAAAAAAGATCTATATCGAAGCCGTTTAATAACTCAACAAAGTATTCTTGCTATCGGCTTATTAATCGTATTAATACTGACAATCAGTTAAGCCAATAACTCAGCATAACGTGATATCATTAGATGTAACACAAACGAGCTGACTTGCTAGATAATTCCCGCTGCCTGCTGTCACTGTTGTAATTGATAATTTTTGTTTATCTAAACCATTTTCAATCAATACCGCTTTAACAATTGTTCCATCACGAGCAAAATTAACCGCAGCAATAAAGTCCCCCACATACAGATCTCTATACAATTTAACACTGATACTGCCAATAGAACGAGGCTCTAAGCGCCCCTCTGCAACGATTATGCTTGAGCCATTCGCAAGTGAAATAGACTGAATAAACCCTTCGCTAGAGCTTGTTTGTTTAACTACTGGTGCTGTTGGCGGCTTAGCTTTAGATTTATTGATATTGACCGAACACGCTGTTAAAGCAGCGATTACAGTCACGATGAGTAGGGTTCGATACATAAAAACTCCATTTAACGAGTACCATTTTATGAAAATTCTGTTTTGAGCCAGAAATTCATCGCGTTATAAGGACATCGATAAGACAAGGTTCAATCTGTAAACCGATTGATTTTGTTAATAAGCGCTAAGAATGTCGTTCGTTCGTCAAAATCTAAGTTATCCAGAAAGGTTTCATTGACTCGCTCTGCTTCACGAATAAGATCCTGCTCTAATGCTTTTCCATTATTGGTCAAATAGATATTGAAGGCTCGACGATTGTCGACATCTTGCTGGCGGGTGATTAATTGCTGCTGTTGAAGCTGATCGAGTAATCTGGTCATGGTGTAATTAGCCACATCACAACGTTTGGAAAGTTCAGTTTGTGTCACCCCCTCTTCCTGCCAAAGTGAAAACAGCACTGGCCAGAGCTTTATGTCCAGATCATAGCGTTTAAGCTTTTGATCTAACGCATTTTGTAGGTCTACATTTAGATGAGAGACCAGGTAACCTAAACTTTCAAACCGATTCAATCAGCACCTCCACTGCAATATAGCGCTTCATTTCATCTTATCACTTACGCTGGAAGAAACTAGCCTTCGGATTAGCTAATTATCAATATTCAATCAAACAGCTTATTAATCATTAGCTTAAAATAGTCCATTAAGCTTAAGGTAACACAAGCTGCTTAAGCTAAAAATTCATTGATAAAGCGATAAAAACAAGCTCTGTTTAGCCGAGCAACGATTGCTCTTTCTACCGTTGCGGTGATGCTTTCGTCACTGACGATAAACCCGTCAAATGACGGGATGTTGTGATGGGTACCAATACTCGACAACACTTCATATCCACCCTTTCCATCTGCATCATAATCCACAATGATCAATGCTTGGCTAGCGACTTCGACTTTCAACTTTTCTACCGGCGTGATGAGAAAGTACTCATCATCAATTCTATTCAAAATACTGGCAAACAGCTTACTAAACTTGAGCGGTAATATTCCACCTTGATAAAACCAGTCACCATTATCTGTGATTTCAAAAATTGCTTTATCTGCACACAAGGGGGCGCTCGCTTTTAAAGATGTAATCACATCAGACGCATTCGATACCTTTGTTGCCATTTCGGCCTCCACACTTTTTAACTGTAGACTCATTTGTAAGTGTATAAAAAAACTAGCTAATGCTAGTTTTAATATTGGATGTCGTTACAGTAAATTTAACAATGCTTCTAGCGGATGTTTTGGCCTAAAACCGCTAAAACGCTTCACCTGACTTCTGCAAGAATAGCCTGAAACCAAGATTTGCGATTGAGGTAACTCCGATAACGTTTGCTCCCAAGACATAGTATACAAGGATTTTGAACGCTCGAGGTTTTCAGCTTCATGACCATAAGTCCCAGCCATACCGCAACAACCTAGGTTGACAGTATTAAGCTTGGCGCCAAAATATTCAAAAATACCTTGCCACTCATTTGCAGTATTTGGCTTGGTGGTAGATTCTGTGCAGTGGCTAAACCAGGTGAACTCGGGTTGACTGTGCTCGCTCCCTTGAGCTGCATGTTCGCCTTGCGTTAACGTCGGCTCAGTTTTAAGCACATCCAATAACCATTCATTAGCCAACTGGACATGGAAGTTACCTCTTGCGCCACCGAGTACCTCAAGATATTCGTCTCGATAGCAAAGCACTAAGGCAGGGTCAATACCGACCATGGGCATATTAAGTTTACCAATCTCATTTAAGAAATCGGCAGTCGACTTAGCAGTCCGGGCAAACTTGTCCAAGAAGCCTTTAATATGGATAGGTTTGCCATTGGGTTTGAACGGCAGTAGCACAGGTTTTAGCCCTAACTTTTCAATAAGCTGTATGAAATGTAGCACCGTCCCCGCTTCATAAAAGCTGTTAAAGGGATCTTGTACCACTAAGACGTAGTTTTTGCGCTCTGACTCTGAAATTTGTTGCAGTGCCGCTAAATCATAACCACGGCTCACGTGTCCTTCAAGCCGCTGCTTTAACGTCGGCACTGATAAAGCAGGCGTATCGACATAGCCAATTGACTTCTTTATCACCCATTTGCTTAAGCGATTTTGTGAGACCGCATTAACCAGTTTTGGCGCTGCAGCCATTAACGGCAGTGAGTCTTCGATACCTGCAACCAAGTAATCTTTTGCAGGGCGCAGATAACGCTGATAATAGATATCAAAGAATTGGGCTCTAAACTTGGGCACATCCACTTTAACAGGGCACTGACTAGAGCATGCCTTACACGCTAAACAACCTTTAAGTGATTCCATTACTTCATGTGAGTAATCATACTCTTTATCAATTTTTAAGGTGTTCTGCGCTCGTTGCAGCCAACCTAATGGCTTAGCGCGTGCAAGCTCGTTGACATCGATTCCTTCCGCTTCAAGCAAACGCAACCATTCACGCATAAGGCCAGCACGTCCCTTGGGGGATTGAACTCGGTCGCCAGTCACTTTAAACGATGGACACATTGGCGAATAAGCGCTGTAGTTAAAACACAGGCCATTACCATTACAGTTCATCACATCAGGAAATGCATTTCGGGTTTGGATAGGAATTTGTCTATCAAAGCTGCCGCGCTTAACACTGTCGACATTGTAAATCATCGGCCCACTGTTTTTGGGTGTCACTAATTTACCTGGATTAAGCTTATTTTGCGGATCAAATAGCCCTTTAACGTCCTCTAGCAAGCCATATAAATGCTCACCAAACACCGCTGGGCCATATTCGCCACGTACACCTTTTCCATGCTCGCCCCACATCAAGCCGCCATACTTAAGCGTTAATTCGGCCACTTGATCAGAAATCGTTCTTAGCAGTTTCTCATCTTCTACATCGCACATATCTAACGCTGGGCGCACATGCAATACACCGGCATCAACATGACCAAACATGCCGTACTGCAGCTGATGACTATCGAGCAGAGCTCTAAATTCAATAATAAAATCAGCCAGTTTTTCTGGAGGTACGGCGGTGTCTTCGGCAAATGCCAGCGGCTTACGAGTGCCTTTAGCGGCGCCCAATAGACCAACGGCTTTTTTGCGCATCCCATAGATGGTATTAATACTGGCTCGATCAGATGTGACCTGATACCCCAAAAGCCCCGCTTCGTTATTGTCAATTTGCGCAGTTAACATGGCTTCAAGATTCGCCAGTCTTGCTTCAACATCGGTTTGCTCACCCGCAAACTCAACCATGTTTAAACCGTCAATCTCTTTACCTGGAACCTCGGTGATCAGTGATGACACCGAATGCCAAATTATGTCCTCTTTTGCCAAGTTGAGCACTTTTGAGTCAACCGTTTCCACCACAGTGGCATTGGTTTTAACTAAATCGGGGGCATGGCGCAGCGCGGATAAAAATGAATCATACTTGATGTTAACCATCATTCGGCACGTCGGTAGCGGGGTAATATTTAATTTGGCTGCGGTGATCACCGCCAGCGTACCCTCAGAACCCGTCAAAATTCGTGACAGGTCGAAATTCTCTAGCGTGTCATCCCATACATTTTTAAGATCGTAACCGGTCAAAAAGCGGTTTAATTTTGGAAAGCGTTGCTCAACCTGCTCTCGATTGTCTCTGCACATTTGAGCAATAGTGGTGATCAGCTGCTGACCTAACACATTATCGGTAACCGCTGTTACATCGTCTAGTTCTGCAAGAGTGACTGGCCTAGTGCGCAGCTCACTACCATCAAACAAAACACTAGTGAGCCCAAGGACATGATCAGAGGTTTTACCGTATACCAAGGAACCTGCGCCAGAAGCATCGGTATTGATCATGCCGCCTAGTGTGGCACGATTGGAGGTCGACAGATCAGGACTAAAGAAGAAACCATGGGGGCGCAATGCATCGTTTAGCGCGTCTTTTACTACGCCAGCTTGGACTTTTACCCACCCTTCGGCCGCATTAACCTCGAGCACTTGGTTCATATAACGCGACATATCGACAATGATACCGTGGGTTAATGATTGACCATTGGTGCCAGTACCGCCGCCTCTCGCACTAAAGACAACCTTGGCGAATTCAGCTTGATTAGCAAGCTGCAGTGCGACCTGCACATCTTCAGCCGTTTTAGGATAAATCACCGCTTGTGGCAAAAACTGATATACCGAGTTATCGGTCGCTTGGGCTAAACGCGCACTATAGCGGGTATCGATGTCACCCGAAAACGCTCCCTCTTCTAACGTCGTTAAAAAAGAAAGGTAGGTGGGTTCAAGCGTTTGTTGATGCGATAATTTCGGTAACATAGCAGCTTCTGTCAATTATTATTCTTAAGATTATGGGCTTAGTATAAACAAAAAAAAGCCGCTAAATAGCGGCTTTTTGAATGTTTTTAACGAAATGTTAAATCACGCAGATTTAACCGCGCACTTTAGCATTTAAGCTTCGTTATGCGCGTTGGCCAAATATAACCAAGTATCGATAACAGTATCAGGGTTTAGCGATACCGTATCAATGCCCTGTTCAACCAACCAAGCTGCGAAATCATTGTGATCTGAAGGACCTTGACCACAAATACCCACGTAAGCGCCTTTGGCTTTAGCGGCTTTAATCGCCATTGAAAGTAGTGCTTTAACGGCGTCATTACGCTCATCGAATAGATGGCTGATAATGCCAGAATCTCGGTCAAGACCTAGAGTCAGTTGCGTTAAGTCGTTTGAACCAATAGAGAAACCATCGAAGTGCTCAAGGAACTGGTCAGCAAGCAGTGCGTTTGATGGCAGCTCACACATCATGATAACGCGCAAACCATCTTTACCACGCTCAAGACCTTCCTCTTTCAGCAGCTCAATCACTTGCGCAGCTTCGCTCACGGTACGAACAAACGGGATCATGATCTCTACGTTGGTAAGACCCATCTCATTACGTACACGTTTAATCGCTTCACACTCAAGTGCGAAACAGTCACGGAACGATTCAGAGATATAACGGCTAGCGCCACGGAAGCCCAACATTGGGTTCTCTTCCTCTGGCTCATAACGGTCACCACCAACAAGGTTTGCGTATTCGTTTGACTTAAAGTCAGACATACGCACAATCACTTTCTTTGGGTGGAACGCTGAAGCGATAGTGGCAATACCTTCAACCAAGCGAGCAACATAGTACTCAACTGGCGACTCATAACCGGCGATCATCTCGTGGATCTCTTCTTGAAGCTCAGCCGTTTGCTGATTGAACTCAAGTAGTGCCTTTGGATGAATACCAATCATACGGTTGATAATGAACTCAAGACGCGCCAGACCAACACCTGCGTTAGGAAGGCGAGCAAAATCAAATGCTCGGTCAGGGTTACCCACGTTCATCATGACCTTCATAGGAAGATCAGGCATTGAATCAACACGCGATGAAATCACTTCGAAATCTTGCAGACCGTCATAGATGAAACCAGTATCACCTTCAGCACAAGAGACTGTAATTTCTTGACCGTTCTTAATACGTTCAGTGACATCGCCACAACCAACAACCGCTGGAACACCGAGTTCACGTGCAATAATTGCAGCGTGACATGTGCGGCCACCACGGTTGGTGACAATAGCGCTTGCACGCTTCATGATAGGTTCCCAATCAGGGTCTGTCATGTCAGTAACAAGTACATCACCGGGCTTAATTTGGTCCATATCGTCAATTGACTTCAGGACTTTAGCAACACCTTTACCAATTTTGTGACCGATTGAACGACCTTCACAAAGGACATCACCTTTAGTTTTAAGATGATAACGCTCAATAAGCTGTACATCTTCACGAGAACGAACAGTTTCAGGGCGAGCTTGAACAATATACAACTTACCGTCGCTACCGTCTTTTGCCCACTCGATGTCCATTGGACGACCGTAGTGCTTCTCGATTGTCATTGCTTGCTTAGCAAGCTCTTGTACTTCTGCGTCATTGATTGAGAATTCACGGCGCTTATCAGCGGCGATATCTTCAATTTTTACTTGCTTACCATGAGCTTTATCGTCTGAATAAACCATCTGGATAAGTTTGCTACCGATATTACGGCGAACAACCGCTTTATGGCCAGCAACTAAACTTGGCTTATGAACATAAAACTCATCTGGGTTAACAGCACCTTGAACAACCATTTCGCCGAGGCCAAATGAAGAGGTAATAAATACCACATCATTGTTGCCAGACTCAGTATCCATAGTGAACATCACACCTGAAGATGCTGTGTCTGAACGCACCATGCGCTGAACACCTGCAGATAGTGCAACACCTTTATGGTCATATCCCTGGTGAACACGGTATGAAATCGCGCGGTCGTTAAACAAAGAAGCAAATACATGCTTAGTTGCCACTAGCACAGCTTCATAACCTTTAACGTTCAGGAATGTTTCTTGTTGTCCTGCAAAAGAAGCATCCGGCATATCTTCTGCAGTAGCTGAAGAACGAACCGCAAAAGATGCGTCACTTGTTTCAGCAGCAAGCTTGTCGTAAGAGTCACGAACCACTTGCTCAAATTCTGGGTGGAATGGAGTATCGATAACCCACTGTCTGATCTGTGCACCGGCTGTAGCGAGTGCGTTCACGTCATCTACATCTAGAACGTCTAGAATCTCGTATATCTTCTGGTTAAGTCCGCTTTGTTCAAGGAATTCATTGAACGCGAAAGACGTTGTCGCAAATCCACCAGGCACTTGAACACCTGCATTTGAAAGATTGCTAATCATCTCACCAAGAGAGGCGTTCTTGCCGCCTACCTTGTTGACGTCACCCATGCCTAATTCTTGATACCAGAGTACGTATTGCTGCACAGTTCTAATCTCCGCAAGTATATTTTAGTTTGGCTCTTCACACGAGAGCATCGGCATTTTACACTCCACGGCAACAAGCGTAAATGTATAATTTTATTTGTAATTTTATTACTACAAGAGGTCAAAATGTTACGTAAAGTATTCTATATCTCTGATGGCACAGCCATCACTGCAGAAGTGTTTGGTCATGCAGTTTTGTCACAGTTTCCCCTTGAATTTGACGCACTTACAATTCCGTTCGTTGAAACAGAAAAAAAAGCAGAGGCTGTGAAGGCGCAAATTAATGATTGTTTTATTACAACAGGTGAGCGCCCTCTTGTTTTCCATTCCATCGTAAAAGCCGAGATTAGAAACATCATCTATAGCAGTGAAGGTTTAGATTATGACTTTTTGAACACCTTCGTTGCACCACTGGAAAAACAATTAGGCATAACTGCAACGCCAGCTTTACACCGTACCCATGGTAAAACCAATGACAGTTATGAAGCACGAATTGAAGCGATTAACTATGCAATGGAGAATGATGACGGCCAAACAATGAAGCATATGGATAAAGCTGACCTCATTTTGCTGGGTGTGTCTCGCTGTGGTAAAACCCCCTCAAGCCTGTATCTATCGATGCAGTTTGGTATAAAGGCAGCGAACTATCCTTTTACTGAGGATGACATGGACAATTTGAAGCTCCCGGATGCATTAAAGCGCAACAAAGATAAATTATTCGGCCTAACGATTGATCCCGTTCGTTTACATGAGATCCGCCAAAGCCGCATGTCGGACAGTCGTTACTCCTCACTGCGTCAATGTCGATTGGAAGTGAAAGAGGTAGAGATGATGTACAAAAGAGAGCGGATCCCTTTCGTAAACACGACCAATCATTCAGTTGAAGAGATTTCAACCAAAATCCTCGAAGCCACCAGTTTAGAACGCCATATGTTTTAAATGTCCATCCCCTATTTAAAGGCTTTTTAGCGTAAAAGCCTTTAACATAAATCAAATAGTTACAATGAAACGGCAAATTTCCATGATTTGCCACTGTGCATAGCGCTACGATTAGTTATAATCCGAGGTAATCAGGCAAACAGCCCATACGAACGCTCGGTATTGTGAATGACCATTAAAACAGACGAACTACGTACCTCCCTTTTATGTAAGGTGATTTCACCTGCACAACTCGCTTCTGAATACCCTTTAACCCAAGATGCTGCCGACTACTTAGTGCAGCAGCGACGTGAAGTTGAAGCTATTATCAATGGCGACGATCAACGTTTACTTGTCATTATCGGCCCTTGTTCTATACACGATACTGAAGCTGCACTTGAGTACGCTAAGCGTTTGGCCACATTGCACCACCAATATCAAGATGACCTGTGCATTCTAATGCGCGTCTACTTTGAAAAGCCTCGGACTACTGTTGGTTGGAAAGGCCTTATTTCAGATCCAGATTTGGATGGTAGTTTTAGCCCTAATAAAGGCTTACGTAAAGCACGCCACTTGTTACAGCAGATCACTGAACTTAAGTTACCTATCGCGACCGAATTTCTTGATATGGTCAATGGTCAGTATATTGCCGACTTGATTACGTGGGGCGCTATTGGCGCACGTACCACTGAAAGCCAAGTTCATCGCGAAATGGCCTCTGCACTGTCATGCCCTGTTGGTTTTAAAAATGGTACTGATGGCAATATCGATATTGCCGTCGATGCAGTGCGAGCAGCACAAGCACCACATATCTTTTATTCACCCGATAAAGACGGTGCAATGGCCGTTTATCGTACCCATGGTAACCCATTTGGCCACATCATTTTACGTGGTGGTAAGCAGCCTAATTACCATAGTGCAGATATCGAAAAAGCCGTAGAACAACTTAATAGCGTGGGGGTAACTCAACGTATGGTAGTTGATTTTAGCCACGGTAATAGCCAGAAAAAACACAAACAACAGCTAAGTGTTGCCGACTCTATCATGCAGCAGATGAGCCAAGGCTCAACCGCAATTGCTGGCATTATGGCAGAAAGCTTTATTGAGGAAGGCAATCAGAAAGTCGTGCCAGGTGAAGCACTCATCTACGGTAAAAGTATTACCGATGCATGTCTTAACTGGGCAGACTCAGAAATATTACTGCGCGATCTAGCCAAAGCATCTCGCGCAAGAATCGAGTTATTGAAAAAATAATCTTACTCGAGTCAAATTTAGATCCTTAAAAACGCAGTCACCTCGCAAAGTGACTGCGTTTTTTATATCTTTAGCCATTTTATGCTACTGACTCTATCTTCTATCGGGCTAACACTAGCAATTACCAAATCAATGAGAGTCTCAAACTAAGTTTTTTCTTAACCAGCAGCGACTATGGCCTGGAAGGTAGTCCTCAAGTTCACCAAAAACGCGGTAGCCTTGTCGTTTATAGAAATCTACAGCTTGATAGCTAAAACTGGTTAAATGCGAATGTTCACAGCCATGAAGTCGAGCTTCAGTCTCAATCTTATCTAGTAAACGGATACCATATCCTTGACCACGCAGATCGGCCGATACCCATAGAGAGTCGATCCATAACCAACCAGAATTTTCATAGTTCCCTATAACACCTCCGATTAGTAATCCTTCACGATCTCGCAGTACAAATGCTAATTCTTGCCGTCCTGTTGCGGGAACTTTAGTTTGGCTAAAAGCTTCTATACCATCCCAAATAGTATTTTGTTCCTGCTGTGATAGCTTATCTTTACGCTCTATCTGGTACATTAAGTTTTTCCTTTTACCTCTGTATAGCGATACAAATAGTCCGAATCGCCATTAACTCTATAAATTTCATTCAAATAAAACATCATCAACGTATTGAAAATTAATGCGATTGTAAAGCTAGTAAAAATCACTTACAGCGATTGGTGTGCTGCTTGATTATCTATATTGCTCTAGTGGCCTCTAATACATTTAAACATATGTATGAATTAGCTGTTTTGAGCGCTAACAAACGACTATAATCGCGCGCCTACAATGCATAACCTTAGGTTGCCGTATGCCCTTAACAAACACACCGACTCAATTTAATGAAGCCATGTCACTTAGAGTTGAGCAATCTGAAGCTCGTGTGATCAAAGCTGTATTTCCATCTATAACCAACCATCACAACACCCTGTTTGGTGGCGAAGCATTGGCTTGGATGGATGAAACTGCTTTTATCGCAGCCACCCGTTTTTGTCGAAAAGCACTCGTCACGGTAAGCTCAGATAGAATCGATTTCAATAAAGCCATTCCTGCGGGTTCACTAGCTGAAATCATCGCTCGCGTGATCCATGTGGGTAACACCTCAATCAAAGTGGAGGTGAACATCTTCGTTGAAGACATGTATAGAGATCATCGCGAACATGCCATACGCGGTGTGTTT
The DNA here is from genome assembly GCF_023284025.1 of Shewanella abyssi. Lineage (GTDB taxonomy): Bacteria > Pseudomonadota > Gammaproteobacteria > Enterobacterales > Shewanellaceae > Shewanella > Shewanella abyssi. The sequence continues at coordinate 13,369 of NZ_JAKIKR010000006.1, read as the reverse complement.
ACCTTTGTCGCCGTTGATGATGACAGAAAACCCACCACGGTTTGGACTCAAGAATAGCCGTGCGTTGAGGATTAGCAGCATAATCCTCATTGTTTCTTTTCAGCGATAAAGCAGAGCTACTAATCGCTTGCTAAACCTTTAGACCAAAGTCTAACTCTGTAGCGAATTTCACGAAATTATAACCTTTCGCTGATAAACTCATAGAACCCCTTATCATTTATCTGTTACATTGAACTACCTTCACGCGCAACAAAAATTACCCTATAAAGCCATGAAGCCTGAAAATTTAAATATTATTATCGCCGATGACCACCCTTTATTTAGGAATGCACTAAGACACGCTTTGTCGTCTGCATTTATCAATACCCAATGGTTTGAAGCTGATAGCGCTGATGCGCTGCAGAAATTATTAGACAATAAAGACATTGAATATGATGTCGTACTGCTCGATCTACAGATGCCGGGTTCTCACGGTTATTCTACGTTGATCCATCTTCGAACCCACTACCAAGAACTGCCTGTGGTTGTGATCTCCGCTCATGAAGATAATACAACCATTAGCCGCGCAATCCATTATGGAAGCTCAGGGTTTATGCCTAAATCTTCGTCAATGGAAACCCTTGCAGCAGCACTCGAAGCTGTTCTGTTCGGTGATGTTTGGTTGCCTGATGGTGTTGAGTTATTGGAGATAAGTGCAGACGGTACCGATCAAGTCGCCAGTAAACTATCCGATCTCACGCCGCAGCAGTACAAGGTGCTGCAGATGTTTGCCGAAGGTTTGCTTAATAAGCAGATAGCCTATGATTTAGGTGTTTCAGAGGCAACAATTAAAGCCCATGCCACGGCAATATTCAGAAAACTCGGCGTGCGAAATCGAACTCAAGCCGTTATCGCTTTACAGCAGCTAGAGATGGAAAAAATCGACCTCTAGCCTGCTAAACATTGTTAATAAAAAACCGCAATTAATTGCGGTTTTTTATGATTTAAATATGCCGGCGCCCATTTGGAATAACTCAATAAAAGCAAATGGTAACCAGCCTTATTACCACTTCAAACTCCCTCGAATAGATTAATACCAAGCTTTATTATCTAAAGTTCTCCAACACTTTGTAATACATCATTCCTAACGCTAGCGCCTGGTTTCCAAACCACTCATTCAGCGGGATCCGCAGATGTGACATCTCAGCAAATAAACTAAACTCTTGTAGCTCTCCAACTACAGCACTGGCCATAATTTCGCCCATAATATGAGACGTCGCCACACCATGGCCAGAGTAACCTTGGCAATAAAAAACATTAGCCGATGCTTTGCCAAGCTGAGGAATACGATTTAGCACTATCCCTGCCATCCCCGTCCACTGGTATTCTATTTCTATCCCTTTTAACTGAGGGAATGTGCGTTCAATAGCGGGTCTCAATGCCTTGGCAACATCCTTTGAATCACGGCCAGAGTAATTAGTGCCACCACCGAACATCAAACGGTTATCAGCGGTTAAACGGTAATAATCCAACACGAAGCGAGTATCATAGACAGCAACGTCTTTGGGAATAAGGTTTTGAGCCTGCTCTGGCGTCAATGGTGCGGTAGTGCAATTACCTAGCGATGCAGGAAACAGCATACCTCTGAGCTTTTTTCGCGCCAGTTTATGGTAAGCATTACCTGCCAGCACTACACTATTGGCGCTGATCTTACCTTTTGCTGTTGTCACTGTCGCAACCACACCATCATCAATATTCAGTACAGCTGAACCTTCAAAAATTAGCGCCCCCATACTTTCAGCAGCTCTAGCTTCGCCAATACAAAGATTGACAGAATGAAGGTGCATATTACGTTTATTAAGCAGGCCCCCATGATACAAAGGCGTATTAATGTATTCGGGCAGCTCAGCTTTTGATAGCAGCGCTAGCTCGCTTTCCATTCCACGACTGCAGCCTTCATCAAAAGTCTTCTGCAGCTCACCTATGTGGCTAGCTTTGTAAGCGGTATGTATGTGTCCAAATTTAAGATCGCACTCAATAGCATATTTTTTAACTCGGGCCTTAATAATCTCATGCCCACGCCAACGCATATTCCATACGAACTGTTCAGCTGCAGCACCCAATTTATTCTTAAGCTGTTTGGTCATAGCAGCATCGCCAGACAAACTTCCTGTCACCTGCCCACCATTGCGCCCTGTTGCCCCCCAACCGATCTTATTCGCTTCAACAATGGCAACTTTATAGCCTTTTTCACATAGTTCCACAGCCGTCGCGACGCCAGTAAAACCACCCCCAACAATCACTACGTCGACGCGAATTTCTCCCTCAAGTTCGGGGTAATCTGTTTCATCAGTAATGGTGGCGTTGTAGTAGGAGTTGCAGCGCGGTTCTGACATAACAATTTCCTTTTGATTAATCGATCACTTCTATGTTTTATATATTTTACACGGCGTTCAGTATATCCACCTTTATATTCTGGTCAAGTAGTCTTAATGCTAAGACTCTTCTTGAGCAAGAAGAGTCAAACAAGCCGAACACCGCTTTGGGGGTAAAGGCTGTTTATCCAGTTTGAATTGAAAATTTTGAGCGATTCCGAATTGACTGAAGACTTAATGCTATTGCTATAACTTGTCGAGTGATATTTCAGCGACTATCTTCAATAGTGAATGTTTTATACCCTTCCTCATAGAGTAGTGATTAATCCACAGTGCAGTGCTTTCCCCAAGCACGTCAATGTCGAACGGTATAGATAACAAGTTGTGCAAATTTATTGTCGATGGGTTTTCAGGGAATGATCTCTGCAGGTTCGGCAGATTAATTAACGATTAACATGAAGGACTGTGATATGAAAAAACTCTGTTTAGCGATTATCATTTTCACCCTCAGTGCCTGTGCTTCAGCGCCTGCCACCTGGAAAGGTATGTCAGAGCGTGACATTGCAGCATGGAAAGAGATTGGTTTTAATGCTGAAAAAGCGCAAGCGTGGAAAGGTAGCGGATTTAACCCTGAGCAATCTCAAAACTGGTCAAAGCAAGGCTTTGATCTAACCAATGCTAGTAGTTGGAAAAGCCAATCTTTTGATGCTCAAGAGGCAAAAAACTGGAAGGCTGGCGGATTCGATGTAGAAAGTGCGGTCGATTCTAGAGATAAAGGCCTAACCCCCGTCAAAATTGAGTAACTAGCCTATTATGATGGAAACGACACACTTAGTCGGTGTGCCGTTTTTCATCGCTAGATAACTAGCCTTTACTAACCAGACTTGAAATCAACGCTCTTAGGGCGGCTGGTTTGATCATTTTAGCCATATAGTGATAGCCACGGGCGTGTACATCATCAATCAGATCTTTACGCGTATTGGCGGTGATCAAAATACCCGGCAGATGCTCACCATAAAGACTACGGACGCCATCCATTGCATCGACACCATTTTGATTGTTATCTAAGTGATAATCAGCCAGTACGATATCAGGAGCCACGCCTTTTAGGCCTAATTTAATGCGAGCGTCGGCAAAATCACTGGCGCAAATGACCTCACATTGCCAGCGAGTCAATAAACTCTCAAGCCCTGCTAAAATCGCCTCTTCATTATCAATACACAAAACCTTGATACCCGCTAATGGTTGCAATAACGACGGTATTTTCTTTGGTGTGGGCGCGGTTACTTTTACGCCAAGTGGTACTCTAATGGAGAACACAGAGCCTTGACCTAAAATTGAAGTCACACTAATTTTATGCTCTAAAACACGGCTTATTCTATCGGCAATGGCGAGGCCTAAACCTAAGCCACTGACACTTTTACTTTGTGGATTATCGAGTCGCTTAAACTCTTTAAAAATCTCCAGTGTGTCACTCTCATCAATACCGCAACCGGTATCCAGTACCTGGATCTCAAGCTCTGTCTTGTGGTAACGGCAACCCAACAGCACACGATTACCCTTAGCGTAGCGATAAGCATTGGTTAGGAAGTTTTGCAGTACTCGCCTGAGCAAACTCGGATCTGAGTTAATGGTTGCTGAACAGGGGATTGAACTAAACCTTATTGAGCAGTCTTTAGCCATTGCCTGAAACTCTACCGTTAAACCATCGAGTAAGTCCGCAATAGCAAAATCTCGGCGATTGACATCTACCATGCCAGAGTCCAATTTAGAGATATCCAGTAAGTCAGTCAGCAGTTCTCCTGCAATTTTAAGGGAGCTATTAACATGACTTAATGTTGTTTTAGCTTCTAAATCCAAATTTGGATACTGCGAGAGTGATGCCGTAAATAATCGAGCAGCATTTAATGGCTGCATCAAATCATGCCCTACTGCGGCTAGAAACTGACTCTTTGAGGCATTGGCCATCTCCTCTTGCGCCTTCGACTCCAGCAGCTTACTGTTCAGCATCGATAGCTCAAAAGTACGCTCTTTGACTCTGGCTTCTAGTGTCTCATTCGACTCTTGCAACGCTTTGGCTTGCAAACGATATTGAGTAATGTCGGTAAACGTCATAACAAAGCCGCCACCAGGCATAGGATTACCTTGGATCTTTATAACCTTACCATCTTTACGTTGTCGCTCAGACACATGTTGAGAGCCATCTCGCATATGCTGCACCCGCTTGTCAACTTGTTCATCAATATCACCTAGGCCGCAATAGCCGCGTTTTGCATTGAAATGGATGACATCGCTAATGGGCATACCAGCCTTCAAAAAATTATCTGGATACTGATAAAGCTCAGCATATTTAAAATTCCAAGCCACAAGATTCAGATCTTTATCCACCACGCTCATACCTTCATATGCGTGCTCAATCGCGCCGCGCAGCACATCTTGGCTCAAAATGATTTTTGAAGACGCCTCATCCACAAGGCTAAACACTTCATCTAACGCCAAGTCTCGACCTTGTAACACCGAATCCATCACCAATGACGCACTAGAGGCGCCAAGCACTCCCGAGAGCATATGTTCTGTGTGTTCAATCAATTCAGGCGGGGCGACTTTATGCCAACTATCGCTCTTTACTGCATCTTCAGAAAAACCAGAGAAGCTCTCATATGCTCGGGTTGGACTCACAAAACGACTCGCTAGGATGAGTAAATCTTGCTGTGAAACCGCCGCACTCTTGCGGTTTGTGGACTTCTTTAACTGCCCTGGAGTGACAAAAGCGCTAGCTTGCATTCGTTCAACAACACCGGCACGAAACCATACAGAACCAAGTACATAACAAGCACAGTTCGCTAGCAAGGCGATGAGAATATCGCGAACATTAGGTTTAATCGAATCGAGTAAGGCAAAATCGGTTATAACAAGTCCAGGTGATTGAGCCACACCTTGCAGCAGGATATAACACCAACAACCAAACCCGACCGCGAGTCCCAAGAACACGCCACTTCGATTACCGTTTTTCCAATACATACCACCGATTAACGCGGGTGCCAGCTGCGCGAATGCACCGAAAGACAACATACCTAGAGAGGATAAAGAGTCGTTATCCATAAACGACAGATAACTAAAATAGCCCAACGCTAAAATAAGCATGATCGCCAATCGGCGAGCATTGAGTAATAATTGCGAGAACTGGCTGAAGTTTCGAGCTTTTATCTGCCCGGTACGCAGCATTAATGGCACCAGCCACTCATTACTCACCATGACGCTAATCGTCACAACCGCGACAATCACCATGCCTGTCGCCGCTGATAAAGTGCCAAGCAGTGCCACAACGGCAAGCCAAGGTTTATCAAGCGCTAGGGGAAGGTTAATCACATAAGTATCCGCAGCAACGGCATCACCCAACAATAGCTTTCCGGCTAACGCTAACGGCGCAACAAATAGACCAAACAACAACAAATAGAGCGGAAACATCCACCGCGCTTTAACCATGGTTTGTTCATTACTACACTCAACCATCATCACATGGAACTGTCTTGGCATGCATAAAAAGGCCGCCATTCCCACCAGTAACTCAGGCATTAGAGATTCAATGCGCAAATTGGGTTTACCGATCAAATCCCGCGCATTCGCTTGCTGCCAGATATCGCCAAAGCCATCAAAAACACCAAAACTGATCACAGCGCCAACCAATAAGAAAGCCCCTAACTTAACCAACGACTCGAATGCTATCGCGAGGATCATGCCAGGGTTATGCTCGGTTGCATCCAGTTTACGAGTACCAAATAAGATGGCGAAAACAGCTAATATGCCAGTAATGACTAACGATACTTTAGCGCCATCAAACAACGCCCCTTCAGGTTGAAAAAGGTTCAAGCTAAAGACCATCGCCTTAAGTTGCAGCGCAATGTAGGGCATGATGCCAAACAGGGCGATTAGGGTCACAATTGCCGCTAGTAGCTGTGACTTACCGTATCTTGCCGCAATAAAGTCGGCGACAGAGGTAATATTTTGCGCCTTAGACACAATCACCATTTTTCTAAGCAGACCAAATCCAACGGTAAAAATAAGAATAGGCCCGATAAAGATTGGCAGAAATGACCATAAGTCATCGGCAGATTGCCCGACCGTGCCTAAAAAACTCCAAGAGGAGCAATACACAGCAAGGCTTAAACCATAGATCCACGCTTGAATACGCTTGGTAATGCGGCTAAACCAGCGCTCTGCGCCCCATGCGATGAGGAACAATAGACAGACATAAATAATGGCAATGGTGCCAACAAGCACAGTCAAATTCATAGGATTCTCTTTTTTTCCCTATTTTGCGGTAAAAAACAAATGAAATCTAGCCAAAATTAATTTACAACCATTTAAAAAATAAGGATATTTTTTTACTAGACCAAGGTCTAATAGAGATATAGCCCTTACACAATTCATACTCTTCTCACGCACTATTAGATAAGGGAAGCCCAATGAGCATGCAGTCTCTCTACAAAGTTCCAAGTGAAATCGCTGAAAACGCACTTGTAAATGACGAACAATATAAAAAAATGTATCAGGAGTCGATTGTAAATCCTGAAGGTTTCTGGAGAGAACACGGCAACCGTATCGATTGGATAAAGCCCTTCACTAAGGTAAAGAAGACTTCGTTCGATGACCATAACTTATTTATCAAATGGTTTTATGATGGCACGTTAAACGCATCAGCTAACTGTCTAGACAGACATTTAGAAACTAACGCCGATAAGGTCGCTATTATCTGGGAAGGCGATGATGCTAAAGATCAACGCACTATCACTTATGGTGAATTACACAAAGATGTATGTAAATTTGCCAATGCCCTTCGCAGCCAAGGGGTACGACGCGGCGATGTCGTCACAATATATATGCCTATGGTGCCAGAAGCTGCCGTAGCCATGCTTGCCTGCGCCCGTATTGGTGCCATTCACTCTGTGGTATTTGGTGGCTTCTCACCTGATTCAATCGCATCTCGCGTTATTGATGGTAATTCTAAAGTGGTGATCACCGCCGATGAAGGTCTACGAGCGGGTCGTATTATTCCTCTCAAAGCCAATATCGATGAGGCACTCGCTCATCCTGACGTCGATTGCGTTGAAAAAGTCATTGTAATGAAGCGCACTGGCGGCGACATCAACTGGGTTGAAGGTCGTGATATCTGCTGGAACTCTTTGATGGATACTGCATCAGAGTATTGTGTTCCGGAAGAGATGGGTGCAGAAGACCCACTGTTTTTACTGTATACCTCAGGTTCAACCGGTAACCCGAAAGGTGTGTTACACACCACCGGTGGTTACATGGTATACGCGGCGATGACCCACGAGTATGTATTCGATTATAAAGACGGCGAAGTATATTGGTGTACTGCCGATGTCGGTTGGATCACGGGGCACTCCTATATGGTGTATGGTCCACTCGCCAATGGTGCAACCGTATTAATCCACGAAGGTGTGCCAAATTATCCGACACCAGCACGACTCGGTGAGATAGTTGACAGACATAAGGTTAATATCCTTTATACCGCCCCGACGCTCATTCGCGCGCTAATGGCCGAAGGCAAAGAGCAGTTCGATAACTTTGATGGCAGTTCATTGCGCATTATGGGCTCAGTCGGTGAACCGATTAACCCAGAAGCATGGCGCTGGTACAACGATGTTATTGGTCATGAGAACTGCCCTATTGTTGACACCTGGTGGCAAACTGAAACTGGCGGTATTTTGATTAGCCCACTGCCAGGTGCTACTGACACCAAGCCTGGCTCTGCTACCCGTCCCTTCTTTGGCGTCCAGCCCGCACTCGTTGACAACATGGGCAATATAGTTGAAGGCGCGAATGAAGGTAATCTGGTTATTCTAGATTCATGGCCAGGACAGATGCGCACCGTATTTGGCGATCATGAACGCTTTGTGCTGACATACTTTAAAACCTTTAGAGGCATGTACTTTACTGGCGACGGTGCAAAACGCGATGAAGACGGTTATTACTGGATCACTGGCCGTGTCGATGATGTTATTAACGTATCAGGTCATAGACTCGGCACTGCTGAAGTTGAAAGTGCGCTAGTGGCTCATGAACATGTCGCTGAGGCCGCTGTAGTGGGTTATCCACATGACATTAAGGGCCAAGGGATCTATGCATACGTAACGCTCACTCGAAGCACTGTAGAAACAGAAGAGCTGCGACAGGAACTTAGACAGTGGGTTAGAAAAGAGATTGGTGCATTGGCCACACCCGATTTAATCCAATTTGCAGGTGGTCTACCTAAGACACGTTCGGGCAAGATCATGCGTCGTTTCTTGCGTAAGATTGCCGCAAATGAAGTAACCAACTTAGGTGACTCTTCAACTCTTGCCGATCCTGCAGTGATTGACACTCTCATTGAGTCACGACTTAACCGCAGCGAGTAATGCTTAAGCACTTATAGCCGTTTTACCTTCCCTAGCCCCTCACTGAGGGGCTTTTTCTTATGACTTTAATAAACAGGCCAAAATTTTACTTATCGTCACTGCATATTTGTGTGATCATTTCGCTATCCGCTCTGCTCCAATGGCATGCCAAACGGAAACTAACTCGTGCAACTTAGAGATTATCAGCAACAATCGGTCGATGCGGCCATCAGCCATTTTAAATCCAGTGCCGACTCCGCGGTGCTTGTCTTGCCTACTGGCGCGGGTAAAAGCATTGTCATAGCAGAGCTTGCCAGAATAGCTAAAGGCCGCGTACTTGTGCTCACCCACGTAAAAGAACTGGTGGCGCAAAATGCCGAAAAAGTCGGCTTACTCACCGATAAAGCGTCCATCTATTCTGCTGGGTTAAATCAAAAATCAACGGCTGGCAAGACAGTGGTTGCCAGTATTCAGTCAGCGGTTAAGCGCCCGACTCAATTTGACGAGCCCTACAGCCTGGTGATTATCGATGAATGCCACCGCGTAAGTCCTGATAAAGACAGTCAGTATCAACAACTATTAAGCCATTTAAGGTCCAAGAACCAGCGTTTAAGGCTACTAGGATTAACCGCCACCCCATATCGATTAGATTTAGGGTGGATCTATCGCCATCACTATCATGGAAAAATAGGTAATACTGATAAACCTGTATTTGAAAAGTGCATTTTCGAACTGCCGATGCGCCCTTTAATTAAGCAGGGGTTCTTGAGTCAGCCTAAGATGTTTGATGGCTTGAGCGCCCAATATGATTTTAGTGAACTAACCTCATCGCCGACAGGCGAATATAACGAGTCAGAAGTAAACTCCATACTCAATCATTGTGGCCGCGCCACCACGGCCATTGTTAAACAACTCATTGAACTAGCAAAACATCGTCAAGGGGTGATTATCTTTGCCGCTACGGTAAAACACGCAGAAGAGATAATGGCTAAGCTTGCGGGATATAACCCAGCACTGGTCACCGCTAAGACATCACGAGAAGACCGAGACCTGATCATCAGCGCTTTTAAAGCCAAGCAGATCAAATTTTTAGTCAATGTTGCCGTATTAACTACTGGCTTTGATGCACCCCATGTTGATCTTATTGCGATTATGCGTCCAACCGCATCGGTAAGCCTTTTCCAGCAGATGGTTGGCCGCGGCTTAAGGATCGACAAAGACAAAACCGAATGCCTGATTATTGATTATGCAGCCAACGGCTATGACTTATTCTATCCTGAAGTCGGTCAACCTAAACCCAACAGTAAATGTAAGCCGGTGCAAGTTCACTGCCCTGTGTGTGATTTTGCCAATATATTTTGGGGCTTAACCGATGATGATGGCGATATCATTGAGCATTTTGGTAGACGTTGCCAAGCTTTGATTGAAACGGCTAAGGGCAAACAACAGTGCGATTTTCGCTTTCGTTCCAAGTCTTGCCCTAATTGCGGCGAAGAGAACGATATTGCCGCCAAGATATGTGGCCATTGTCAGGCTGTATTGGTTGATCCTGATAAGAGGCTCAAAGAGGTATTACAACAGAAACATCATCACTTGTTCAAATGTCAAACCATGTTGCTCGAGCCTGAAAAGGAGCGTTTAGTAGTGCGTTATATCGATATCGAGGGCAATGATTTTTGTCGTTACTTCAAGATGCAAACGCCCGCACAGATAAGAGCCGTCTTTGCACTGTTTATTTTCCCCCACAGCAAGACGCCTGGGATGAAGCATAAGAAATATAGCTCGGCACAAGAACTAGCTGCAGATGAGTCCTGTTTTAGAAAGCCCGACTTATTGTTGCTGAAAAAAGGTAAAAAAGGTTGGGATCTGCTGGAGTCTATCTTTGATTACCATGGCCGCTATCAAACACAACCTTCTGAATTAGAATAGAAATCAGTAATGCGATTAAACCGAGTTTAAATATCGATTAGAACTAATCTCCTGGCTATGTTATAAAGTGCTCAAGCTATTTTAGAGGAATTATTATGTTTGTTGTTATTTTCGGTCGTCCAGGTTGTCCTTATTGTGTTCGAGCAGTTCAAGTTGCTGAGCAACTTACTGAAAAGCGTGATGATTTCAAATTTAAATATGTTGATATTCACGCTGAAGGGATCAGCAAAGCCGATCTAGAAAAAACAGTCGGTAAGCCAGTTGAAACAGTTCCACAGATCTTTGTCGACAAAGACCATGTTGGTGGCTGTACTGAGTTTGAACTGTATGTGCGAGACAACGAGTTAATGCCAGCGGCATAAGTTAAGCGCTTTAAACAAAAAAAGGAGGCTATCGCCTCCTTTTTTGTGGGTAACATTTTATCTAGTTATCTATCTACCCCATCGACTAAAGCACATATTTCATTGAGAAGATGACTCGACTTAACTCGCCATCAAAACCATTTTCTTTAGTATTCTTAGCGTACATATACTCAACGCCCACTGTTAGTGGCTTCACAGGTGAATACAATAGGTTGAGGTATCCTGAGTATGAATCTTTGTTGACGTTATTACCGATTAAATTGATTTCGTTATCAGCTTTGAAGCCAGAACCTGTGATACTGGTACGCCATTTATCATTCCACCAGTGACGGTAAGAGATGTAGCCACCGTATGAGCTTATAGCATTTATATCACCATTAGCGTCCAACACACCGGCATTAGCATAGTTAAGTGCCATATAACGCCCTAAGCCTTCACCATAGGTCGCTGACATTTTAATATCATCTTGTCCAACAGGAATAACACCGGTAAAGCTCAAACCATAACCAAACTCAGATGAATCTAGATCATCTTTTTCAATATTAAGCTGTCGTGCTAGCCCTGCAAAGGTAAAGGCTGCTCCACCTTCTGTTTTCATGTTGTAGCGCGCAACAAAATCAGGCACCATGCCGCTGCCACTAGTAATACGGGCACCCGTTGGATCACGATAGCCGTTTAACGTCGTTTCTGGATTCTCAGCAGAGAACTGAAAACCACCATTGGTGTAGCGAACCATGGTTTGACGCACGAACGGCGTACCTTCAGCTGCACCAACAAAGTCTAAGTTTTCAGGCAAAGCACCTGGGTTTTGGAAGGTGGTCCACATTTGGCCAGCGGCCCAATTGTCAAAGCTGAGAAAAGCTTGACGAATACGAGGAGAGTAACTGTTTGATACTCGCTCGTTACCGTCGCTATGAGTCATAAAATCAAGTTCAATAAAGCCGACCAGCTTATGACCATCAATATCAGTAGACGATTTAAAGTTAAAGCGTGACTCTCTTGCATGAAAGTCGACGACTTGGTTGCCTCTGCTTGAGTCACCATAAATAGTCCCTGGTACATAAAACTGACGAGATAGGTTCCCAGAATCAGGTGCGCCATTACTGTAGTCACTAAACATAACATCAGCTTTTACATAACCACCGAACTTAAAATCTGTCTCTGCATATGCACTGACGCTCATTGTCGCAATTGCTGCTGCGCAAAGAACGCTTAGTTTTGCTTGTTTCATTCCCTTTCTCCCATATTTTTTATTTTCCTTACGAAATATGACCGACTTAACAACAAGTCAACATTAGCAATAGGTCTATCAGACAAAGGTAGAACGACCTTTACAAATTAATCACATTCCCATTCAACGCCGCTAATATTAGTAAAGAATTATCCAAAGTGTTAATTAGTACCGTTTTTGGGGGGATAAATCATTAATGAAATTTGAGGTTTTGCTGAAAGATAAATAGGGGGATATCTAGAAGAGACTTTACAAGCGAACACCTTATGCATTTAAAACAATACCTTACACTTATTAGTTTAGATTTTTATTGCACTGCAAGAAATGTGTAACAATTTTGTCATCTCATTAATTAAAACTCTGAACTATTTTATTGAGTCTTTGCCAGTTTACTCTGTCCAACTTTACCAACAGTCTTGAGTCGGTATACAACTTAAAAATTTCGTTAGAATGATTACCTGCCAATATTTCTGCCTAGAATGGGATGGAGAATAAAAACCATTAGGCGAGATGCTTCCTTAAAATAACCGATATGCAGATAGAGACTGAGATAGCAGGCTTCACCAGTTTTATCTATTACATAAATGCTGCATACACATTATCGAGTAATATACATGACAAGAACCGTGCTCATAAAACGAACAACCGTTTTGGAAGCATATTTGGCATTTTCAATTTTAAAAATAGAATAGATAAAACGAGTAAGTTTTTGCAGTAGATTATTGCGAAAATCGATTGAAACAGAAAGTGGTGGGCTGTGAAGGATTCGAACCTTCGACCAATTAGATAAGAAAGAGCAAGCCAACTGCCTATTCATCGATACCATCAGCAACTGAGCTAACGACCTATCTCATAATCGTCACGTTATACGAACGCTGTAAAAATTGAATATATAAGTAGATTATTGAAGTAAACGATTGAAACAAGGAAATGGATTATTGCGGTAATCGATCGAAACAGAAAGTGGTGGGCCGTGAAGGATTCAACCTTCGACCAATTGGATAAGAAAGAGCAAGCCAACTGCCTATTCATTCATACCAGCAGCAACTGAGCTAACAGCTAAATCTAGATAGCACAAAATTTGTATCAGTCAGA
>NZ_JAKIKR010000005.1 GCF_023284025.1 Shewanella abyssi | reverse complement strand
GTCCTAGGTACTAGGACGTTCGCCAGCTCACTGCTAGGACGGACTGCGTCCTGCTAGGAAATCAACAGAAAACACCCTTTGGCTTTTGATGTTGATTTTATGCTTTGCTAGCACCTTCTTTTAAAGTAGGTCGGTATTTATGCCGTCGCTTTGCTCTTTTCTAGTTTTACCGTAAGAGAAGGTCCTAGGTACTAGGACGTTCGCCAGCTCACTGCTAGGACGGACTGCGTCCTGCTAGGAAATCAACAGAAAACACCCTTTGGCTTTTGATGTTGATTTTATGCTTTGCTAGAGCCTAGAGCCTAGAGCCTAGAGCCTAGAGCCTAGAACCTAGAACCTAGAACCTAGAACCTAGAACCTAGAACCTAGCACCGAGAGATCCCGGTGGATTTTCAATCATCAACTGCGGTTATGGTTGGGCTGACTGCGCTTTTTCTACCAAGCTTGCTGCATGGTTCATCACATGGAAAATGTGGTTTTGCTCTACGGTACCTTGAATAAGGTGTGAACCTGGACCACTGGCAAAGATACCAACATCTTCACCCGCATGAGTTTCACTCCCCAGTGGTACCAGCGCTTCTTGATGAAAGCCAGCGCTTTGAGTATCAACATAATTTAAGTCAAAACGCCCCGCTGCAGCAGCGTAGCCATAACGCTCATCGCCCCCTGTTGCTAAGTTGGCATAACCTAGGCCATTGGCATAACCGACTGTGGTATAGGGTAAGCCATTTGCATCGGTAGCGTTGGTCACACTAGGTCGTCCGTCTGCGCCATTGCCTTTAACTAACCCTAAGATGGGGTTGCCACGAGTAGGGTAGCCTGCGATGGTGAATACGTGGCTGTGATCGGCGGTAACAATTAACAAGGTATCTTTCTCCGATGTTTTCTCCATAGCAACGCGGACAGCTTCAGACATCGCAATCGTGTCGTGTAAAGCGCGTGCAGCATTACCCGCATGGTGCGCATGGTCGATGCGTCCGGCCTCAATAATCAGCACAAAACCTTGGTCATTTTTCTTCAAAATATCAATGGATTTGGCCGTCATTTCAGCCAGAGATGGTTCGCCAGTCACGCCCGCTGTGGTGCGGTCATAGTCATATTCCATGTGCGATGAATTAAACAGACCTAACGCGTGGTCTGTGTTGCTGGGATCTAGGGCTAAGAAAGCCTCTCTATCAGCAACATAAGCAGCATTAGGGTATTTATTTAACCATTCATCGGTTAAGTTGCGGTTATCTAGGCGTTTGCCAGACTTGCCTTCAGGGTCTGTCATGGTGCTCGGAATAAACGCACGGCGACCGCCGCCCATCACCACATTAAGTCCGCTGCCAAAGTTAAAGTCGATTAACTGTGATGCGATATCCTTACAACCATTAGTCACGGCCTCGGCGGGCAAATCAGCATCGCTTTCCCAGTTACGCTCTGGAGAATGGGCATAAGTTGCCGCCGGTGTTGCATGGGTAATACGGGCTGTAGAAACGACACCTGTAGATAGGCCTGCCATGGCGGCCAGTTCAAGTGAGGTCACTAGGTTTTGTCCTGCCGTTGAAGCGCAATTACCTCGTGACACCCCTTCGCCTTGTGAAAGTACTCCGACGTCGGTTTTAACCCCGGTGACCATTGCCGTCATGGTGCCAGCTGAATCTGGCGTTTGTCCGTCGACATTGTAAGTTTTAGCCAGGCCTAAGTAGGGCAGAGTTTCAAACGAGAGCGAGTTCTCTTCACCGGTTTGTCCTTTTAACTGACCTGCTAAAATACGCGCCGCGGTAACGGTGGATACGCCCATGCCATCACCGACAAATAGAATGATGTTTTTGGCGGCGCCAGCTTGGTTATTGACACTAAGTTCTTGGGCTTTTGCCACTCTAGCTTGGCCATCGACATACCATTGATTAACCGCTGTCCAATCTTGGCCGTTGTTGCCATTGCCACCATTACTGCCGTCTGAACCATTGTTACCGTCGTTGCCGTTATCGCCATCACTGCCGCATGCTGCTAAACCAAGCATTGCTGCAATTGAAACTATCAGAAATTTCTTGTTCATTTTAAACTCCAATTATTGGGTACTATTGCTGACCTATATCAGTCAGTAAGAAAAATTATTAATGCCAGTGAGTTAGCGATTAATATTTAGTACCGCCCAGCGTTTGCGCTTGGTTGATGATGTGGAAGATAACGTTCTGTTCAATCACGCCTTGGATAAGGCCTGAGCCGGGGCCTGTTGCATGGAGAGTAATATCTTCGCCTGCGTGGGTTTCACTGCTCATTGGCACTAATGATTGCTGCATAAAGTCTTTATCTTTGCTATCGACTGAGCTCAAATCATCACGCACGCCAACAACTGCGCCTGGACCGTTGGTATAACCGACAGTGGTATAGGGTTTACCGTCTTGTGCGATGGCGAGATCGCCGCCGACGTTATGCACTAATCCTAAAATTGGATTACCTCGCTCAGGGTAACCAGCGATGGTAAATACGTGGCTATGGTCAGCGGTGACCATGATGAGCGTCTCTTCTGGGTTGGTTGCTGCAACGGCCGCTTTTACTGCATTAGACAGTTCAACAGTGTCCATCATGGCGCGATAAGCATTGCCAGCATGGTGGGCGTGATCGATTCGACCTGATTCAACGATAAGCAGATAACCATTGTCGTTTTTATTGAGTAGCTCAATCGACTTAGTGGTCATCTCTGTTAATGATGGCTCACCTGCGCTGTCATTAGCTCGGTCTGCTTCATATTCCATATGCGATGAATTAAACAAGCCTAAAAGGTGGTCGGTAGCACTCACATCAATGGCATCAAAACCGGCCTTGTCCCATACATAAGCAGAGTTACTCAGGTTGTCGGTCCAAGCTTGGGTCAAGTCAATGCCATCGGCGCGGCGTCCGGCTTTATTTTCACCATCGGTCACATCTTCAGGGATAAAGTTACGACGACCGCCACCAAGTGCAACACTTAAGGCATCGGCTTCATCGCGCATAACAAGCTGGTAGGCAATATCCTTACATTCATTAGCAACGGCTTCAGCAGGAAGATTAGAATCTGCTTCCCAGTTACGCTCTGGCGATACTGCGTAGGCCGCAGCGGGTGTTGCATGGGTTATACGTGCGGTACTGACGACCCCGGTCGACAACCCTTTTGCATTGGCAAGATCAACCAAGGTGATGAGCTCGTTGCCTTTTGAAGAGAGGCAGTTAGCACGTAAGCTACTATCGGAAACTGACAACACACCGGCTTTAGACTTCACCCCAGTGACGATTGCCGTCATGGTGCCAGCTGAGTCCGGCGTTTGTTGATTGGTATTATAGGTTTTAACCAGTGCTGTTTTTGGGAAACGCTCAAAGCTTAAGAAGTTTTCTTCGCCGCCTTGATGATCCGCTTGTTGTTGTCCCTCAAAGATACGTGCTGCCGTTAACGTTGAAACGCCCATGCCATCACCGACAAATAGAATCACATTCTTGGCTTTCTTCGGCGCCGTCTGCTCTGTTTTATCACTGACTAAGTTGGCGCTATCTTTAAACCACTGGCTATCAGTTTGGTTGCTAGGGAGTACTGCAGCATTTGCTGCAATGGTTATCAGACTGCAAGAGGCAATGGCCGCTATCATTTTGATATTAATCACTATCGTCACCGTCAATTTATATTATTTATAGGAGGTTTCTTTGTGGCGGGGTGATTGTCGAGGATCAGCATGACGATATGGCGATGATTTTGTGTCAGTTTTATTGCTTATTAAATTGATGTTTAAGGGTTAGTCTTTATTGCAGTACTGGCAGTGGTATTAGCGTGCGAGGTCGTTAGAAAATCTGACATGAGTTGTGTATTTGAAAGCACAGATTATGGCTAGTACAGAGAAAGCTTAAAGAGGCATGATGAGTACTGTAGATGAATAGGGATTACACTCACCCATATCGGTGAGCACAGGATAGAGGGTATTTTCACCTTAATGAGCAAGGGCTTACTAAGCCACATGGCATGCGCGCCATTGCGGCGTAATACTGGTAGCAGAACTGTTTTATAAAGTGGTTTTACAACGTCGTTTTATGCAGTCACTTTATACCGGCTCAATCTTCACTGAGGTCCTTTTTTACTGAATTGACGGCATCGCGGGATGCATGGCCAATAGCGCGGGTGGTATCACGCGTTGCATGACCAATGTCAGTGGTGACCTCTTTGGTGGTTTCACCAATCTGACGGCCAGCATCTTTGAGTTCTGCGCAAGCGCTGACAGTGGTTATTGCGGCGAGGAGAATAGCAAGGGTGGATAATTTCAAGATATAGACCAATTTATTAGCAATTGCTGGCACTATGCCAGCAATTCTCCAATGGATCCAGTTTGTATAGCCATCTTCAAGTCGGATGGGTATATAGGCTTAGTGCAGCTTTAGGTGCGGATGAATAATGCGGCTAATGCCTTTTGCCAGCATTAGCAGGGTACCTTTAACCGGGCCGTGGAGCTCAATAAGGTGTCTTCTGTATAACGAGGTGTAGACAAAGCGGGCAATCTTACCCTCTACCATCACGCCGCCGCCAATGAACGACATCAAATTACCAACGGTGTGGAATTTAGACAGGTTTACCAGTGCCCCAAGATCTTTATACACATATTTCTTCGATGGCGGTTTACCCGCTACCAATAACTTGATGTTGTCTGCTGTCATCAGTGCCATTTGGCGTGCCGATTGGCCTCGTGGCGGCACCCAACTGCCATCCTCTTGCGGGCAAGCGGCACAATCACCAATTGCAAAAATAGCTGGGTCACGGGTGGTTTGCATATTTTGCTGCACCATCACTTGATTGATATGGTTGCTCTCTAACCCGCCTATCTCTTTTAAAAAGTCAGGCGCTTTAACCCCCGTTGACCAGATCACCATATCCGATGGAATGAATTCATCTGTAGAGGTGTGCAGCCCCTCCGTGGTGACCTGATTGATCCGAGTATTGGTCATCACTTTGACGCCAATTGCTGTTAGCTCTTTGGCGACAGATTTTGATATCTCGGCCTTTTCCACTTTAGGAAGAATGCGCTTATCCGCTTCAATCAAGGTAATTTCCAGTAAGCTACTATCAATTTTGTAGCCAAAGCCCCGTAGCTGACCGACCGCATGGTGCATCTCTGCCGACATTTCTACCCCTGTCGCACCCGCACCAACGACGGCGATTTTTATTTTTTCATCGAGTTGGTGATGGCTGGCGTAGCGCATGAATTTGTTGAGCAGTATGGTGCGGATCTCCATTGCTTGCTCAGTGCTATCTAAGAATACACAGTGGTCGCGTACGCCGTTAATATTGAAATCATTAGCAATACTACCAATGGCGATGACGAGATAGTCATAATCGATACGGCGAGCTGGCAGTAACTCTTCACCTTGCTCATCGGTTATGGGCGCTAAGATAACTTGTTTTGCTTCTCGATCAATCTCTGTCATGGCACCTTGCTGAAAGTGGTAGCCATGGCCTGCTGCGTGACCTCGATAACTAATAGCATCAATGCCAATATCCAATGCACCTGTTGCCACCTCATGCAAAAGAGGTTTCCAAATATGGCTTTCGGCACAGTCAATTAACGTGATTCTGGCCCTGTTTTTACGGCCTAACTGGTGGCCAAGCTTAGTCGCAATTTCCATTCCACCAGCGCCGCCACCGACGATGACAACATTTGCCATTTCATGCATGAGTTTACAATCCTTGAATGAGTAAAGTAGTAAATAAAATAGAGCTTTAGATATCAGTCGAGTTAGGTAACTTGTTGTTTAAATTGTTTTTAGGCGTACTTTGTATTGTATTGTAAATAGAAAAGTAACAACAATATGTAGCGTAAATTGTAGCAGTGAGTTTGAAAAACGGCAATTGACTCAATATATAGCGCCAGAAGCGCAAAATTTTATATATTCACTCTTATTTGATTGTTTTATATGTAGTTTGCTTGGTTGGTTCTGATGTTTTAGTTGGCAGGGGGCAATAATGGAGGGGTGAGATCTGTGAGCTGGGAGGTATATCAATGCCTTGAAGTGTGAACTTGGTCGGGTTTATATCAGTTGAAGTTAGCGGCATGTTCTAACTGCTAGAACATGCCTGCTAATGATTACAACTTGCTTAAGCGAGATTTATAATCATCAATGATATGTTCCATTATCTCTTGTACTGATGTGTCTTTGGTTTTGTTGTCCATAATGACTTTAAAGGTCACTAATGCATGATTGTCATCTTTTAGGCGGTTATTTTGCATGGCAAAGTAGGCCTGCTCTTGCTCTGCTTCTCTAACGACAAAGCCCTCATGTTCAAACAAGCGTGTGCCTGAATGGCCGTGCCATTTAGTGATTCTGTCGAGTGCTATTTCGCATGAACGATTAAGCTCAATATGGTTTAGCCAGCTTGTTGGGTGAGAGGGATCCTTTATATGAGGGCACCGGACTGTATAGTTATAAACGTGAGAAATTGCTGTCATAAATTACCTACCTGTTCGCTGTAACGGATGCCATATTGGGCACTGTTTTTTATTCTGGTCAACAACATAGTGTTGGCCTGTGCGTACTGTATGTGTCTAACGTTAACAATTAAGTTTTAACTTTGATTATTCAATCTAATAATAGCTTAGGTGTCATGCTGTTATAGGAATAACGAAAATGAGCTATAATATTTGTATCATTATTGGTCAGCTATTGAAACCAGAACTCTTGCTAATTTTACAGCCTAGTTAAAACTTAGTTGCTCTGAGTATTTTTTACCATGACATCAACTCCAATAAACTTGCTCTAGCTCCCACTTTTACCTCTGGTAACATCGACAAGGGTCACTTTGACTAATAAAGCATCAGTTAATTTAATGAAGTGCTTTTGTTGGCAATTTGCTGTTGTTTTTTCAACAATATCCGAGCACAGCAATTTGCTTGTGTAAAAATAATGCTGCAAACATGTAAAAAGGTTTATATGCGGGGCAGTATATGCTTATAATTTCTCAATAAAGCAATCCAATCCCCAACCCTCCAGGAGGCTTAAATGGCCTGTTCAACAGTTTCAAGACTCAAACTGCTCGCCATAGTGTGTATTAGTATTATGGCCACCGGTTGCGGTGAGGCTCCAGCACCCCAAGCGGCAGTGTTACCGAGTGTGATTGTGAGCACTGCAAAGATGGAAGATATCCAATCTAAGACTGAAATTGTTGGCCGAACAAGGGGATCTGAAGATGTGACCATTAAATCACAAATTCAGGGGCAACTGCTCAAGCGCTCTTTCATCGAGGGAGACGATGTTACTCAAGGGGACTTATTGTTTGAGATCGACCCTGCAACCTATGTTGCTGAGTTGGCTCAGCAAAAAGCGGTATTAAAGCAAGCGATAGCCTCTCGAGATGTGGCGGTAATGAACTGGGAACGTGGTCGTCGCTTACTGCCAGATGGCATGATCAGTGCCCAAGATATGGATGAATTAACCTCACGTAAGCTGACAACCGCTGCTGGGGTCGTGCAAGCCGAGGCAGCGGTGAGCGCCGCAGAGTTACAGCTCAGCTATACCAAAATCTATGCCCCCATCTCTGGTCGAATTAGTAATGCTAAAGTCAGTACCGGTGACATCATTAGCCCGCAATCAGACATGGCAAACTTAGTTCAATTACAGCCAATGTGGGTTAACTTTCAAGTTGCCGAAAGAGCATTAATTACTGCACAACAAAGTTTTTCTAAAGCGTTATCACGGGATATAAAAATTCAAGATATTGTGATTAATCTGCGTTTGCCCAATGCGACCATGCATAAAGAATCAGGTTACATCGATTTTGTCAGTAACAAGGTTGATCCCGCCACAGGCACATTACCTATCCGTGCGACCTTTAAAAATGCCGATAACTTTATGCTACCTGGCATGTTTGTCACCTTAATCATCGAGTCGCCCGTTAAAGAGCAAGCGTTATTAATCCCACAGGCGTCAGTACAAGAAGATCAACAAGGTCGTTTTGTCATGGTGCTGAACGAGCAGAATAAAGTGGAGAAGCGCATCGTCGTACTCGGTGAACGTTTCGGGGTTAAATGGCGTGTACTGAGTGGCTTAGACGGTGGCGATCGTATTGTTGTTGACGGGCTACAAAAAATTCGCCCTGGTATTGAAGTTAACGCGATCGAACAAGAGATTGTTCCTTTCCAAGACGCTAACGAAACCAAGTAGGGGATTGCTATGATTAGTGAATTCTTCATCAATAGGCCTAAATTTGCCTTTGTGATCTCTACCGTACTGACTTTGGTGGGGCTTATCTCTATCCCAATCTTGTCAGTGTCGGAGTTTCCTGAGATTGCGCCGCCACAAGTGAGTGTGTCGACCAGTTATTCTGGTGCCAGTGCCAATATTGTTAAAGACACTATTGCTCAGCCGTTAGAAGCTGAAGTTAACGGCGTAGAAGGCATGCTGTATATGGAGTCGAAGAGCGCCAACGACGGTAGCTACTCACTCAATGTGACCTTTGAGGTCGGTACCGACCCCGATATGGCACAGGTAAAAGTACAAAACCGGGTGCAGCAAGCCATGCCGAGATTACCTGAAGAGGTGAAAAGGCAGGGGGTGAAAGTTGAGAAACAAAGCCCCAATATTTTGATGGTGGTCAACCTTGTTTCGCCTAACGAAACCTTTGACTCTCTGTTTATTACCAACTATGCAGGCCTTAATGTCAAAGATGCGCTCGCTCGACAAACCGGTGTATCGAAAGTACAGATTATTGGTGCACTCGATTACGCAATGCGAATATGGCTTGATCCAGACAAAATGGCTAGTTTCGCCATTACAGCCACCGACGTTATTGCTGCATTGCAAGAGCAAAATATTCAAGTCGCTGCGGGTCGAATTGGCGCTGCGCCTGTGGATCCTGAGCAACAGTTCCAATATACCTTGCAGACCAAAGGACGACTTAAGAATCAAAAAGAGTTTGCGGATGTTGTGGTCCGCGCTAACGAAGATGGTTCAAAGGTTATAGTCGGCGATGTGGCGCGTGTTGAGCTAGGTTCACAAACCTATGATGCCCAAGGCAGGCTCAACAACAAACCGTCAGCGATTATCTCTATCTACCAGTCACCGGATGCGAACGCCTTAGAAGTGGCGGCGGGTATTCGACAGCAGATGGATAGCCTAGCGGCTAACTTCCCAAGAGACTTAGAATACGAAGTGTTATACGACACCACAGAGTTTGTTGAAACCTCGATTAAAGAGGTGGTGCAAACACTGTTTATCTCGGTAACCTTGGTTATCTTGGTGGTATTTATTTTCTTGCAAGATGTACGTTCAACGTTAATCCCGGCAATTGCAATCCCAGTGTCTTTGATTGGTACCTTTGCCTTCTTGCTGATCTCCGGCATGAGCATTAATACGGTGTCCTTATTCGCGCTAATCCTCGCCATCGGTATTGTGGTTGATGATGCCATTGTGGTGGTAGAAAACGTAACGCGCTTAATGCAAGACGAAGGCTTGTCACCCAAAGAAGCGACATCTAAGGCGATGAAAGAGGTCACCGGACCGATTATCGCGACAACATTAGTGCTGTTAGCGGTATTTGCCCCGACGGCAGTGATGCCAGGGATCACCGGACAGATGTATGCGCAGTTCTCGGTCACTATCTGTATTTCAGTGCTTATCTCGTCAGTGAATGCCTTGACCTTGAGCCCGGCATTATGTGCCTCTGTACTGCGACGACCGAAAGAGCATACCCAAGGCTTTCACGCCAAATTTAATAAGTACTTTGGTATCTTCACCGGTAAATACACCAAATTAGTCCATGTGCTAACCCGTAAATTGGTATTGGTGCTAGTGGTCTTTATCGCGCTGTTAGCGGCGACAGGCGGCTTAGCTAAAATCTTGCCATCTGGCTTTGTACCGATGGAAGATAAGAAAGCCTTTATGGTCGATATTCAGCTACCCGATGGCGCGTCTCTTAACCGTACCGAAGATGTCATGCGTGATTTGGTGGAGTTAACATTGGCAGAACCGGGTGTTGAAAACGTGATCCATGCCAGTGGCTTTAGTATTTTATCGGGTTCTGTTACATCCAATGGCGGCTTGATGATTGTCACGCTGTCGACGTGGTCAGAGCGTGAGTCTGCCGATATGGCTGAGCACGCGATTGTGGCAAAGCTGCAAGCCAAATATGCGGCGAATCCATCCGTTAAGGCGATGGCTTTCTCACTGCCGCCAATACCTGGTGTGGGCAGTGTCGGTGGTTTTGAGTTTGTACTGCAAGACACCCAAGGTCGCAGCCCACAAGAGCTAGCATCGGTGATGCGTGCGCTGATTATGAAAGCGAACGAGCAGCCAGAAATTGCCATGTCATTTAGTAATTTTCGTGCCGATGTGCCGCAAATGTTTGTTGATGTCGACCGTGATAAAGCCAAAGCATTAGGCATACCGCTGAATGAGATCTTCACCACCATGCAGACCATGCTGGGCTCGATGTACGTTAATGACTTTAACCGTTTCGGTAAAGTCTTCAGGGTGATATTACAAGCAGACGGCGAATACCGAAATTCCGATAGGGATATTGCCCGTTTTTATGTACGCTCCTCATCCGGTGAAATGGTGCCTCTGAGTACCTTAGTCACAGTGACGCCGATATTGGGACCAGACGTGATGAACTCATACAACATGTTTAGTTCTACCACGATTAACGGTTTCCCTGCGCCAGGCTATAGTTCCGGTGATGCGATTCGTGCCATGGAACGAGCAGCGGCGCAGAGCTTACCGACGGGTTATAGCTATGAGTGGACAGGGCAGACATACCAAGAGATTAAGGCGGGTAACTTAGCGCCATTGATCTTTGGCTTAGCATTGGTCTTTACCTATCTATTTTTGGTGGCTCAGTACGAGAGTTGGACCATTCCGTTTGCCGTTATGCTTGCCGTGCCGATTGCGATATTAGGGGCGTTCCTTAATATTTGGCTGGTGGGCGCCGAACTTAACTTGTATGCCCAAATTGGTTTAGTGTTATTGATAGGCTTAGCCTGTAAGAACGCCATCTTAATTGTGGAGTTTGCCAAGCAATTAAGAGAGGAGGGCAAGAGCATTTTAGAAGCGGGTGAAACCGCTGCGAGACTGCGTTTTCGCGCTGTATTAATGACCGCCTTTTCGTTCATACTCGGGGTACTACCCTTAGTTGTCGCTACCGGCGCCGGCGCCGGAAGTCGTCGAGCACTGGGCTATTCAGTATTCGGTGGTATGGTAGCGGCCACTATCGTCGGTACCTTGCTCGTGCCAGTTTTCTACGTGATGATGCAAACCATGCGTGAAAAGTTTAAAGGTAAGGCAGAACCTAAAGAGGAAGAACTTAACAGCGAAGAGGTCAAGAGTTAAGCTCTTAAGTCTTAGTATCTAAGTCCGTTTCAAGTCAATCTTGAATTAATGAAGGCCTGCATTGTTGCAGGCCTTTTTATTGGCTAGGCGTGGGGTGAAGGTGAGTTTTTTGTTGGCTAAAGGCGAGCCGATAGGGAGGTGTTGGGTCATTTATGACCCAAAGTTTGTTGGTCGGCTATTCGGCTATTTGACTTATCAAGTCGTGCCAGACCTTTAAGAAAGGTCAAAGTCGTGGCGCTTCGCCCACACGGACGTGCTTGCAGCGAGTCTCAGGCATGTCTGCACATGCGCTGGCCGCAGGCCATTGGAACCACCTTTCCCTGCAGGTAACTCTACTTTTGCCTCAAAACGATTTAGCAGTAACTCTATTTGATGTTGCTACTAACCTTTCTGCACTACTTCTTCTCATCCGTTGAAAGTCAAAATTTTCTGTTCAGTTAATTTTTGAACTACGAGGTGTACTGTGTTTTTATACAGGTGTGATTGAGTTTCATGCAAATAACCACTTTCTGCGCAAAAAAGATGCCTAAGGAGTGCATCCTAGGCATCGATAATTTTTTTACATTTGGTAAATTCGATAAAAATCAATAGGCTAAAAAATAGTAAAAAGTGATATGCGGACCTCGTAAACACTCAGGCATTGTTTCTCCGACTAAAAAAGACCCTATTTCTAACTGCAACGTGATAAATAAACGATTTACAACAATAGCTTAGTAGTGCTACGTTTAACAAAATTAACACAGTTGCTAAGAACGTTATCGAGCGACTAATCAATAAGCTGTTAGCAGTACAAGGATGCACATGAGCACTATCGATTATTCAAATTACACTCTTGATGAATTGTTTGATGTAAAAGAAAATATTTCCCACGACTCTCCTAATTACCAATTATTACTTACGGAACTCGAAAACCGAAAAGAAGAAGTTAATGAAGCAGTAATAAAGTCAGAAGAAGAGGCTTTTTCGTTAGCGGAAAATAGAGTCAAAATAATTGGTTATTTCCAATTAGTTGCCTCAATAGTAATTTTGTATTTCTTTATCGATTCAGTTTTAGATGGCGGTGGTTCTCTTGAAGAGTCGCTGTACTATTTATTTTTTATCATCTTAAACGCTATTGCTGGCTTCACTGCCGTTAAAGAGAAATATAAGTGGTATTGGGTATCCATTTTTAACCAGTGCTTACAAATACCAAGTATTGTTCTTGGTTCAATTTCAGCAAATTATTCCGGATTAGGTGGCGTACATATTGGCGTAAGTTGGGGCGAGACATATGAATTGATATTATCCGCACCATTTTCACCTGGTTTTTTATACCAAGAATATACTGGCACTTTGCCAACACAATCATTTGCTATAGATCTTCTAGCATTTGTTTATATAGCAGCATTACTAACGGTTGGTGAGGCTAAAAGTACTGCTAACAAATAAGGATAGGCCGCGCGTAGCCGCGTCCTTATCCCGATTGTTGAACAAGCCCGAGTGATACCTTTATAATGTAAATATCGGCGTAAGATCTTATGCTTTTTCGATGTTTGCTGAGCAGTAACATTTTTTACTAGCCGCATCGATCCCTTAGCATCGCCAGCTAATTTCGTTACCTCAACATATCAATGCCTTAGCACCTCCTTATACTTTTCTTGTTCCGCATCTTAAGTGTTAACTTTTTTATCCTTCCGCTTAAACAGTGGCGTTAGGTGTCGTTTGTTTTTGTCTAAGAAAGCTTGTCAGTCGCGCATGCACTCCCATAAATGTCATCGGCTGCTGGCAGCAGGGGCAAGACCGTATCGCAACGGTTCGCTTCATCTCGGGTACCATTAGACTTCCTACGACTTGAGGCAGTGCCCCAGCAACCGCCAGCATGAGCTGTATTTGCAGCCTTAGTTTTCGGTAGCTCCCTTGTAATAATCCGTAGTCTCTCACTCGCCGTAATCCCTTCGGTAACACATGCTGGAGCACTAACCATAGGAACTCGACCGTAGGTAAAGTGCGTATTTCAGTGCTTCTTGTTTGGCTATTTTGATACTCGAAGCCGACCTGCCCATCGATGTCGCTAATGATATTTCTGTCGGGCAATACACCACGATAAAGATAACGTGACAGATACTTAAGGGCTGGCAAGCCTTTACCCACGTGTTGGCAGTCGACCACCCACTTTTTTGGGATGGCTGCTGGCAGTTTGATATCTAGCTTATGTGTCAGGTATTCAAGCAAACGTGCTCGCCATACTTTGGCAAGATTAAAGGCGTTGAACAGGTACTTACCTTTGCTCTTGTTCCATTGCTTTTTATCTTTGTCGAAGCTACCAGCAGGGATGATGAAGTGAATATGAGGATGGTAGTCGCGTCGTCTGTTGTGGGTATGCAGTACGCCTGTAAAACCAATTTTACCCCCGAGTTGCTTCGAGTTTTTGGCGAACTCTTTTAGCACGCTGGCAGCAACTGAAAACATGGCTTGATAGACCAGCTCCGGTTGACGTTTTGCAATAACTTACATAGACAGCCATAGTTAATGGCGCGTGTTAAGTCCTCCGACTAAGCTAGAAACAAATAGTGCCAGCCATAGTTATAGTTAATGGCATCAAGAGCAACCTGCGACTAAGCTTTGAAAGAGCATTTAACAAGGAGGTTGTATGCCAAGGCCAAGACGAACCCTTATTAGCATTGAAGACACACCCTATTACCATTGTTGTAGCCGCGTAGTTCGGCGTGCCTTCCTGTGTGGTGATGACAAGTACACAGGCAAAAATTACGACCACCGTCGAGCTTGGGTAGAAACACAAATATTGAAGCTTACTGAGGTGTTTGCCATTGATGTTGCAGCGTACGCAGTGATGAGCAACCATCTGCATGTTGTACTTCATATTGATTTAGAACAGGTTAATGTGTGGTCAGATAGGGATATAGTGCAGAGAAACAAATAGTGCCAGCCATAGTTATAGTTAATGGCATCAAGAGCAACCTGCGACTAAGCTTTGAAAGAGCATTTAACAAGGAGGTTGTATGCCAAGGCCAAGACGAACCCTTATTAGCATTGAAGACACACCCTATTACCATTGTTGTAGCCGCGTAGTTCGGCGTGCCTTCCTGTGTGGTGATGACAAGTACACAGGCAAAAATTACGACCACCGTCGAGCTTGGGTAGAAACACAAATATTGAAGCTTACTGAGGTGTTTGCCATTGATGTTGCAGCGTACGCAGTGATGAGCAACCATCTGCATGTTGTACTTCATATTGATTTAGAACAGGTTAATGTGTGGTCAGATAGGGATATAGTGCAGCAATGGCATAAACTGTTTAACGGCACTGCGCTTACTCAAAAGTTTGCTAAAGGTGAAGTGATTGATGAACACCTCGTTGCCCAGTTGAAACATCAAATCGCGATTTACCGCTCACGACTCAGTGATATCTCATGGTTCATGAGGTGTCTCAATGAACCGATTGCCAGACAGGCCAACCTTGAAGACAATTGCACCGGCCATTTTTGGGAGGGACGTTTCAAGTCTCAAGCTTTGCTCGATGAAGCGGCAGTACTGGCCTGTATGGCTTATGTCGAACTGAACCCAATTCGCGCTAAGATGGTTTCAACACCAGAACAATCAGAGTTCACCAGCTTAAAATTAAGAGTCAACGCCGCGATAAAAGGCGAGCAACCGAAGAAGCTATTACCCTTTATTGGTAATGAGCGAGAGCGTCAGCCAAAGGGTATTGCCTTCTCACTGAAAGACTATCTGGAATTAGTTGATGAAACAGGTAGAGTTATTCGCGATGGCAAACGGGGCGCTATATCTGCGACTGCAAATAACATACTAAATCGATTAAATATTCCCGCAGACAACTGGATGAAAATCGTTGCAGAATTTGGTGAGTTGTTTCATGGTCCCGTAGGTACACTGCAAGAGTTCAGCAGTTACTGTGAACACCTAGGTAAGCGGCGACGGCATTTTTCAAATAGCTGTCAGTATATGCAAACAGACTAGACACAATAAACCACTTCAAGCCCATATTCCTCAGTCAAAACTCTGAGTTAATCAGCCGCGCTTTTAAACTCATAAATTCAAGCAAACTCCGCTATTTCTTAGAACTTTTCGTCAACTCTTTGTTGCAAGTAATTCAAGTACACGTTTGGTAGAGGTCAATCGCTGATATTGATTTTTAAACTGGTTATGTTATTGATTATTAATGGCTGGCTATTACTAATTACGAACATGCCAACGGCCTTTTAAGGAGATACTTCCCTAAAGGAACTGACTTTTCAGCGGTCACAAGCGAACAGCTAGAAACCATTGTAAACTTAATAAATAACAGGCCAAGAAAGATACTAAATTACAAACACCAGCAGAAGTATTTAGGTGATTTGTATGGTGCACTTAGATCTTGAATTCGGCACATTTCGCAGCCGCAATATTGAAAATATTTCATCTGATGATTTGAAAGGTACAGAGTATTGATATCTGTTTGAAAGCTAGTTATGTTATTGATTACCAATGGCTGGCTATGCTTACTCATGATTTTATCTTTTCTGCCGCATAGCGGCTTCGTTCAACAAGCTAATTAATAAGGATGCAGTTTGAATAAACTTCTGATACTACTTCTCACATTAACATTAACCTCTTGTAGTAGTGATGATGACGAGCAGAAACAAGCTATAAACATTTTTCCATCAGTATTAGAGGGGCAGAAATGTATTAAAAATATGGATCCTAATGATACTCAATATCATAAGGTTATAATTGAGTTTGACTCAGGTGGCTATCAAGGTATTGGGTGGGCAATTTATGATGATTCTGAATGTGTAATATTGGCTTCGAGACATCATGATGTGAACTCTTATTATCCAAACCGTTTGGGTAACCAAGTTATCAATCTGGATGGGACCATTGGTAATGAATTATTCTTCCCAGATCCTGAGAATGCGGGATTATATGGTACTGTATATCACATCAATGAGGAGCTGCTTTGTTTTGCCAAGGGGACGGTTAACTTAAATACTGGGTATACCAATAGACCAAATTTGAGTTCAATTCACTTTGGTCCTACATCTGTTGAAGGAGACTTTTCCAATTTAGAAATCGACAGAGATAATTGCTTTAAAGTTAAGTAGAAATTTGCCTAACATATAAGGATAGGCCGCGCGCAGCCGCATCCTTATCCCTAGTGTTGAACAAGCCCGAGTTTGCTGGAAGTGATACCTTTATATAGTACTCTCTGTTACGGGAGTGCGGCGCGAGAGTTCACACAGGTCGTGGTGGCTTATCTTAAATTACACTTTTAGTTAGCCGTTACGATCCATTAGCACTTCCAGCCAATTAACTAATTTTACAAGCAACTCAATAATTTCAATATCTTAATCACCTCTATGATGAACTTACTAAGACAGCCATCATTAATGGCGAATGATGAAAGTTTGCGCTTTTCAAACCCAGTGCAGATGCTGACCGCAGATCATTGGAACCACTTTGCTCTGAAGGTAACGCATTTCTGTCCTGAAACTTGTTAAAAGTGGTCCGACTATAATAGTCACTGGCTCACTCCTTTAAGGCGCCAGCCTTTATCGAATCGATCAAACATTATTGCCTGGCGACAATGGATCCGCTGCATTGATACTGCGGTAAAAGACCCATGCATGAGCTTACTGTTTCTGACAGAGTACCGATCAACCTGAACAGTTAATACAAAGGGGCCAATTATCTTGAAAAACAGCGAGTGAAGGGACAGATTGAAAGGAAAAAGCCCACTCCGTGGAGTGGGCTCTTAAGCTTGCTTTAACTTTTGCAGGGAAAAAGCGAACTCTTTAATTATATCGCAATTGCAGCAATTTGTATCCTGTAAAGCGAGCGGAAACTACTTGAAATCGCCTGCCTATAGGCTTTTTTCTGATATTTTTGAGATTTTCATATCTGAAAAACATCCTAAAAGCTTATCTAACAAAGCGCGATCTTTTATGCTAAGTCGATTTTTAATCAAATAATCAAATAGGCAAGTAGCAGTCTCTCTATGTTGATGAACATTACAAGCGCATCTAAAAAGCAATGAAAGATAGCAAGCACAACCAAGGGAGTGTTGACAAGCTTGCTATCGATTCACCTTTTACTTAACCAATTGAACTGCATAACTGTCGATACAATTAACGTTATAAACTCAACGCTATAAAGCGTTAGTAAAGATCTGACAGATCTCTTCGTGAGTCGCTTGTTTTGGGTTGGTAAATCCACAGGCGTCTTTCAAAGCATTGTCTGCTAGCGTTGGAATATCTTCAGCTTTAACGCCAAGCTTGGTGAGGTTCTCTGGGATTTTGACTGCAACTGATAGCGCTTTAATTGCTTCTAATGCAGCAGTTGCTCCCTCTTCATCACTCATGGCAATGACATCCACACCCATCGCTTTAGCAACATCTTTTAAACGCTCTGGTACCACTTGTGCGTTGTAGGCTTGAACATGTGGCAGTAACAGTGCGTTACATACGCCATGTGGTAAGTCATAAAACCCGCCTAGCTGATGCGCCATAGCATGCACATAACCTAAGCTCGCGTTATTAAATGCCATGCCCGCTAAGAACTGGGCGTATGCCATTTGCTCGCGTGCTTGAATGCTCTGGCCATTTTCAACGGCTTCGACAAGGTTACCTTGGATAAGCTCAATCGCTTTTATTGCGCAAGCATCTGTGATTGGGTTGGCAGCAATGGATACATAAGCTTCGATAGCGTGAGTTAATGCGTCCATACCTGTTGCAGCTGTTAAGCCAGCTGGCTTAAGTAGCATCAGTTCTGGATCATTAACCGATAGAATTGGCGTGGTGTTTTTGTCGACAATGGCCATTTTGATATGACGAGTTTCATCTGTGATGATACAAAAACGGGTCATTTCACTTGCTGTGCCAGCGGTAGTGTTAATGGCAACGAGTGGTAGTTGTGGCTTGGTAGACACATCTAGACCTTCGTAATCTTTAATGCTGCCGCCGTTAGTTGCCACTAATGCGATACCTTTAGCACAATCATGAGGTGAGCCACCACCAAGAGAGATGACAAAGTCACAATCGTTTGCTGTCAGCATCTCAAGACCCGCTTCAACGTTAGAAACCGTTGGGTTTGGTTGCACACCATCAAACACTACAGCAGCAATATCGTTGCTGGCGAGCTTGTCAGTGACTTGAGCAACCAGTCCGATTTCAACTAAAGGCTTGTCTGTCACAATTAGAGCATTCTTAAAGCCAAGTGCTTTGATATCAGCAATAGCTTCGGTAACCGCATTATCACCTAAGATATTGACGGATGGGATAAAAAATTTAGCAGCCATAAAATTCACCTATACGCTTAATGTTAAAAGTTGTTATCTCTTCTGGTAATTAAAGTACCAACACTGATGCGGCAAAGGTGTGATCTGGCTCTAAATTAGACACTAACCTAGTGTAAATTACTCCAAAATCGGATCTAGATAACTAATTGTGTAATTTTATGACGTCGATAGCCTTCAATATGAAAATATAATACTCGCTAAATGCTGTTGTCGTTTTTATTGGTTGCAACAGCACGTTTATGTGGGCGCTAATGATGGCGTTCTAAAGCGGTTTATCGTTTTACACTGCTGGGGAATTGTCACCGTATTGAAATAAAACTGTCTTTAAGCTGTTATGTGTTGTTGGCATGGTAGCTGTTCCATCTGAGAGTGGGTTGTCAATTCCGGGATGAGTAGTATGGGGCTAGAGAAGTTGCTGTATTTGCAAGGTGTCGGTGCGGAGTTCGTAAGCTGTAGTGGTGAAAAAATCTATACCCCAGAACAAGATCGCATCGGAATATTACGTTGCATGCTTGATGGTGATATAACTGAAAATCTGCAACAGCCACTTAGCGATGAGACGATTGCGAACAAAACCTTCGCGCTAGATGCACTGCCGTGGACCCAAGTCTTGCCGAGTTTTCAGCATTGCACTATTGATACCCCCTTGCTCAATTTATATCTGCCCGAGAATATTAATGACTTACTGAGTATTGAGTTGCAACTTGAAAGCGGCGAAGTGTATCAATTTTACCTTTACGCCGCTAAATTGCGCGCTCATAACAGCAATGTTAACCCCCGCAACTTGGTTAAGGTTGTTGGTAATTATCAAATTGGTGCGGTGGGATATCTGCATTATCAATTATCCATAACACAAACACTTATTGAGTCATCCTTGGTGCGGATAAACCCTAGGGTCGGTTGCGAGCTGCCTTGCATTAGGCTTGGTTATCATCGGGTGAGGATTGAGCAAGCAAGCTCAACTTCCGACGTTAACGTTGATGACGGTGATAATAAAAATAGTGCTATTTCAGGAACCTGGTTAGTCGCCCCTGCAACAAGCTATCAAGGCTGCAATACACGAGTAAATGACCGGCTGTGGGGAGTCAGTATTCAGCTGTTCAGCCTGCGGAGCGATACCCAATGGGGAATTGGCGACTTTGCCGATCTGTTAGCTCTTGTCGATGTTGTGGCCAAAGAGGGCGCAAGTTTTGTGTTACTTAATCCGCTACATGCGCTGGATATTGCTAACCCTCAAGCTTGCAGCCCCTATAGTCCATCTGACAGGCGTCGGTTAAATCCGCTCTACATCAATATTGAGATGGTGGCCGAATTTGAGCTGCTATTGAGTGAAAAGACCTACGGGGCAACTGATACTGAAAATCGTGAGTCTAAAGCCAAATTTAAAGCTGAGCTACTGGCATTTAAAGCACGGGCTAATGGCATTGATTGGCTGGATTATCGCTTAGTCAGTAAGCATAAGTACCGTGTTTTTACTCAGTTATACCCGTTGTTTGTATTGCATCATGTTGAGAAAATAACTGTTCGAACGCTGCATTTTAACCGGTTTATCGCCGATAAAGGCGAGGCGTTGCAGCAGTTTTGCGATCAACAACTCGCTGATACCAGGGGGTTAAGCGAGTTTGAAGGTCTCGATAAGCGCTTTTTTGCCTATCTACAGTTTATTGCCGAGCAGCAATTAGCCCAATGCCAAGGACACGCTAAACAGCTTGGAATGTCGATTGGTTTAGTCCGCGATCTCGCCGTAGGCGCTGGGGCTAATAGTGTCGAAGTAAAAACGACTAATAACCCCTTTTGCCAACAAGCCAGTATCGGCGCACCGCCAGACCCATTTGCACCACAAGGTCAAAACTGGGGACTGACTCCGCTCGATCCTATTGCGCTTAAACAGAGTGGCTATCAACATTTTATCTCCTTGCTGCGCAGCAATATGCAATCTTGTGGTGCGCTGCGCATCGATCATGTGATGTCACTTTTGCGCCTATGGTGGTGGCCTGCATCTAAGGCTCTGGGTAATGGTGCCTATGTCTACTATCCGCTGGATGCATTACTGGCAATCTTGTGTATCGAAAGCCAACGGGCACAGTGCCGAGTTATTGGTGAAGATTTAGGACTCATCCCGCCTGAAATCGTCAGCAAACTTGCTGCAGCAGGCGTATTGTCCAATGACCTGTTTTATTTCAGTAAGCAAGACGGTGCTTTTACGTCACCGCAAGATCACCAACCGCAAAGCTTAATGATGTTGGCTAATCACGATGTACCGCCGTTATTAGCATGGTGGCAAGCAGATGATCTAACGCTAAGACACAAACTTGGTCTTATCGACAGCGATAGTGCACTCCAAGTTGCATTACAAGCGCGTGGTCATGAAAAGCAACAACTACTCACACTATTGTGTCGTGCTGGCGCATTGAGCGATAGCGATATCGATAGTACAGAGTATCCAACATTATTGCAGGCCTGGATCGCCGTTTGCGCCGCAGGTAATGCCACATTGTTTAGTGTGCAACTGTGTGATTTGGCGCTAGACAATCAGCCTGTAAATATCCCCGGTACTTGGCTTGAATACCCAAATTGGCAACGACGTATGCCTGCCACTCTAGCGGCCTTGGCTGCGGATCAGAGCATACAGGCGTTGTTTGAACAACTTAGGTTGGCACGATCAACAGCTACTGTACCCCGTCATCAAATACCACCTTGCTCAACAACATTGTCACTACAACCTAATGGACTAAACCGCTATGACCAATAACGCTCCCGAATTTCAACATGGTTCCGATGTCGCCCTACTTAACGGTGAGTTTGTCGATGTGTTTTCGCTATTAGGCATGCATGCAAGCGACGATGGAAAATCACTGACAGTGCGTTGCTTTTTGCGCGGCGCGGTGAGCGTTGAGGTTATTTGCCACAAGACATCTCGTAAGCTAGCCAGTTTAACCAAGTGTAATGATGCCGGGCTGTTTAGCGGGAAAATAGGCCGTAGAGTAAAGCCATTTCTCTACAAACTGCGGGTTCAATACCCCTTGAGCACAGTCGATATCATCGATCCGTATCAGTTTGATAGCTTATTAACTGCTGATGAACTCTACCTTTTTGGCGAAGGGGCGCAGCAACAAGCCTATCGTTTTCTTGGTGCTAACTGGCGTGAATGCCAAGGCGTTAAAGGTGTACTTTTTTGTGTGTGGGCGCCCAATGCCAAGCGGGTGTCGTTAATTGGTGATTTCAACCATTGGGATGGTGCCGTAAATGTGATGCGCCAACATCTCGCTAATGGCATTTGGGAGATTTTCGTGCCCAATGTAACAGCGGGTGCCTACTACAAGTTTGAGGTAATTGACGCCAATGGGCTTTGTATTGAAAGAGCCGATCCATACGCTAAAGCGATGCAAGCCGCTCCGGGTAATGCTTCTGTGGTTAGCAGTGCTGAGCAACATGTTTGGCAAGATAAACAATGGCTCGCAGCGCGCAGTAAGCAGGTATGGCACCAAGCGCCAATGTCCATCTATGAAGTTCATCTCGCCTCTTGGCGTAGACAGGGTGACGATGGTACTCAATACCTTGATTATGCTGAACTAACACAGCAACTCATCCCCTATACAGTAGACATGGGTTTTACGCATCTGCAGCTAATGCCGGTGAGTGAATATCCATTTGACGGTTCTTGGGGTTATCAGCCAGTAGGACTTTATGCGCCGACCTACCGTTTTGGTGATATGAATGGTTTAAAAACCTTTATTGATGCCTGTCATCAGGCGGGCATTGCGGTGCTACTTGATTGGGTGCCGGCGCACTTTCCAAAAGATCCCCATGGATTATGCAAGTTTGATGGCAGCAGTTTGTATGAGCATCATGACCCGCGCCAAGGCGAACATCCTGATTGGGATACGTTGATCTACAACTATGAGCGTGGCGAAGTACAAAGCTATCTGTTGAGTAACGCTTGTTACTGGCTAGAGGAGTTTCACTTTGATGGCTTGCGGCTCGACGCGGTGTCTTCGATGCTGTATTTAGACTACAGCCGAGAAGCGGGCCAATGGCTACCTAATGTCAACGGCGGCCGCGAAAATCTCGCCGCGATTAGCTTTTTGCAAAATTTAAATCAACGTATTTATCAACGTTTTCCGGGTGTTTGCATGATTGCCGAGGAGTCGACAGCTTGGCCGGGAGTGAGCCATGTCATCGATAAACCATTGGCTCAGTCGCAATCGATAGGTACTGATGGGCAACATAATTTAGGCTTCGGCTTCAAATGGAATATGGGCTGGATGAATGACAGCTTAGGCTATTTACAGCGTGATCCTATCCACCGACAACACCATCATCATGAGTTTAGTTTCAGCCTGGTCTACCAATATACCGAGCAGTTTATTTTAGCCTTGAGTCATGACGAAGTCGTGCATGGTAAAGGCTCACTACTGCATAAAATCCCCGGAGATGATTGGCAAAAATTTGCCACACTTAGAGCATATTACGGTTTTATGTGGGGACATCCCGGCAAGAAACTGCTGTTCATGGGAGATGAGTTCGCCCAGCGAAATGAGTGGAACCACGACGCTAGTTTAGATTGGCACTTGCTGCAGTACGCGCCTCATACAGGGATGCAAGCTTGGGTTAAAGACTTAAATACACTCTATAAATCATCCTCAGCACTGTGGTTAAAAGATTGTGACTCCAGTGGTTTTAGTTGGTTAGATTGTGACAATGCAACGTCGAGTATTTTTAGCTTTATGCGCCACGGCGCTATAGAAGATAGTCCATTGGTGTTTATCGTTAATATGACGCCAGAGGTGCATCACGGATTTAGAATAGGGCTTGCTGATAGTCGCGATGTCGTCGAGAAGCTTAACAGTGATAGCGCATTTTATGGCGGCAGTGACGTGGGTAATCAAGGGGGCATTTGCGCAGAAGAAAGTCCCTATCAAGGGATGCCTTATAGTGCACTAGTGACGGTGCCGCCACTTGCCTGTCTAGTTATTGGTAAGGCATAAGAAATGCTGATCACCAAAGGGCAGCCTTATCCTCTGGGGGCTACGGTCGACGAGCAAGGCGTTAATTTTGCATTGTTCTCTGCCCATGCAACATCAGTCACGCTCTGTGTGTTTGATAGTACCGGGGAGAATGAGCTAGCACGGTATCCCTTGATGCAAAAAAGCCAACAAGTGTGGCATCTGCATGTTGAATGTTTGGATAAAGCATTAGTTTATGGTTATCGAGTCGACGGTCCTTTTGAACCTCATTCTGGTCATCGCTTTAATGCCAATAAGTTATTACTTGACCCCTATGCTAAGCAGTGGGTGGGTGAATTTGTTGAACATCAAAGTCACTATGGTTATTGCACTGATCACGGGTTAGACGATCTGTCTTTTAATTGCGATGATAACGCCGCTTACATGCCTAAATGCAAGGTCGTTAATACCGCAACATTGGCCGCTATTGCTCCCTTAAGGGCTGCGGCAACGCATATCGGCAATGATCTTAACGGTCACATTATTTACGAGCTACATGTAAAGGGCTTTACCCAGCTGTGTGATGAGATAGCTGAGTCTGTTCGCGGCACATATTTAGGCTTAGCTGAGCCTAAAGTACTGGATTATCTAACTGAATTAGGGGTGACCTGTGTTGAGTTATTGCCAGTACACTGTTTTATTAACGAAGCCTTTCTACAACATAAAAACCTGACTAACTACTGGGGCTATAACAGCCTAAGTTTCTTCGTGCCTCAGCACCAATATCAAAGCGAATCACTCTCCGCGCCAGCGCCTATCGAACAGTTCAGACACATGGTAAGCGCACTGCATGAAGCGGGAATCGAGGTGATCCTCGATGTGGTTTATAACCACACGGCTGAAGGCAATCGTCATGGACCCACCTTGTGCTTTAAGGGGATTGATAACTTAAGTTATTACCGCTTGCTCCCCAATGATAAACGCTTTTATATCAACGACACTGGCTGTGGCAATACACTTAACATCGGCCACCCTAGAGTGCTGCAGATGGTAATGGATTCATTACGTTATTGGGTTGAAGTGATGGGGGTAGACGGTTTTAGGTTTGATTTAGCCAGTTGTTTAGGGCGAGAAAGCCATGGTTTTGATAAGGGCGCAGGCTTTTTCGATGCCATTGCCCAAGATCCAGTGCTCAATAGGGTAAAACTAATAGCAGAGCCTTGGGATATCGGGCCTGGAGGATACCAGTTAGGCGGATACCCTCAAGGTTGGAGTGAATGGAACGATCGTTATCGCGATACGGTGCGCCGTTTTTGGCGCGGCGACTTTGGCATGTTGCCAGAATTAGCGCGGCGGCTACATGGGTCGAGTGATTTGTTTGAACATGCCGATAGAAGCGCCAGCTCCAGCATTAACTTTATCACCAGCCATGACGGTTTTAGCTTGCACGATCTGGTCAGTTACTGCCAAAGGCATAATGATCTTAATGGCGAACAAAGCCGAGACGGACATCAAGAAAACTACAGCCATCACTATGGTGCAGAGGGTGAAAGCGACAGCGTAGAGATAAATGCTTTGCGCCAACGGCAAGTGCGCAACATGCTCACCACATTAGTCTTGTCCCAAGGCGTGCCTATGCTGCTGGCGGGAGATGAAATTGGCCATAGTTTACAGGGCAACAACAATGCTTACTGCCAAGATAATAAACTCAATTGGCGAGACTGGTCATATAACGTCGAGCAGGGCAGCTTACTGCATTTTGTAAAGCGTCTAATTGCCATTAGAAAACGTTTCTCTGGTTTATACCTTGAGCATTTTATCCACCAAAGCGTATCAACAGCGGGAGCCGGGCTTGATTGGTTTTGTCGCCAAGGCGAACTAATGAGTAAGCTGCAGTGGAGCGATGCCCATACGCGCAGCTTAAGCCTGGTGCTCTGTGGGCAAGTTGTTGCTGAGAATGCAGAAGCGCAAGCACCAGAGCAGCAGGCGTTGTTGTTGATGCTAAACGCCGATGAGCAAAACTTAGCATTTAGCGCCCCTTGCCTTGACGGCTACGGTCAGTGGCAATGTTTGTTGCACACCCAAACCGATGAGCCATCCTGTTCAATTCAAACTCAGTCAGAGTTGCGTTTAGCTGACTCGGCAGTAGATCGAGTCCCATCAACTTCATCTTCCATTCAGCGCTACCTGCTCAAAGAGCGAAGCGTAATGTTGTTTTATGCTCAACTTAAAGGAGCAACCCTATGACGGCACCTGTAAAGACGACCAAGGTTAAAGCGAAGTCAAAACTTAAAACCACAGCTGCAAAACCGGTGAAACAGGCTCAGGTGAATGAGAAGCCTGCTGAGCATAGTCAATGTGAGCCTTGTGATGCACTTCATCTGGCGATGGCGCGGCATATCAATAAAAGTTTAAGCCGCGACGAGCATCAACAACACGATCTATTCCAAGCGCTGGCGAGCACAGTCAAAGAGCAGATGCTAGCGCCTTGGCGACAAACCCGAGTCGATGATATGGCACAAGGGCGCAAGCAAGTGGCTTACATGTCGTTAGAGTTTTTAATGGGACGCGCGCTAGGCAATGCGCTGCTTAATCTGGATATTGAGCAAACAATCCATAAGGTATTAAAGGATTACGCCGTCACGCTGGAAGAGGTAGAGCAGCAAGAGCATGACGCAGGGCTAGGTAATGGTGGCTTGGGGCGTTTAGCCGCTTGCTTTTTAGATAGCTGCGCCAGTATGAATTTAGCCGTGACAGGTTATGGCATTCGTTATGAATATGGCATGTTTGCTCAAAAGCTGGTGGAGGGCTTTCAAGTTGAGCGGCCTGACCGTTGGCTCAGAGAGGGCAACCCTTGGGAAGTGAGAGCCGCGCAACATAATGTCAAAGTGCCTTTTTTCGGTCGAACCAGCAGTTATATTGACCCCAATGGCCGCTGCAATGTCACTTGGATTGATAGGCAAGATGTGCTGGCTGTGGCTTTCGATATGCCAGTTCCGGGTTATAAAAATGGTCGTATTAATACCTTAAGACTGTGGAAAGCAGAAGCGACCGATGATTTTGATCTCACTGAATTTAATCAAGGTGATTACAGTGAAGCAGTGGCACGAAAAAACATGGCTGAGCAGATCACCATGGTGCTCTATCCAAATGATGCCAGCGAAAACGGTAAGGAGCTAAGGCTACGCCAGCAGTACTTTCTGTCATCTGCTAGCTTACAAGACATTCTTAACCTATGGGTTTGTCGGCATGGCACTGACTTTAGTGATTTTGCATCACTTAATGTGATGCAACTCAATGACACCCATCCCGCAATCGCTATCCCAGAATTGATGCGCTTATTGGTTGATGAGTACTTCCTTGAATGGGATGACGCATGGCAAGTCACCACGCAAACCATGGCCTACACCAACCATACATTGTTACCTGAGGCGCTGGAGCGCTGGCCTGTGAGAATGATGCAGCATATGTTGCCGCGGATCATGGAGATCATCTTTGAGATAAACGCCCGTTACCTAGAGCTGGTTGCCCATAAATGGCCAGGGGATGCGGTAAAACTGGCTGATATGTCAATTATTGAAGAGGGCGATGAGCCCCATGTACGCATGGCGTATTTAGCAATAGTAGCCTGTTTTTCTGTTAATGGTGTAGCGAGTCTACATACTCAGCTGCTGACCTCTGGTTTGTTTAGCAATTTTTATCAACTTTGGCCGGAAAAGTTTAACAATCGAACTAACGGTGTGACTCCAAGACGCTGGCTGGCACAGTGTAATCCTAAGTTAAGCGCCTTGCTCAGTAAGCGCTTGGGTGATGAATGGGTGACTGATTTAAGTCACCTAAATGCGCTTAACGCCTTTACCGATGATGTGGCGTTTATTAAAGAGTGGGCAGGTGTTAAACAAGCCAATAAGGCGGTTCTGCAACAGTTGATCCGCAGCGAGTGCAATGTCGAATTTGATCCAGAAATGATGTTCGATGTGCAGGTTAAGCGTATTCATGAATATAAACGACAACTGCTTAATATCTTGCATGTTATTTATC
Organism: Shewanella abyssi; assembly: GCF_023284025.1. Lineage (GTDB taxonomy): Bacteria > Pseudomonadota > Gammaproteobacteria > Enterobacterales > Shewanellaceae > Shewanella > Shewanella abyssi. The sequence continues at coordinate 116,803 of NZ_JAKIKR010000005.1, read as the reverse complement.
TCTATCAACAGATCCGCCTCGGCAATACTGACAACTTAGTCCCTCGCTGCGTGCTCATCGGCGGCAAAGCAGCTCCAGGTTATGCCATGGCCAAACTGCTGATTAAATTGGCCAATAACGTCGCGCACATGGTTAATTCTGATGCCGTTGTTAGTCAGTATCTACGATTTGCGTTCTTGCCTAATTACAACGTCAGCGCCATGGAAAAAATTTGTCCGGCAACGGACCTGTCGGAACAGATCTCAACCGCAGGCAAAGAAGCGTCAGGCACTGGCAACATGAAGTTCATGATGAATGGTGCACTGACCATTGGCACCTTAGATGGCGCTAACGTTGAGATGTTGGAGGAGGTTGGCCATGAAAACTTCTTCCTGTTCGGGCTTGACGCTAATGAGGTCGCTGAGTTACGAAAAGACTATCAACCACAGTCGTTTATCGCTGCATCTAACGCCCTGTCAGAGGTGATGGAGCTATTAGAAAGTGGTCATTTTAATCTGCAAGAACCCGATATATTCGCCTCGATTATTGCCAGCATCAAGAGTCCTAACGATCCATGGATGACCGCGGCTGATTTTGAATCCTACCGCCTTGCGCAAGTCAAGGCTGCCAATAGCTATAAAGATCAAATGAGCTGGACACAAATGAGTATTAGAAATACGGCGGCCAGTGGCCGATTTTCAAGTGATATGACTATCGCCGGATATCGCGATGAAATTTGGAGAGCATGATGCGCATTCAATTAATAAAGCATGTCGATAAACTACGTTCAAGGAGTGAATCTGTATGAGCAATGACCCACGCTATATTAGCAATTTAACCCGTGATACCTATGCCATTATTCTTGCGGGGGGGAGAGGATCTCGGCTACACGAGCTCACGGAATGGCGGGCTAAGCCTTCGCTGTATTTTGGCGGTAAGTTTAGGATCATCGACTTCCCATTATCCAACTGCATAAACTCAGGCATACGTCGTATCGGGGTGGTAACGCAATATAAATCTCACTCGCTTATTCGACACATAATGCGTGGTTGGGGACACTTTAAAAAGGAGCTGGGAGAATCGGTTGAGGTCTTACCCGCTTCCCAGCGCCACTCTGAAAATTGGTATCAAGGCACTGCTGATGCGGTGTTTCAAAATATCGATATTATTCGCCACGAACTGCCGAAATATGTGATGATTTTGTCGGGCGATCATGTTTACCGCATGGATTACGCTGGGCTGTTAGCCACCCACGCAGAATCTGGGGCTGATATGACCGTCTCCTGTCTAGAAGTGCCCACGCCTGAAGCGGCCGGTGCCTTTGGGGTGGTAGAAGTGGATGAGTCTGGGCGGATCTTAGGCTTTGAAGAGAAGCCCCAATTACCGAAACATCTACCTGAGGATCCCGAAAAGTGTTTAGCCTCCATGGGTAACTATGTGTTTAACACTGAGTTCCTATTTGAGCAGCTTAAACTCGATGCGCAAAATGAAGGCTCTGAGCGCGACTTTGGTAAAGATATCATTCCGTCGATTATTAAAGATCACCAGGTGTTTGCCCATCGATTTAGAAGTGCACTTTCAAATGAAGAGGCTTATTGGCGAGATGTCGGCACGCTCGATTCATTTTGGCTAGCAAATATGGAACTGTTGTCGCCCACGCCAGCGTTAAACTTATATGATGCTAAATGGCCTATTTGGACCTATCAAGAGCAGCTACCGCCGGCAAAGTTTGTCTTTGATGATGACGATAGACGTGGCATGGCGCTAGACTCAATTGTCTCTGGTGGCTGCATTATCTCTGGCGCAACGGTGCGCCGCAGCGTGCTGTTTAATGAAGTTAGGGTGTGCTCATTCGCTTTGGTTGAAGACTCAGTGATCCTGCCTGATGTGGTGGTGGGACGAAACTGCAAGATTAAGAATGCCATTATCGACCGCGGCTGTATCATTCCAGAAGGGAGCGTCATTGGTTATAACCACGACCATGACCGCGCTAAAGGCTTCAGAGTCTCCGAAAAAGGCGTGGTACTGGTTACGCGGGACATGTTAGGTCTGCCAGTGGGGTACGAGTAAGTCATGGCAAATAAACAACAAGCAATGCCAAGAATATTGATGTTAGCGGCGGAAAATGGCGCGATCGCTGGCGGTAAAGTCGGTGGTATGGCAGATGTTATTAGGGATCTGCCATTAGCGTTAGCCAAGCTAAACGTGGTTGTTGATGTGGCCATGCCTAGCTATGGATTTTTAGACCGCGCCGCCAATGCGCAGTGGCTTGTCGACATTAATGTTAATTTCGCAGGCAAACACGAGTGTGTTGCAGTCTATAAAGCGCCGCACCCAAGCCTCGATAATCGCTATTTTTATCTGTTCTCACATCCACTGTTTAATGTTGATGGTCAGATCTACTCCCAAGGCGATGCCGCTCGCCCGTTTGCAGATGATGCCACTAAGTTTGCCCTGTTTAGCTTGTCTGTCGCCAAGGCGTTAAGTGATGATTTGGTAGCGATTGCAGCGGATAAGTCGAGTCCGGTCATATCGCCAGCGCCCGATGTTATCCATCTGCATGATTGGCATTGCGGTATTTTCTCGATGTTACGGGTATTCGATAATCATTTTCAGCAGCTTAAGACATTGCCTTGTGTGTTTAGTATTCATAATTTGGCTATGCAAGGCATTAGGCCAATGCGAGATGAAACCTCCTCTCTTGCAGCTTGGTTTCCCGCATTAACTGATACCTTAAGTGAGCAACAGTTTGCTGCAATAACAGACCCAAGATACGCCAATTGTATCAACCCACTTCGAGCGGCGATCACCTTGAGCGACCGGGTACATTTGGTGTCGCCAAGTTATGCACAAGAGGTGCTCAAACCCTCAGTGCATGCTAAAGGATTTTTTGGCGGTGAGGGGCTAGAGGCTGACTTGCAAGCCAAGCTTGAGCAACAAAATCTTATCGGTATTTTGAATGGCTGCATGTACCCAGAAGTGCCGTTAAATGGCGCTGATATTGATGATAGGCAAACAGCGACGCGAGCATTAACGCTCCAGAGTTGGCAAACTATTTTAGCCACAGCGGAAGCCGCACTGCTGGGTTGGCAAGTGGGTAAGGAACATGTCAGCAGTCAAGACTTTGTCGCACAGTCTCGCCTACATCAATGGCAAAATAATGTCGAACCGTTACTCACAGCAACACACTTAGCACAGCAACTAGCGCAAGCTGCACACAGTGTCCCCGATTTTATAATGACCTCGGTGGGGCGACTCACAGATCAAAAAGTGATGATTTTACGTTATCGTTTTTCTGATGAGGCGGATAAAGTACACTGGCGTGGCAAAACGGTATTGCAAGTGTTGCTAGAGCGCTTAGCCGTGCTTAAGCCAAACGGAAAGTGTGTGCTGTTGGGCTGTGGTGATAAGAGCATTGCCCGTGAGTTTGCCGATATAGCTGCTCGTTATGACAATTTTCTCTTTCTGGATGGTTATGATGAGGACTTGTCTAAAGTGCTGTATCAAGGTGGTTCGCTGTTTCTAATGCCGAGCTCTTTTGAGCCTTGCGGTATCAGTCAGATGCTCGCCATGCGCGAAGGGCAACTGTGTTTAGTTAATCATGTGGGTGGACTTAAAGACACAGTGCATCATTTGGAAACCGGCTTTGTATTTAAAGGAAGTGATGTTTTTGCCCAAGGCGCTGGGCTTATCTCAACCTTTGAACATGCTATTGAGTTACATAACAGTGATAAGTGGCAGGAAATGGAGCGATTAGCTAAGCAGCAACGTTTTGACTGGCATAGCCAAGCGGCTATATATGTTGAGAAATTTTATCGAGTATAGCCCCATCCTACCTGAAGATGGGTATAAGCTAAGTAAAATGCTAACAGCCTTCAATGGTTCCGTTGAAGGCTTTTAACACTTTTTGAACTTACACTTAGCGCTGCTGATTTTTATGCTGACGATCTTAGTTCAGTACGTTAGCACGCTCAATGGTTGTCAAACTGCGACTTAAACTAGAGTAACAAGCTGTCATCAATCTGGTGATACTGGCTGGCAGAGTCTATGAGCGATTTAGCGGTTAATCCAGGCACGCCATAAACTTGCGTTTCAACGCCATACTTTTGATAAATCTTGAGCATTAACAAGTCAAAATCACCATCGCCAGAGAGTAAAATCACGCTGTCCACTTCACTGGCCACTTCCATGATGTCGATAGCGATCCCCACATCCCAGTCACCTTTAGCTGAACCGTCACTGCGTTGTATAAAAGGCTTGAGTTTGACCTCGAAACCTATGTGCTTCAGTGCATCTTGGAATTTTAGCTGACCGTCATCACCACGGTGAATAGCATAGGCTGTGGCATGGGTTATCTCGCCTTCATAGCCAAGGTGTTGCCAAAGTTTACGGTAGTTAAATTGACGACCGTAGGCTTGCCGGCAAGTGTAGTAGATATTTTGTACATCAACAAACAGAGCGATTTTTTTCACGAAATGACCATTTTTAGAAAGTAGCGTTCAAGACAATACCTTAGGCGGCTAAAGGAGTGAAGTGTTGAAATAAATTAACAGCAGGATAGGAGCAGATTAAAAGCCGGATAGGAGCAGATTAGGAGCAGATTAGGAGCAGGATAAGAGCAGGATAACAGCCGAGTAAGAGCAGGGTAGGAGCAGATTAGGAGCCGATTAGGAGCCGAATAGGAGCCGAATAGGAGCCGAATAGGAGCCGAATAGGAGCCGGATAGGAGCCGGATAGGAGCAGGATAGGAGCAGGATAGGAGCAGGATAGGAGCAGAGAAAGAGCAGAATAAGAGCCGAGCAAGTGCAGCAGGACTGCAGCGATTAGACCCAAATGTCGATAATGGTATCTCTATGACGGTATATTTTGCGTTTACGTACACTGGGTTTTACCTGAGGTTTGCCAGTTGTAGGCTCTCTGCTTTTGACCCGTCTATCAGCTAAATACAGGCCATTAACCCTGATTGTTTCAATGATTTGAGGACGTATGTGAGGTTTAATCATAAACTCAACCGACTTATTCGCGGCAAAAGATGACGTACTTTTAACCAGTTGAAGGTACTACTAATGATAGTCGGGTTTTACATGGCTGCACGCTAGGGGATTTGGTTTGGAAAATGTTGAGTTTAGTTTCATCGGCTAAATTATGTTATTTATTGAATAGAAAAGGACGCTATTATTGCGTCCTTTTCCAGTTAGTGGTGAGCTCTCTTTGGGATCAATAACAGACCCTGATTAATTTTTACTGTTTGAAACCATAGTGCTGTTAGTCGACAAGATAGCTTGATGAGCCGCGCTCTTTTCAGCAATGGTTAAAATAGAACCGTTAGTGTCGCTATAATTTGGCACTAGTGGTGAATCTTTAGCGGCAGTTTGAATATTAACGGATTCGGCCATCATGTACCTAAGGGCTTGGGGTAGATTGTCAGATGCTGTCAGGCCAATTTCAATTCGATTGGCTGACTCTGGTGCCATTGTCACAGCGCTGCTGTTCATCAATACCTGCTGTGCGTTTGGCACTGCGTAGATAGATTGATAGAAGTTACGACCGCCTACAGTGGTTGTTGAGCGTACTTGGGTGCGTTGTAAGTCAAAATCATTGCTGCTAAAGCTTGAGGTGTCGATACAAAAGTCTGCAGAAGTCTCAGAGCCACAATTGGTATCAATACTGATATCGTCAAAGTCATACATTGCAGGTAGTGCGTTTTCGACCACGCTGTTACTGCCATCCAGTGCAATGAATGTGTGATATCGCCAGTCATAATCATTGTCTGTACCGGTAAAGTACGCTGACCACTGCTGCATATTGCTGCTGCCATCGACCAAAGCAAACTCTTGGTTACTGTTAAAGATTGACTGCCATAAATAGGTGTTTTCGCTATTGACCATGTAGACAGCACTATTTCTGTCTATGCTCAAGTTGTTGGCAGTAGTCCAAGCTTGGTTAATCAAGTTCTCGTTAGTTAACGGTCTAGCCACAATGGAGCCGTCACTATTACTATCGTAGATATAACCCGATTGGATTAAACCGTAGTAGCTCATGATGGTGGCGTTGCCTTCGGTATCGTTCTCATAAGCTGTCACGAGTACCTGCTTTTTAGCGGGAAGTTCAGACTTAACCGGAATATGTGATGAGATACTGTGACCATCGACGTCCAGTCCGTAGCTTGATTGGTAATAGCCGATGTTTTTCTCTTGCAGCACCGATACCGCAGCGCTTTTAACGACTTCTACAGACACGTTTTGCTCGCCTTTATAGCAACTAGCACCATTTTGTGGTTGACGCACGTTTAGCACGAGATCTGATAGCAGCTCTTTTTGAACAGAGAACATATAGACATCAGCATTACCACCAATACCGCCGTCAACCTCTTCTAGTGAAACAAATCCGCCATCAGGCACATTGGCACTATCGATGGTGACGATGCCTGAGCTTGGGACTTCAGTCGCTTTAATGGTGTGCTTGGCGATGACGCTACCATCACGATTATGGAATAAGATGTTATAGCCATAAATAGCAACCGACGCAGTAATTACTTTTTCAGGTTCGGCAAGGGCGTCATCGTAAATGATACAACCCTTGGCAACATCAGCTTGGTTGGCAACGTTAAGATTGATTATCTGCCAGTCATATTTAGGCGCTGGTGGCGGAGTAGAAGCGCTGTCGCTGCTGCCACATGCTGATAAACCTAATGCCATTGCTATTGCCAAAGAGAGTTGTTTTTTCACCGGTTACACCTTAATAAAGTTACTTATGTTTTATATTGCACTGTTAGTAGCAAATAGTTGGCCAATATTAGGCGATATACCAATTAACTTTAAAATAACCGATTAATGTTACCTTGTTGTTTTTATATGGTTTATTTTTATGGTTTTGCTGTGGCTTGTTTGTTGGGTTGGATTTTGGTGGTTTATGATTTTAAATCAATTTGGCCGGCTTTATTAACTTAGGTATCAGCTTGTATCTGTGTTGATTTTAAGGGGTTTGGCATAGCGTTAGGCTTAAGACGGAAAAATGACGCTTTTGGCGTACATAATAATGCCGCATATAGGGCGCGTATATTGCCTATCGGTTTGTTAGTTATATGGGAGAAGAATAAGTGCTCCTCTGCCGTTTTGAATCGAAAAAATAGCGCCTGATTAGGCGCCATTTTTTAAATATAGAGACTTAATAATCTAGCGATGGCCGCCATGATGGCCACCATTGCCGTTACCACACTCATGGGTAGTCTGTTGGCCACCTGAATTACCCGCTTCGATAGTGATAGAACCTGAGTCTTTAAACATTTGAAACTCTCCGCCACTGATGTCATCAATTGCGGGGTCGTCCAAATGACCTAAGCAGCTATAGCCAACACGATAATCACCTTCAGGTAAGTACCCCATTGTAAAACTCCAATTTCCTTCACTGTCCTGCATCATGCGGGATACAGCAACTGGGCTATTCATGCCAGCAGGAGGTGTTGTTCCCATATCTGCCATCTGGCTAATATCTGTTACATCATTTGCATACAGATAGGCTAAATGGTGAAATTGAGCGTCAATAGGTGTTTTATCCGTATTGGCCGTTTCACAATCTGCTACCCATTGAGGATCAACCTCACCGAGCAAATGCCCCATGTGACTATTATCTATTGACCACATTCCTTCATGGTGCAGTTGATATTCATCTTGCTCATGAGAAAGGCCACGATATAGGTCAATCTCTAATGTCATAGAGTGATGCTGGTCGTGAATGATTTCAAAATCTTCAACGGGTAAGTGACCATCGGCAATTTGTAAACCATGGCGTCCTTGACCGTCTTCCACATAACAACCTTGGTTACCATCTCCCTGAACGATATTAATATGAACATCATGATAATGTCCCGCAGGTAATTCGATACCTGAAATCACCATGTGGCTGTCCATACCTTGATAATCGAGCAGATTAAACGCCATATCTTGTAAATTATGTCGCTGAACCATTCCCTTGGAATCTGTTAAGACCAATTCACTCATTACCATGCCGACATGAGAAACTCCAGCCATTGGCGAGTCTGAAACCGCTAAGGAGAACTGACCCGTTAAGGCTTCTGGAGCGACATCATTACTGTCACTGCCGCATGCACTGGTCAAAAGTGAAGCGGATATCAATAGTAGAGCAGTTTTATAGTTTTTCATTAGGTATCCAATATCCATCAGTTTTTTCTAATGGTACCCCTTTGTAGGTAGTATTGCTAGAGGGTGTTGTTGCATTTGTGATCTAAACGTTATTTAACAAGCTAGTTGCTCGGCACCCAGTCTTATATGTAAATTAATAGCATCAGCAATATTGAGTCAAATTAAGAGGTAGCGCTGATCTGACTCGTTTAGAGACTGAGAGAGCGTCAGACTAAAGTGGTTCCAATGACTGGCGGTCAGTGAATGTGCAGATACAAAAAAGGGCTTACGTCAGTAAGCCCTCAATTCAGATTATCACTATTACTAAATACATCACTAAAACTACAACGCTAATTACAATGGTTTTAACGCCTGTTCTGCAATTGCTTTATCAAGCTGCGCTTCAACATACCCTGGTGACTTAGTTGCCCCTGAGATCAATCGATACATGGCTGGTATGATAAGCAAGGTGACAAAGGTGGCAAACGCCATACCGAAGAACACCACTGTACCCACAGCAATTCGACTCTCAGAGCCTGCGCCAGTCGACATGATTAACGGAATTGCACCAATTAGCGTGGTAAAGGCCGTCATTAGGATAGGTCTTAAGCGTCTGGCTGAGGCGTCAATAATCGCTTGCTCAATCTCTAAGCCTTTGTCCCTTAGCTGGTTGGCAAATTCGACAATCAAAATACCGTTCTTGGTGACCATGCCGATAAGCATGATCATGCCAATCTGGCTATAAATGTTCAGCCCTTGGCCCGTCAAATACAAGCCTAAGAAGCCACCAAATACGCCCATTGGCACGGTGAACATCACCACTAACGGATTAATAAAGCTTTCAAACTGCGCCGCTAGGACTAAATAGGCCACCAGTAACGCTAAACCAAACACCATAAATATGCTGCTTTGGTTCTCTTTGAAGTCTTTTGACTCACCGGTATAAGCCACCGAAATATCGCTTGGTAGCATCTCAATGGCTTTTTGATCTAAAAAGTCTAGCGCTTCACCCAAGGTATAGCCTTCGCCTAAGTTGGCTTTTAGGGTTATCGATTTTTGCTTGTTGTTATGGCTTAGCTTTTGCGCTGAGGCAACCTCTTCAATATGCGTGATGGTGTCTAGGGTGATAAAATCCCCTTTAGCCGAGCGCATATAAATTTGGCTGAGATCGGCGACGCTATTAAAGCTGTTCTCATCGCCTCGCAGATAAACGTCGTACTCTTCGCCACGCTCCACAAAGGTGGTTTCGCTGCGGCCACCTAACATTACTTCGAGAGTTTCAGAGACTTCTGCCACGCTGATCCCAAGCTCTGCGGCGCGTTCTCGGTCAACGGTGACCACGAGTTCAGGGGTGGTTTCTTTGTAGTCTATTTCAGGACTTTCAAGGATTGGACTATAAAGGGCTTCCTCTTCTAGTGCTGTCGCCCATTTAAATAACGCTTGGTAATCTGAGCCACCTAAAACAAATTGCACAGGCTCGCTTGAGCCACCTCTAAAGCCAGGCAGCATTGGCCGCACCCTGACATCGGGGATCCCTTTTAACGCTGTTGCAATGACACCTAACGCTTGCTGGGCATTAACGGTTCGTTCGTTCCAGTCTTCAAGCTGAATAATGACAAAGCCCGTTTGATCGCCAGCGCGGCCGCCAAAAGCGGGGGCTTGTATGCTAAAGGATTTCACTACCCCTTGACCTAAAAGTGGCATGAGCTTCTTTTCTGCTAGCTCCATATTGGCAGCCATGCGGTTGTAACTCGTGCCTTCTGCGCCCTTGATAAAGGCGAATATCACCCCTCTATCTTCTTGTGGGGCGAGTTGTGCGGGCACTTTATTCATCAAAAAGCCGCTGCCGAGAATACAGGCAATAATCACCAACGGTGCCGCTAATCTGAGTGATACCGCTTTGCTAACCATGCTGCGGTAAAACAGCTCTAATCGAGTGAATAATGACTCAACCCAGAGGTTAAAACGACTAGGCTTAACATTGGCTTTCAACAGTTTACTGGCTAACACTGGGGTTAAAGTTAATGCGACAATCGAGGAGAAAATAACTGATACCGCCAACATCACCGAAAATTCGGTAAATAGCAGGCCAACCATGCCTTCCATAAATGAGATCGGCAGAAACACCATCACCAGTACGGCGGTGGTAGCGACAACCGCAAAACCCACCTCGCGTGTCCCATTATAGGCGGCAAGGATCGGTGGCTCACCTTTTTCGATGTGGTGGAAAATATTCTCAACCACCACAATCGCGTCATCGACCACAAGACCAATGGATAGGATCAACGCCATTAAGGTTAATAAGTTTATTGAAAAGCCAAAGCTGTTAGCGGCGATAAATGCTGAGATCAGCGACACTGGCACCGTTACTGCCGGGATCAGCGTGGCGCGTGCTTGGCCGATGAAAATGTACAGAACTAATATCACCAATAAAGCGGTGACCGCTAGGGTATTAAACACTTCATCGATTGAGCGGTCGATAAACACGGTGGAATCATAGTCGACAATTAAGTTTGTTCCTGTAGGCAGAAACTGCTGAATGCGGTCAACCTCTTTATGAACATCTTGAGCCACTTCGAGTGGGTTGGCGTCTGATTGCGGCACTATGCCCAAACTGATATTCACCACGCCATCACTTCTAAAGGTGGAGTTTTCATTCTCAGCGCCAATAAATACATTGGCCACATCTTTCAGATAGATCGGACTGCCATCGTTGGTCGTGCGAATGACTAAGTAATCAAAATCTTCTGGTTTTTGGTACAGTCTTGCGGTTCTTACTGCCATCACAGTGGTGTCGTTTCTGACTTCACCGCCTGGGGTTTCGACGTTTTCCTGGTTCAGCACGCTAATAATGTCGCTAGCGGTCACTTGTCTGCCTGCCATAAGCTCTGGATTAAGCTGAACGTACATGACTTTATATAAGCCACCAGAAATGTCGACACTGCTGACGCCACTAATGAGGCTGAAACGGTCCTCTAATACACGCTGGGCGTAGTCGGTAAGTTGAGTTCTGTCCATAATCGACGAACTTAAATTGATATATACCGAAGGCTCACCAGTACCGTTATCTTTGGAGACGATAGGATCGTTGGCTTCATCGGGCAGTCGGCGCTGGGCACGGGCGACTGCATCACGCACGTCACTGACGCCTGCGGTTAGGTTCCAGCCTAAAAAAAACGTCACGGTAATACGGCTCATACCGTTGCGGGTGACCGATTGGATCTGGTCAACTCCGCTGATCCCGGTCAGTTCATTCTCTAACACTGTGGTTATCTGGCTTTCCATGATGGTCGCCGAAGCGCCGTCATAGGTGGTCATCACGGTGACGACTGGACTTTCCACATCTGGCATTTCACGCACCGCGAGCTTACTAAACGACACGGCTCCAAAGACACAAAGCAGTAAGCTTAAGACAATGGCAACCACAGGACGTTTTACGGAGACATCGGACAACCACATTTAAATGCTACCTCGCGCTGGCTCTGTTTGTTGCTCAGCATCTTGGGCAATTGCAGGATCAGTCAAACTATCAAGCTGTAAACTATTCACCTGTAAGTCATCAACACGTAAACCATCACGCATATTAACCAACCCTTGCACGACGACTCTATCGCCAATGGCTAGGCCAGCGGTGATAAGCACTTGATTGTCGATACGGGCACCTAAGGTTACTTTGGTGCGCGTCGCGATCCCCTCTTCGCTGACGACATAAACGAAACGATTGGTACCTGAGTACTCCAATGCTTGCACGGGAATAACAGGCTCAGATACGCTTGGGAAAACGAGAGTGGCAGACATCATCATGCCCGGTTTTAGCTGATGATGGTTGTTGTTGAATTGAACCCGAACACGCAGATTGAGCGTGTCTTGGCTTACCCGGGAATCGATAGCTGTCACCTCACCGGAAAAGTGAGTATCTGGCCAAGCACGGCTTGTGGCGACCACGGTCATTCCCGGGCTTAGCATCGCTAGATAATGTTCCGGGACTTGCAGATCTAAACGCATACTGGACAGGTCATCGAGGCTGATGAGTTCAGTACCCGCGGTCACCATTTTCCCTTGGCTAAAGTCGACCAATCCAGCAGTGCCAGAAAATGGCGCGCTTAAATAGTGATAATCCAAGTCTGCCTGGGCTGCTGCTAGTCTTGCAGCCGCCATATCGACATTGGCTTTTTGCGCATCAATCTCTGTCTGGGTAATTGCATTGCGACTAATCAGTTTTGAAAACTCAGTCAGCTTACGCTTTTCATCAGTAAGGTAAGCGGCGGCTTCTGCAAGGGCTGCTTGCGCTTTTGCATCATCAAGTTGAATGAGCAGCTGGCCTTCGTTTATCTCTTGATTTGAACTGATATTAATTGCAGCTATTTTTCCGGCGATTTGCGGGGCAATTAAGACCGATTGTTCAGCATCAAGTTTACCGACGAGCGATAGCGATTGGGCAAGTTCATGTTGCTCAACAGTGCCAGTGATCACCGGGACGGTACGAATCGTTCGCTCTTTTGAATCCGTTTTTTTAGCTTCAGATAAACGGCTATACGTCAGTGTTGCCGCCACTATGAGCAAGATAGGAATAACAAAAGTTGATGTTTTCATGAATGATTACTTAACGCTGCCGAAGTTGGCTGTATTTTAAGAAAAAAAAAGCATCAGTAGGGTAAATCAATGTAAAGTAGCGAAAATTAGCATTTAGTTATTTACAGGGCGTTCACTGTGGTGGCGAGTTTTTAACATAGTTGCCGATCTGTTTTATTTCTGGTTTCATTTGTCGCGCTTAAGCATAAGTTCAAGGGAGTTAACGGGGGGCGCAGCAATAAAACCATATACTCTCAGTTGCAATTAGCACCAGTCAGTTACTCTATTGTGACTAACTGGTGCTTGGTATTGCTAGGTTTCTTAGCGTTAGTGATAGATCAAAGCGTTTGGCGACTGCCGTTATATAAGCCACGGGTTAGGTCATTATCCTTAATGAGGAGTAGTTCACCTGATTGGCCATTTTTAATGCTGCTATCGACGGCGATAACCTTGTTGTGAAACAGTCCCAATACTCTCTCTTGCGAAGTATGGCCAACCACAATTCGTTTTACAGCAAAATAGTTAAGGATGGTATCGAGTTCTGTTTCGGTAAACGCTTCGGAAAAGTAACCCCTATACCAGGTTGGCCCATTACCAAAGAACAGAAAATTTAGCAGGTCATCTGCCTTAAGCGTTTTTTTTGCTGTACCAATATGCTGTCGATAAAGCGAATTGGCTTTTGCTAGTGTAAGCTCTCGAGTTATCCACTCGCTGCTGATCCCACCATGCATGTACAGCACATCGTTGATCTTAATGATGGTGTTTTTACTTCTTAGCCATTGACCTATTTCAGTATCTGCGCCGTAGAGCTTGTCGTAGGGGCGGTCAATGAGTGTTGCCGCTATATCATAGCGCTGGTGTACATAACGCAAGTCACCATTAAGTACCATCTGCTCATGGTTACCCATTAATAGGTGTACCATGCCGCCAGCCTCTCTGGCTTGTTGGTCGAGTTGATACATGAACCACAGCACCTCATTCACCTGATGGCCGCGGTCGAAAATATCCCCCGTCATCACCATATGACCTTCGCCGAAGGCCCAGTTGCCGTCGCTATCGATAATGTTCTGATTTTTGAGCAGGGTAATAAGAACGTCATATTGGCCATGAACATCACTTAAGGCGACCACTTTTTTAATAGCTGAATAGGTGTCAGGCATGACTTGTTTAAGGTCATTTGAAAGCATCACTTCTGGCAAATCACCACAGTGAGCTGGACGACTCACTTGTTGGCTGACAACCGCGGTGGTCTTGAGCTTATTGTCACAAACCCAGTAAGCGATGGTTTGCTCATGTTTAGGTGTTATCACGTAGGGACCGTCAAACTCGGTAACAGGCTCTGCAATGACAAACGGGCTAAGCAAGGTTAGCCCCAGTAATGAAAGGCGAAAAATATTGTTCATTATTTAGTGCTTCTTTTCTGCAGCTGCCAATGAAGACTGAGCGTGATTTTCTGTGGAAGAAGGTTTTTATCATCCATGGTGTTAGTGCTTATTATTCCATTGATTTTTAACCTAGCATCTCATACTTTGATCTTTTTTGTGGCTTAATTGGAAATAAGCTGTGGCAGTTTATATGACTGGGGCTATAGGTACTTTTTATATCTTAGAAAAGGTCATCAACAGCAGGGCAGTGGAAATGGGAGAAGAGAGAGTTTTAGTTTTCATACAAAAACAGAGGCCTAAGCCTCTGTTTCAAATGTATAAATGAATGGCTATTTAGTCATTCGCTTGTACTTTAATCGATGGGGCTCGACGACGTCGGTACCCAAGGTGTCTTTTAACCAAGTAGAGTACTCGGTGTAGTTACCTTCGTAGAAGTTAACTTTACCTTCATCACGATAATCGAGAATGTGTGTTGCGATGCGGTCGAGGAACCAACGGTCATGGGAAATGACCAAGGCGCAACCAGGAAACTCGAGCAGGGCTTCTTCTAGTGCTCGCAGCGTTTCAACGTCTAAGTCGTTGGTGGGTTCATCGAGCAGTAACACGTTACCGCCAGCTTGTATTAGCTTGGCTAAATGTACGCGGTTGCGTTCACCACCGGATAAAGTACCGATGATTTTTTGCTGATCTCCACCACGGAAGTTGAAGCGACCAACGTAGGCTCTACTCGCTATTTCAGTGTTGTTGATGCGCATAATGTCTTGGCCACCGGAGATCTCCTGCCAAACCGTATTCTTATCATTCATTGAATCACGGAACTGTTCAACAGACGCGAGCTGTACTGATTCACCTATTTCAACAGTGCCGCTGTCAGGTTGCTCTGCACCGGAGATCATTTTGAACAGTGTTGACTTACCCGCACCGTTGGCACCGATGATGCCGACTATCGCCCCTTTAGGCACTGAAAAACTTAAATCGTCGATCAGTACTCGGTCACCGTAAGATTTAGTCAGGTTATTAATCTCAATAACCTTATCACCTAAGCGAGGCCCTGGCGGAATGTACAGCTCGTTGGTCTCGTTACGCTTTTGATAGTCGTTGGTATTAAGCTCTTCAAATCGAGCCATACGCGCTTTGCCTTTTGACTGACGCCCTTTAGCACCTTGACGCACCCATTCAAGTTCTTTAGCAATCGTCTTTTGACGGGCACTTTGAGTGGCTGATTCTTGCTGCAGACGCGCATTTTTTTGTTCTAGCCACGAAGAGTAGTTACCCTCCCATGGGATCCCTTCACCACGGTCGAGTTCTAAAATCCAACCGGCGGCATTGTCGAGGAAATATCTATCGTGGGTAATCGCCACTACAGTACCTGCGTAATCTTGTAGAAAACGCTCTAACCAAGCGACGGATTCTGCATCCAAGTGGTTGGTTGGTTCATCGAGCAGTAACATGTCAGGCTTTTCAAGTAACAGTCGGCAAATAGCGATACGGCGCCTTTCACCACCAGAGAGTACTGCAATCTTTTCATCCCAATCGGGTAAACGCAATGCGTTAGCCGCGCGCTCTAGCACCACATCAAGGTTATGAGCATCTTGTGATTGAATAATGGCTTCAAGTAGACCCTGCTCTTTCGCGAGGGCATCAAAATCGGCATCAGGTTCAGCATAAAGCGCATAAACCTCATCTAAGCGAGTCAGTGCATTTTTTGCTTCAGACACGGCTTCTTCGAGTGCTTCACGTACCGTTTGATTTGGATCGAGTTTGGGTTCCTGGGGCAAGTAACCAATTTTAAGATCTTGCATTGGTCGTGCTTCGCCCTCAATTTCAGTATCGAGGCCGGCCATAATACGCAGCAGGGTTGATTTACCTGAGCCGTTGAGCCCTAAAACACCAATTTTGGCACCCGGGAAAAAGCTTAAGGAGATATCTTTTAGAATTTGCTTTTTAGGCGGAACAATCTTGCCCACTCTAAGCATGCTATATACAAACTGAGCCATTTTATTTCTCTTTGACTGGGAATGGCCGCAATTCTACTCGAATCGCGGCTTAACTTAAATCTGAACTTTGTCTTAGGGGTCTGCAGTTCAATAAAAGTATTGTCTCAAATGGGTGGATTAGCTGATATTTCAACTGGATTTATGTAACATCGCGGTAACAGTTGTTAACGTAAAGATGTGGCCGAGTCCAAATAGAGCTGCAGTAACGATTGTGATAGCAATCTGATGGGTTAATTTAAGGGAATAAATTGAAAATTAAAAAGTATGCAGTATTCGCGACTGTTATTTTTGCGCTCAAGGCGCCAGTGTGGGCCGATGAGGCAGATCCCTCAGCAGCTATTATTCGTGAGTCACAAAGCGATCCCGCCATTACATTACCACAACTGATAGAGAAAGATTGGTGGGGAGCGTTAGCTGAAATTAGCGTCGTTTTGGTTATGGGTGAGCTGCTGTATAAATCCGGCGAAGAGAGCATGAAAGAGGATTTTGATTACGAGATTGAAGGCAATACCGGCCAGTATTTTGTTGATCGTATTGTCACGACTGAATCGTGGAAGCTTGATGATAATGAAGTCGGCATGAATTGGGGGCACGCATATGCTGGCGCGCTCTACCATCAAGCGTTCCGTAATTATAATTTTAATTATTATGAGTCAATGCTGGGTAACTTTTTGGCATCAGGTATATGGGAAGTGTTTGCCGAGTATAAAGAGGTCGTCAGTATTAACGATCAGATAGTGACCACCTTTGGTGGTTCAGTGTTAGGTGAAAGCTTGTTCCAATTATCAGAGATGTTAGACACTAAAGACGGTTGGGTACCGGCAACCTTTGCGGCAGTATTTAATCCATCAAGAAGCATACGTGGCTGGTTTGGTTACGATTCGCCCAACCGCTTTGAGCGACGAAAAGCTCAAGATCAATTCGATATTTATACTGGTGTTTTATATTCAACTAAAGCTGTGGCCGATATTTCCACCACGACCATGCTGTTTGGCGTTGAAGCCAGCATCGACAGCGTGCAAGGCCAATACGATGCGTTATCGGCAACACCGAGTTTGGTTGAGCTTGATATGGAACTGGGTGTCTCCGAAGAGGGGGTAGAAGATTGGCAGCTGTCATCGTCACTCTTTTTAGGAGGTTACACTGATGAGGTAAAGCCAATGACGGGCTCACGTGATTCCTGGGGGCATAGCTGGTTTGTCGGTCCGTCTATGGGAATTGAATACAGTAGTTTAGGTCAGGAAGATGAAGAGGATTTCTACGCTGCCATTAATGTTATTGGCTTATCTGTTGGCGGTGAATGGCAAAATGCGGATGTAAATGTCAGCGTCCGCGGTGATATTTTTGCTGATTTTAGTATGGTGAAACCCTTTGCCAGTAAAGATTACCGTGCTTCAGGTGGACAGTTTTGGGGAACTAAATCTGTGCTTTGGGAGGGCGGTTATGCTTATGCCTTGGGTCACACCGCAAAAGTGAAAGTTGAAGCGAGTTACAGAGACCTACTGTTAGGCTTAAAAGTCACCTCCCAGCGATGGGATTCTATTGATGATAAAGAGTTTAATCGCAGTAGTGACTGGAATCCTAATAAGAGCGATTTAGACTTTAAAGATAGCCGTGATCGTTACGAAGTTTATCTTGAAGTGCCCATCAGCAAAACGTTCGGTCTGAGCATGCACCATGAGCGACTTGATCGCAGTGGTACTTTAGCGGGTATTGATAATCGCAATATTTTTTACCGCAATGATGATAGTGAAAGCCGTACTAGTGTGCGCTTAGCCTATCGATACTAGGTGGAAGGTGTTAAATCGCGCTAGAGGGTTAATTGAGCATCGAAATTCTGCATTCCACTATCGGCGAATAAAGACAGATGAGCAGGCTCATTTATAGAACAGAGTTTTCTGTATATTCACTACAAGGTAATGAATCGATAGATTAAAGGCGTTTTTTCTATGTAATACAATCCCTGAGCAGGTTTCCCGCGTAAATTTGCTCTTTATCCAATGTCGCTCATGGGAAATTGCAAGTAATTTCATGTTTCTAATGCTGGGATTGTGATCAATTGCGCTGTATCATACCGCGCAACCCTACTATAAGAATTTACAGCTGGAGTGAATAATGCTGAAAAAAGACATGAATATCGCGGATTACGATCCACAATTGTTTGCAGCGATTGAAGATGAAACTCGTCGTCAAGAAGAGCACATCGAACTCATTGCTTCAGAAAACTACACTAGCCCTCGCGTTTTTGAAGCTCAAGGTTCTCAGCTTACTAACAAGTATGCAGAAGGTTACCCTGGTAAGCGTTATTACGGTGGTTGTGAGCATGTTGATATCGTTGAAGAGCTTGCTATCTCTCGTGCCAAAGAGTTGTTCGGCGCAACCTACGCTAACGTTCAACCACACTCTGGTTCACAAGCTAACGCTGCCGTATTTATGGCGCTTCTTCAAGGTGGCGACACTGTACTAGGTATGAGCCTTGCTCACGGTGGTCATTTGACTCACGGCTCACATGTTAGCTTCTCTGGTAAGCTTTATAATGCTGTTCAGTACGGTATTGACGAGTCAACAGGCAAGATTGATTACGCTGAAGTTGAACGCCTGGCCGTTGAACATCAACCTAAGATGATCATTGCTGGTTTCAGCGCATACTCAGGTATCGTTGATTGGGGCAAGTTCCGCGAAATCGCCGATAAAATCGGTGCTTACCTATTCGTTGATATGGCACACGTTGCTGGTCTTGTTGCTGCTGGTATCTATCCCAACCCGCTGCCACATGCGCATGTTGTTACCACAACGACGCATAAGACCCTAGCGGGCCCTCGTGGTGGTTTGATCCTTTCTGCCATTGATGATGAAGCGATTTACAAAAAGCTTAACTCTGCAGTATTCCCAGGTGGTCAAGGTGGTCCTTTGATGCATGTTATCGCTGCTAAAGCGGTTGCATTTAAGGAAGCTCTAGAACCTGAATTTACGACATACCAAGAGCAAGTTGTTGTTAACGCAAAAGCAATGGCACGCACGTTTATTGAACGTGGTTATGATGTTGTTTCTGGCGGTACTGACAACCACCTATTCTTGCTTGATTTGATCAGCAAAGATATCACCGGTAAAGAAGCTGACGCAGCGCTCGGTAATGCCAACATTACCGTCAACAAAAACTCAGTCCCTAATGACCCACGTTCACCCTTTGTGACATCGGGTCTACGTATTGGTTCTCCAGCTGTAACCCGTCGTGGTTTTGGTGAGGACGAGTCTGTGCAGCTGACTAACTGGATGTGTGATGTGCTTGATGACATTTCAGATCTTGCTGTTAGCGAGCGGGTAAAGTCGCAGGTTCTTGAATTGTGCGCTAAGTTCCCTGTTTACGGTTAACCTTAAGCGTTAAATCAGGTAAACTTTAATGGCCGCATTTATGCGGCCATTTTTGTTGGTAATTTATAATGGTTTTTCTTAAACCGTTAACCTAACGACTTCTAAAACCAGACCGGAGGCCCGATGCATTGTCCATTTTGCAGCGCAACAGACACTAAAGTGATTGATTCGCGACTTGTCGCCGATGGCCATCAAGTACGTCGTCGTCGAGAGTGTGTGCAATGCCATGAGCGTTACACTACATTTGAAGGTGCTGAACTTGTGATGCCTCGAGTGGTAAAACAAGATGGTAGTCGCCAACCTTTTGATGAAGAGAAACTGCGCGGCGGTATGCTTAGAGCGGTCGAGAAAAGACCGGTGTCTATGGACCAAATCGAGCAATCATTGACTAAGATTAAGTCGATGTTGCGTGCAACGGGAGAGCGTGAAGTTAAATCCGAGCTGATTGGTAACTTGATGATGGACCAATTGGTTAACTTAGACAAAGTAGCCTACATCCGCTTTGCTTCGGTTTACCGCGCATTTGAAGACGTATCAGAGTTTGGTGAAGCTATCGCAGACTTACAGAAATAGTTATACCTCCTTAATTACCTTATTGATTAATCGGAACTCATTTTACTATGTGGTCAACTGAAGACAATCAAATGATGAGTCTTGCTATTGAGTTAGCGCAAAAAGGGCTCTATACCACCAGACCCAATCCTTGTGTTGGCAGCGTATTAGTTAAAGACGGTGTGATTGTTGGCGAAGGTTACCATATTCGTGCCGGTGGCCCTCACGCTGAAGTCTACGCGCTTAATATGGCGGGTGAAGATGCCGTTGGTGCGACCGCGTACGTCACATTAGAACCCTGCAGCCATTATGGCCGAACCCCGCCTTGTGCCAAAGCATTAATCGAAAGCAACGTTAGCCGCGTTGTTATTGCCGTGACCGATCCTAACCCACAAGTCTCTGGTCGTGGTATTGCCATGCTTCGCGATGCAGGTATTCAAGTTGATGTTGGTTTATTAACCGACGCTGCTAAGCAGGTTAACCTAGGCTTTTTGAAGAGAATGCAGCAGGGGTTACCCTGGGTAACGGTAAAGCTGGCTGCTAGCCTTGATGGTAAAACGGCATTATCGAATGGCGAGTCGAAGTGGATTACTGGCCCAGAAGCCCGTAGAGATGTACAGCGGGTGCGTGCAAGACATTGCGCATTGATCACCGGTGTTGAAACCGTTTTGGCTGATGACCCCAGTTTAAATGTACGCCATAGCGAGTTAGGTTCTTTATCAAATGAGATCGCCCCTGCAGAACTGCATCAACCGATGCGTGTAGTATTAGACAGCCAAGCACGGCTCGGTGCTGAGCTTAAGATGTTTTCCATCGACAGCCCTATTTTACTCATTAGTACTTGTGACTACCCTGAGAATATTAAGTCGGCATGGCCGGCTCATGTTAGCCACCAGATATTGCCCGCCAAAGAAAATCGAGTCGACCTTATGGCTGTGCTTACTTTACTTGGCAAAACCTGTAACTCAGTATTAGTTGAGGCTGGTGGCACACTTGCTGGTGCGTTTGTTAGCGATCACTTAGCTGATGAAATTATTTTATATCAAGCAATGAAGATACTGGGCGCTCAAGGGCGAGACTTACTTGCCTTACCCCAATTTGAGACCATGTCACAGATCCCTAGTATTAATGTAATAGATGAACGCAAAGTGGGTAAAGATACTCGCTTGACGTTAAGAATGAGTAATTAACTTTATGTTTACCGGAATTATTGAATCTGTAGGTCATTTACGAAAAGTTGAACGTCGTGGTGATGATATTCGATTAACTGTAGCCAGCGCTAAGCTTGATCTGTCGGACGTAAAACTTGGAGACAGCATTGCAACCAATGGTGTATGTCTCACCGTAGTTGAGCGACATGCAGATGGCTATGTTGCCGATATCTCAGCTGAGACGGTTAGCCTTACAGGCTTTGCAAACTATGCCGTCGGCACCGCAGTTAATTTAGAAAAAGCAGTCACGCCAACAACAAGATTAGGTGGCCATATGGTCAGTGGCCATGTTGATGGCATCGCCCGCGTTGATGATAGACAAGTCCGTGGCCAGGCGATAGAGTTTTGGTTATCACCTCCGGTAGAACTGGGGCGATATATCGCACACAAAGGCTCAATTACCATTGATGGTGTGAGCTTAACGGTTAATGAGGTGCAAGGGCATCGATTTAGATTAACTATCGTTCCCCATACTGCGGGTGAAACAACCTTAATAAACTTAAAGGCTGGCGATAACGTTAATATTGAAGTTGACCTTATTGCCCGTCATTTAGAAAGGTTGATGAGCTATTCATCAGAGCAGGCAGAACAACAACCCAAGTCTGAAGTTACCATGGAATTGTTAGCTCGCTCAGGGTTTTTACGTTAAAAACTGGCTTAAGGCGATTTTAAAGATAGAATTTATCTTTAGAGGCTCAAAAAAATAATCATATAAATTTATAGACTGCTTTGCCAGCATAGGCATAAAAGTTAGCGACCTCAGCTAATGCAGCAATACAAAATAAAGGTCTAAACATGGCGCTACATAATATAGAAGAGATCATCGAAGATATTCGTCTAGGCAAGATGGTTATCTTGATGGATGACGAAGATAGAGAAAATGAAGGCGACCTTATTATGGCTGCTGACATGGTAACGCCAGAGGCGGTAAATTTTATGGCGACTTTCGGTCGCGGCCTTATTTGCCAAACCTTGACTAAAGAGCGCTGCCAACAGTTAAACCTGCCGTTGATGGTCACTAACAACAATGCACAGTTCTCGACCAACTTTACCATGTCTATTGAAGCAGCCGAAGGCGTGACGACTGGTATTTCAGCGCAAGATCGCGCCGTTACGGTTAAAGCGGCTGTGGGCAAAGATGCTAAGCCTAGTGATATTGTTCAGCCTGGCCATATATTTCCATTGATGGCAAAAGAGGGCGGGGTACTCATCCGTGCCGGTCATACTGAAGCAGGTTGCGACTTAGCAAGACTTGCAGGTTTTGAAGCCTCATCAGTCATCGTTGAAATATTAAATGATGATGGCACCATGGCCCGTCGTCCAGATCTTGAAATCTTCGCTGAAAAGCACGGGTTAAAGATGGGCACCATTGCCGACCTAATTGAATACCGCAACACTAAAGAAACCAGTGTAGTTCGAGAAGCGCAATGTAAATTGCCAACCCGTTTTGGTGAGTTCGATATGCTGACTTTCCGCGACACTATCGACAACCAATTACACTATGTATTAGTCAAAGGCGCTATTACTGAGAACATGCTTGTACGTGTCCACCTGCAGAATACCTTTAATGACCTGTTACATTCAGAGCGCGATCAACAGCGCAGTTGGCCATTAGAAAAAGCAATGCAACGCATTAGCGAAGACGGCGGCGTACTGGTACTGCTCGGGCATCAAGAACATAGCAGCGACATTCTCGCAAAAGTGAAAGCATTTGAAGCTGAAGATAACGGTAGTGCACCGATTGCTCCTCAGTGGCAAGGAACTTCGCGTCAAGTTGGCGTGGGCTCGCAAATCCTAGCAAATGTAGGCGTGACATCAATGCGCTTATTGAGCTCACCGAAGCGTTATCATTCACTGTCAGGTTTTGGTTTAGAAGTCACTGATTATATAGCAGAATAAAATACAATTTTGGAGGTGAAAACCATCCAAGAGGTAATTTAGTACTTTTCTTATAAATTGCATAGGGATCAGCGTTAACGGCTGTGGTATCATACCGCCTCTTCCGCCCCCATGCTGGGTAATTAAGCTAATTTAGGTAAGATAAATGAACGTAGTTGAAGGTAATATCGAATCGAAAAACGCAAAGATTGCGATTGTAGTTTCACGTTTCAACAGCTTTGTTGTAGATAGTTTGCTTAATGGTGCGGTAGACACTCTTAAGCGTTTTGGCCAAGTTGCAGATGAAAACATCACTGTAGTTAAAGTGCCTGGCGCGGTTGAATTGCCACTTGCTGCACGTCGCGTTGCGGCAAGCGGAAAATTTGACGGAATAATTTCACTTGGTGCGGTTATCCGCGGTGGTACACCTCATTTTGATTTTGTTGCAGGCGAATGTAATAAAGGTCTAGCTCAAGTTGCACTTGAATTTGATACTCCTGTTTCATTCGGCGTTTTAACCACAGATACTATTGAACAAGCAATTGAGCGTTCAGGTACAAAAGCAGGTAACAAAGGTGGCGAAGCTGCTTTGGGTCTGCTAGAGATGGTTAACGTGTTGCAAGCACTTGAAGAACACCTGTAATTTAGGACAATTTAATGAAGCCTTCAGAGCGCCGAAAGGCACGTCGTTTAGCGGTTCAGGCCATATATTCTTGGCAGCTAAGTGGCAACAATATTGCTGATATAGAGCATGAGTTTCTAACTGAACAAAATGTTGATGGTGTCGATATAGCTTACTTTCGTGAGCTATTAGCTGGCGTAGCAACAAAGAAGAGTCAATTGGACGAGCTAATCACTCCATTTTTGACTCGTCCTTTGGATGAAGTTGATCCGGTCGAAAAAGCGATTGTTCGCTTAGCGACTTATGAGTTGACTTTCCGTAAGGATGTACCCTACAAGGTAGCGATTAACGAAGCTATCGAGCTAGCCAAAACATTCGGTGCCGAAGATGGACATAAGTTCGTTAACGGTATTCTGGATAAGCTAGTAGCAAGAACTAAATAGTAAAAACGGCATCTTCGGATGCCGTTTTTGTATGACTAAAAGAGCACCGTACTTGTATGGTTGTTGCTTGGCATTTAATCGCTGCATATACCGAACGTAACTTAAATAATTGGCAAGACTCTCTTGCTATTAGGCGCTCTTTTTTCTTCAAACCACTGTTAATTTGTGATTGGTATTGTGAAAGAATTTCAATTAATCGAAAGCTTTTTTACTGGGCGTGCCCAGTCTCGAAAAGATGTGGCGCTTGGCATTGGTGATGATTGTGCCATTGTTGAACCTGCCGAAAATAAGTCCGTCGTTATATCTTGTGACACCCTAGTGGAAAATGTGCACTTTTTTCCTAATATTCCAGCAAACGATCTAGGGTACAAATCCCTTGCCGTTAACTTATCTGATCTTGCCTCTATGGGGGCTGAGCCCGCTTGGATGACATTGGCGTTAACCTTGCCTGAAGTTGATGAAAATTGGCTGGCGGATTTCAGTGCCGGACTATTTGAAATTGCCGAATATTATGGCGTCGCACTCGTTGGTGGTGATACCACTCGCGGTCCACGTTCTATCACCATCACTATTAATGGCCAAGTACCCAAGCATTCTGGTTTGACCCGCAGCGGCGCAAGAAATGGTGATTGGATCTACGTTACCGGCACATTAGGAGATTCAGCTTTAGGGCTAGATCTACTGCGTGGGAAAGCGAACTGCAATGAGAACGATAGAAGCTATCTTATTAATCGTCATTACAGACCGACTCCAAGAGTATTAGCGGGTCAGGCACTGCGTACGCTAGCATCGAGTGCTATTGATATTTCAGATGGGTTAGTCTCTGATATTCAACATGTATTGAAAGCCTCAAATATTGGCGCTACGCTTAATGTCGATAAGTTACCTTTATCCCATCAGTTAAAAGCCAGTGTCTCAGCTGAGACTGCGCTAAGCTATGCGCTAACCGGTGGTGAGGATTATGAACTACTCTTTACCGTCTCTGAAGCGCAAAAAGGCGCACTAGAGATCGCACTGGCTGAAACCGGGGTTAAGTTTACTCAAATTGGCCAAATTTGCATGGGTGGTAAGTTGAAGCTGTTGTTAGATAAACAGCCATTTGAACCGATTAACCTTGGATTCGAGCACTTTAGTGATTAATTTACTTTCAAAAGATAAAGCACTGACCAAGCTGTCTCTCAAAAACCCTATCCACTTTTTGGCATTAGGGTTTGGTTCTGGTTTAGCGGCCAAGGCTCCGGGCACGTTTGGTACTCTTGCGGCGATACCGCTTTACCTATTAATGGCGCCACTGAGCTTACCTTGGTATATCGGTTTGACGCTTTTGAGCGTCTTAGTTGGTTTTTATATCTGTGATAAAGCAGCGAAAGATATGGGCGTGCATGATCACGGTGCAATTGTCTGGGATGAAATTGCTGGTTTACTTATCACTATGATTGCTGCACCTGCGGGTTGGCAATGGTTGCTCGCCGGTTTTGTGTTGTTTCGCTTTTTTGATATTTTGAAACCTTGGCCAATCCGTTGGCTCGATGCGAAAGTGCATGGCGGTTTTGGCATTATGATTGATGATGTACTTGCAGGTATATTTTCATTGATTTGCTTACACGCCGCAGCCTACTATCTGCTTTAACATTTTCAGTTTAGTAAGATACAGATTGTAGAAAGTGAAAAGGAGCTATCGTTAGCTCCTTTTTTAATGACTATTTGACAGAAGCTGGAGCGCTTGTTAACTCAGTAGCAACTCTTTGGCATTGGCAATCGTATTACAGGTAATCGTGTCGCCTCCCAGTAAACGAGCTAACTCTTCAACCCGCTGGTCTTTATCTAAGGCTACCATTGATGTTTCAGTTTTACCCGCTTTACTGCTCTTATTAACAAACATATGCTGATGGCCGTTACCGGCAACTTGCGGTAGATGCGTCACACAAATTACCTGGGTTGACTCCCCTAAGCTGCGTAACATTCGGCCTACCACTGCTGCGGTTGGACCTGAGATCCCCACATCGACTTCATCAAAGATAAGTGTGGGTGTGGCTACTTTCTTGGCGGTAATAACCTGTATGCCGAGGCCTATCCGACTTAGCTCACCGCCAGAGGCGACTTTAGCAATAGGTTGCAAGGGTTGACCAGGATTGGTGGTCACCAGAAACTCAATGGCATCACAACCATGAGCATTCATAATAGCTGGATTAAAGTTGACTGCGATACTGAATTTCCCCTTCGGCATGCTCAGTTCATGAATCGATTGAGTGACTTTTTTATCTAGCTCTTTTGCATATCGGCTACGGCTTTGGCTTAACTTTCTTGCATGGTTCAAATAGGCTTGCTGACTCTTTTGCAGTTGATTGCGGATCTCATCAAGTTTGTCCTCATCAGAGTCAAGCTCGTTGAGTTCATTCAACAGGCTTTGATGGTGATCATACAGCTCGTTAGCATTGACATGATGCTTGCGCGCCAGTTGCAGTGCTGTAGAGATCCGTAGCTCTAGTTGTTCAAAGTATTCAGGGTCTAGCTCTAAGCCCTCTAAATATCGCTCAAGCTCACTACTACTTTCTTGTACTTGAATGAGAGCATCATTGAGCATGGCGACAACACTGCCAAGCTCTGGATCATAACTTTCTAAATCTTGCCCCTGACTGATTGAAGTATTGAGCAATGACTCAACACTAGCTTGATCGTTATCTTGTAAAATAGTTAACTGACTGCGACATAACTCGATTAATGCAGTGCTGTTGGCAAGTTTTTTATGTTCAGCCTCAATGGTTTCAAACTCACCTTTAGCAATGGAAAACTCATCAAGCTCCTCAACCTGATAGCTCAGCAGTTGCTTACGTGCAAGCCTTTCATGTTGTGCCTGCTCTAGTTCATGCAACTGTTTCTCCACGATTTTACATCGATGATAACGAGTGGCTACCGTATCGAGTAACATCTTATGGTTGGCGTAACTATCAAGCAGAGTAAGTTGATGTTCACTTTTTAACATTGCATGGTGGGCATGTTGGCCATGGATCCCAATGAGCAGTTGTCCTAGGCATTTTACTTGGGCCAGCGGAACGGGGTTACCATTGATGTATGCGCGTGAACGACCATCATTATTAATCGTACGCCTTAAAATACACTCATTATCGAGTTCAAGATCATTGTCTTCTAACCAGCGTTTTGCCAGTGGAATATCAGATAGGGAAAACCTTGCACTCACTTCAGTTTTAGTTGCACCGGGTCGAATGGTATTAGCGTCAGCGCGATTGCCTAGGCATAACCCTAATGCATCAATAGCAATGGATTTACCAGCGCCTGTTTCACCAGTAATACTGGTCATGCCGGATTTAAAGTCGAGTTCTAAAAAACGTACAATAGCAAAATTATTAATGCTGAGTTGGCAAAGCATAGTAACGTCCT
This sequence comes from Shewanella abyssi, assembly GCF_023284025.1. GTDB lineage: Bacteria > Pseudomonadota > Gammaproteobacteria > Enterobacterales > Shewanellaceae > Shewanella > Shewanella abyssi. Next base: position 89,252 of record NZ_JAKIKR010000005.1, on the reverse strand, counting down.
ATCTGAAGTACTGTATTGACACACAGTATATACTGTTTTTATATACAGTAAATGTTTAGTTTGAAAATTAAACGATACATACAACGAAAAATTTGTATTTATAGTGAATAATTATTTTTTATATAAGTTTATCAGTGTCTTACGTTTGTGTTTGTAGAGTTGAAATCAATCCCTATCGATTAGCCTAGGAGGTAGGCTTCTAAAAACGGTAAGCTGATAAAGCTGAGCAGGGTGCCAAGTAGTATTCCTTGAGCACTGGTGATCACTTGAGTTTGATAACGCTGCGCCAGTAGGTAGACGCTGGCGGCAGTAGGAAGTGCAGCGAGTATTACGCCCATGGCAATCCATTGTGGATCGACGTTTAAGCTAAGCATGAGCAAGTAGGTTATTAGTGGCTGAAGCAACAACTTAACCGTATTGACGGCACTGATCTCAGCCAACTGCTTCAGGCTAATCATGTGGCTTGAAGTTTGGTATTGAGCCGACTTTGCCAGCACCATACCGATGGCAAACAGAGCACAAGGGCTTGAAGTCATACCAAGTTGACGGATGATGAGTGCAATACTGTCTGGTAAGGTAATGGTTAGCGCTGACAGGCTAATCCCCACCATACTGCCAATCACAATTGGATTTTGTAGTAGGGCGAGGCTAATAATTTTAAATGCAGAACTTTGTTGCCTTCTGCCTATCATCTCTAATGACACCAGCGCAATGGCAAAAATTAACACTGATAATAAACTGGCGATAGCCGCCGCTGCCAATGCCGATTGATTCGCTGGAAACAGCATCGCCATTAGGGGAATACCGATGAAAGCAGTATTGCCAAAAGTGGCATTCAGCGCTCGCATAGACGCTAGCGCATTTTGTGCTGGATTTGCCCAAAGTGAGATGATTAATGTCATCACATAGCTTATTAGCATGGCACCACTAAAGCCTGCAATATACCCCCAGTGCAAGATGTCGTTGAGTGGGGTTTGGGCTAAGGTGATCAACATAATGGCCGGAAACGCAATATAGTAAACAAATTGGTTTAGGACTTGATCGGTTTCAACGGGTAATAGCTTTGACTTTTGAACTAAAGCGCCTATCAACATGATGCCGAATACAGCAAGGAGTGGCGTTATGACTGCAGGCATATCATTCTCTAAGGACGGGTAAAAGACGTATAATGTTGAGCTAGAACATTACCATAGTTGCGCTTTGCTATACTATTGACCTTAGGTCGTAGCCGATCCCATTTTTATGGCAGGATTTATATCGATGAATAGCAATTTTGGCTTGGAACTACAGCTGATCTACCAATTTGTTCATTTAGTGAATGCGGGTAGCTTTTCCCAAGCAGCTAAAGAGCTGGAGATGCCAATTGCAACGGTAAGCCGCAAACTGACTAAACTGGAAACACAGCTAGATAAGCAGTTATTAATGCGCAGTACCCGTAAGCTTCGCTTAACGGAAGAGGGGATAGCGCTGTTTCAGCAGTATCAGGCTATAGTCTCTCAGTTTGACAGTATCAGAGGTGCAGCGGTGGATAAGCCGGAAGGCACCTTAAGAATAGCTGCTCCTGTATCCATTATTTCGATGATTTTCATCCATGCCATTAACGAGTTTTGTGAAAAGTTCCCAGATATTCAGCTGCATATTGTACAAAATAATAACGTGATTGATCTTATTGATGAAGGTGTTGATGTTGCCATTGTCGGTGGAACTCAACCTGATTCGTCTTGGATTTCGAGTTCTCTTGGCGTACTCAATTATGGTTTGTTTGCTTCTGCAAGCTATATGGCTAAAGCACCTCGCTTGTGTCACCCAAGCGATTTGGAACAACACGCGTTGATTAAAGTCTGGCCTTTGTTTAACTGGACACTAAAGCACCCATCAGGAGAGAGTTTTTATTATGATGGGCCGGCCAAACTGACATTAAGTGAGCTCAATGGTGCTGTGAAAGCAGCAGTTGATAATGGAGGGGTGTTATACGGTCCAACGCTTTTTGTGAAAAACCAACTTAAGAATGGCCAGTTGACGACGCTGTTACCTGAATGGATTGGCGAGAAAAGGCGGATTTCAATCTTGTACCATCAACGCAGCCACCAACCTTTGAAGGTAAAGCTGTTTATTGAGTTTATGCAGTCGAAAGCGGAACAGTTGTTCTCGATGGACAGTTAAAGGGTGGGAATAATAGTGATGAAAAGCTAGAGCCGCTTTAGCGGTTAACAGAGCGACTCTTTTGTCATTTTACTCTAACGGACCGATACCTATATTTGATATGCCGACGGCAACCACTTCTCGGCGGAACTCTTTGACAAAATCTGCCTTAAGGTGCGGATGTTCTTCGATGGCTTGCAGAAGTAATTCTTGTACCTCTTTCTCCTCAATCATAACGTCATGGTTAAAGATGTAATCATCTAATTCGGTTTCATTATCAAACTCTTGCTCACAGGTTGCTTCAATATAGTTGGCTACCGTGGCAGAAGAGAGTTTGCTGATGTTAGTGATGTCTTCTTCAACCTTGCTTTCTAATGCGCTTAGCAAAGACGTTAAGGCTACCGCTGCGTCCATTGCTGGGTAAACACCGTAGACGTCAAAATCAGCAGGTTCTGGCGTATTAACTTCAATACGTTCCATTTGCAACTCTAAATTGAGCTTGAGCTTATTGTCATACATAGACTGCCAAAGCAGGTTGAGCAGTGTATCGAGCACCTTGGGGTTGCCAAATTCACACACTTCAGAAAAAAGCTGATAATTGGGCAGCATCCGCTGACATAGTGCGATAGCAAAAAGTTTCTTTTGCGCTAGCGATAGCCCCTTTAAGCGTTGAAAAAAGCCCGGTTTATTTGTCATCTTTTATTTCCACTGATAGCTGGGTGATCACTTGATTAGCGGCTGATTCTACCTTAGTTAGCTCATCAAGTAACTCAAGGATTTCAGGTTCTATATCTTCTACGGCAACACCACGCTTTAACCCTGACTCTATCTCTTGGCAAAGTTGTTGGGTGGTCGGGACGCCGCAATAACAACTTGCACCGTGTAGTTTATGAATACAGGTAAGCATGCTTTGCTGATCAAAGTTAGTGAGTGCGCTGTTGATATGCTCCAAGGTTTCAGGCAGTGATTTTAATAACATCTTTAGCATATCAATTGCTAAGTCTGGCTTGTTATTGGCCTGGGTCAAGCACAGTTCCCAATTTAAGATGCGCTGATCAAAATGGGTGAACTTAGGCTTGTTTTTCCATTTGTGGATCACATCCTTGAGCGCGGCTTCATCAATAGGTTTGGGCAAGTAGCCATCCATACCACTCGATGATATGCGTTCTCGCTCTTCAGCGATAGCGTGGGCGGTGACAGCGATAATGGGCGTATTGCGATTGGCTGAGTTTTGTCTTATCTGTCTAGTCGCACTAATACCATCCGTGCCAGGCATCTGAATATCCATAAAAATAAGATCAAAACTGCGTTGTTTTGCAATGGTGACGGCAGCATCACCATTATCGACGATGAGCACTTGGGTCACTAGCTCTTTTAGTAATGTGTCGATAAGCTTTAAATTGGCTGGGTTATCGTCAACCGCCAGTACGGTTAAGTTTTCTCTCACCGCCGGAGTTGCTCGCATTGAAAGCATTGGTAAGGCTCTTGCTTCAAGTGATGATTGTGGATCTATTAAGCTACTCGAGAGTTTTCTCTCACCAATCGGCATGGTGAGTTGTTTGTCGATATAGGGGCTCATTTGTGAAAAGAGCTCTTCACTTTCGACGCTATTGCTTATCAACATCAAGTAGTTGATCTTAGGCTTGGCGACTTTAAGCACGTCAATACCGTTACCCCCGGCAGCGATTCCTTTACAACTAAAGAGCCCATAATCAAACAAGTGATTTGACTGAGTTACAATAAATTCGAGTTGTTTGCTGCTGGCAACATTGGTGACTTTAAGTCCCCAGCGCAGCAGCATACGTTCAACGGCATGATGTGATAACGGGTTTGGTTCAAAGAGTAAAATGCTTTTATTTTTAAGCGTGCCTATGGGTAAAGTATCGCTGATGGGATATTGGCTTAGATTAAGCGGTAGCGAAAACCAGAAGGTAGAGCCTTGCTGTGGCTCAGAGTTACACCCTATTTGGCCACCCATGCGGTTCACCAAACGCTTGGTAATTACCAGCCCAAGCCCAGTCCCCCCAAAGCGTCGTGAAATGGATGAATCAGCTTGGCCGAAAGCTTGGAATAAAGAGAGCAGTTTTTCGGCATCAATACCGATGCCAGTATCAATAATTTCACTGCGGACATGCACTTTTCCGTTGGCGATCTCTTCCAGTTGCATCTTAAGCAGCACACTGCCACTGTCGGTAAATTTAATCGCATTGCCGACTAAATTGGTCAGGATTTGGCTAAAACGCATCGCATCGCCAGTCACATCCTCAGGAATACGCGGGTCAACGTCGACCACCAACTCAATCTCTTTTTCTTGTGCACTGCTAGACAACATCGTCACGGTTTCTTCGATGACTTCACGTAAAGAAAACGGCATATTCTCTAACACCATTTTACCCGCTTCCAGCTTAGAGAAATCTAAAATATCATTAATGATACTGAGCAGGTTGGTAGCACTGCCCTCAATGGTGCGAATATAGTCTTGCTGACTGGAGTGTAATGGTGTTTTTAATAACTGCTTTGCAAAACCAATCACGCCATTGAGCGGGGTACGCAGTTCATGGGACATGTTGGCTAAGAATTCAGATTTAATTCGACTCGCCTCAAGCGCACGTTTTTTGGCTATGTCTAGCTCAACGTTTTGGATCTCAATCTGTTCTAGTGTTTCTCTTAAATCTGATGTGGCTTGATCAATATTTTGTTGCATCTCATCATGGTATTCAGACAAGGAGCCCGCCATAGCATTGATGCCGCGTTTGAGCAGGTCTAGCTCACCAATGAGGTTGCCCGTTAAACGGGTGTCTAGTTTACCTTCACGAATTTTTGCGACCACACGTACCATTTCGGTAATAGGTTGGGTGACGTTTTTAACCAGCCTGAATGTAAAAAATAGGTTCAGTTGCACCCCAATCAGAACAATGATAAACGCGGCTACAGCGGCTCTATGTTGCTCAAGCAGCGCATTTTCTTTATTGATCAATATTGATATATAGCCGAGCTTAACTGTCTCTATTGAGATTCGGTTGCTATTTTCATCGAAGCTATCGACCGGGTTGATTGCGTTGCTTTTAAAAATAGGGCTGCGCAAAATCATGCTGTCACCTACTTGCTCCAGTTCAGTTCTTAGCATGGAGCTGAGAGGTTTGTCGTAACGCATGACTTCATGATTTTTATAATGATGCGAGGTAACAATAACGCGGTTGTCGATATCAAAAATAGCAATAAATTGCACTAAAGAGGCTTTGTTGAGCTGGGCGGCGGTGATTAAGCGCTTGGTTGTTTCAAAATCTTTACTGTCTAAACCTACCTCAGCGGCAATCGCTAAAGGCTCGATGATATTACTCGCTTGCTCTATGAGTGTTTCTTCAAGTTCATAGAATCTATTTATGGTAAAATAGCTGCCCAATAAAATACCCACTAAAATAGTCGGAGCTAACGCCAATACCAGAACCCATGAACGTAGGCTGTACTTGGTCATATTGTTGGCTTCATTCATGAGACGACTGCGTTACCGATAAATATAGTGAGAGTATTCGATAGACTGCCAGTAACAGCCTGTGTTGGCCAGTTTTTTTATCTATTTAGAGAGTAAAATGGCACAATTTTTTAAAGCAAAACCAAATAGGTCTAAACAATTATCATCGAAGTTATCTTTGACAGTGACAAAGCTGGATCATCTCGGTGCAGGTATTGCTCATCATCAAGGTAAGATAGTGTTTATCAACGGCGCACTGCCAGGCGAAACCGTGCAAGTACAGTTAACCGAGCAGAAGAAGAAATTTTCTAGAGCAAAGCTGTTAAGCGTTGAAAATCCATCAAACCAGCGTGTCGAGCCCGCGTGCCCGCATTATGATAAGTGTGGTGGTTGTGATCTGCAGCATCTAGATATCGCTGCTCAACGAACACATAAAGCTAACGCATTGCAGGAATTGGTGGCTAAATTTGCTCAAACTGAGGCTGGTGAAGTCTGTGATACATTGAGCGACTCGCCGTGGCATTATCGTAGGCGAGCCCGCTTAGCGACTTGGTTTGATAAAAATACCAAGCATATTAGTTTAGGGTTTAGAGCAAGTAGCAGCAGTGACGTTGTAGAGATCCAATCATGTATTGTTCTTGCCAAACCGCTGTCGGCATTAATCCCCAACCTTGCTTATTTACTCAATCAGCTCAGCGGTAAAAAAGCGTTAGGCCATGTAGAGTTGACCCAAGCTGATAATGGTATTTTTGTCGTTCTACGGATCACCAAAGCTTTATCGGATAAAGATCGTCAGCGTTTGGCCTCTTTCGGTGAGAGCAACGCCCTTAACCTAGTGTTGCAAGACGATGATGCCGAGACTGAGTATCTTAGCGGTAAGGGTGAGCAGCCGTTTTATGGGTTTAGTGGCAGCAATGCTGAGCTTAAGTTTTCAGCGGGTAACTTTATCCAGGTTAATGCTGCGGTTAACCAAGCGATGGTTAAGCAAGCGGTAGACTGGCTTAACCCTCAAGCCAATGAGCGAGTGCTTGATCTGTTTTGTGGTATCGGCAATTTTAGTTTGCCATTAGCTGAAAAAGGCGCTGAAGTTATAGGTGTTGAAGGAGTGCCGGCAATGGTCACTCAGGCAACGCTGAACGCAGAGCATAGCGGTTTAGATAAAGTCTCTTTTTTCCATGCTGATTTAAGTGCTGATTTGTCACAAGAGCCATGGCTCGGCAAAGTTGATAAAATGCTCATTGATCCTGCTAGAGCTGGTGCTTATGAAAGCATGTTATCGCTCAAGAAGCTTAAACCTAAAGCGTTAGTTTACGTATCTTGTAACCCTGCAAGTTTAGCCCGCGATAGTGAAGTGATATTGAAGCAAGGTTATAGCCTTAAAAAGATAGCAATGGTGGATATGTTTCCACAAACCCACCATTTAGAATCAATGGCACTATTTGAACGGGATTAACAGACAATTTTAGTTACGATTGTCAGCTTTTGTTCATTGACAATATTCGCTGAATGCTGAAGATAGAGGGTCTGAATTTTAATAGGTTTGGATTGATGTGTTTGGTTTAGTCCACCTCGGGATGTAAAGGAATAATAGACGATGGTATCAGTTCGTGAAGCACATTTTAACGACCCTCACTTTCAACTAGAAGAGTGGGTGAAACGTTATATTAGTGATTCCAACGAAGCCAAAACTCTTTTGGAGTTAATCACTCAGGTTGAGTTATTAGTTGGCCAGAATAAAGAGGTCAACCTTCCTGTGCTGCAACGTGCACGGGAGATGATTGAAATTCTTGCCCCCTTGAATATGGATATCGAAACCCTGCAAGCGGCAATATTGTTTGTTGTTTTTGATGCGGACTTAATCACTCAAGAAGATATTCACCAGCGCTTTGGCCCAAAACTTGAAATCCTAGTGTCTAGCGTTGAAACCATGAATGCCATTGGCGCGTTGAAAATCGATAACCAAACCCGCAATGCTGAGCCGCAAATAGACAACATTCGTAAGATGTTGCTGGCGATGGTGGAAGATGTGCGGGCAGTGGTCATTAAACTCGCTGAGCGTATCTGTTTACTGCGTGAAATTAAAAATGCCGATGAAGAAGTTAAGGTGCTCATTGCCAGAGAAATTGCCGACGTGTATGCACCGCTCGCCAACCGTCTTGGTATTGGGCAGTTAAAATGGGAGCTAGAAGATATCTCTTTTCGCTACCTACATCCGCAAACCTACAAAGATATCGCCAAGCAACTTGATGGTAAGCGTATTGATAGAGAAACCTTTATCGATGACTTCGTTAGCCAACTGCAAGCGCGATTAGATAAGGACGAGATCCGAGCCAAGGTCTATGGCCGTCCAAAACACATTTACAGTATCTGGAAGAAGATGAATGGCAAACAGCTTAAGTTTGATGAGCTGTTTGATGTTCGAGCGGTTAGAATTGTCACCGACAGACTACAAGATTGCTACGGGGCATTGGGTGTAGTGCATTCCCTTTGGCATCATATCCCTAGCGAATTTGACGATTACGTCGCAAATCCCAAGCCAAATGGTTATCAGTCTATCCACACCATTGTCGTGGGGCCAGAGGCTAAAACCGTCGAGATCCAAATTCGTACCGAACAGATGCATGAAGATGCTGAGCTCGGTGTTGCCGCCCACTGGAAATACAAAGAGGGTAGTGCCAGTGGCAGTGGTAAACAGAGCGGCTATGAAGAGAAGATTAATTGGTTACGTAAGATTCTGCAGTGGCAAGAAGATGTTGCTGAAAGCGGTAACCTAGTTGAAGAGGTGCGTAGTCAAGTATTTGAAGACCGCGTCTATGTCTTTACCCCAAGTGGTGAGGTGGTTGATCTGCCGCTGGGTTCAACGGTGCTGGATTTTGCCTACTATATTCATTCGCATGTCGGCCATAAGTGTATTGGCGCTAAGGTCGATGGCCGCATCGTGCAGTTTACTTATCAAGTTGACACTGGGCAGCGGATTGAAATTATCACCTCTAAAAACCCCAATCCGAAAAGAGATTGGCTTAATCCTAGCTTAGGCTACATAAAAACATCGCGAGCACGCTCTAAGATCCAACATTGGTTTAAGCAGCAAGACAGAGATAAAAATATTGTTGCCGGCCGAGAGATGCTTGAAAATGAGCTTGCACGCACTAATTTAAAGGTCAAAGACGCTCAATCAGCGGTTGAACGCTTTAACATGGTCAGCATGGATGATCTCCTAGCGGGGATCGGCGGTGGCGATGTTCGCCTGAATCAGGTGGTCAACCATGTACAGAGTAAGCTGCGTACCAACGAGCTGTCTGATGAAGAGGTGCTCGAAGATCTGCTTAAAAAGAGCCATAGCAAACCCGCCAGAAAAGGCTCTGGACAGGTAGAGGTTGACGGCGTAGGCAATCTTATGAGCCACATCGCTAGATGTTGTCAACCCGTTCCCGGTGATGAGATTTTCGGTTTCATTACTAAAGGCCGCGGTATATCGGTGCATCGCGCCGATTGTGATCAAGTCAAGGAGCTGATCCGTGCTCACCCTGAGCGTTCGGTAGAGGTTGTCTGGGGAGAGAATTACTCAGGTGGTTACAAAATTCGTTTGCGAGTGATAGCGATTGATCGTTCTGGACTGCTTAGAGATCTGACTTCTGTATTAGCCGCTGAAAAGTCTAATGTGCTGTCAATGAGTTCGACATCGGACGTGAAAACACAAACGGCAGCCATTGAGTTAGAGCTTGAACTATATAATTTAGATGGTTTATCGCGGGTCGTTGCCAAGTTGTCACAGGTCGATGGCGTCAGCGAAGCCCGCAGAGTATAACTCGTAGATAAAGCAGCTCGCACCAAGAGTAGGTAAAACAGATGACTGAGCCAATGGGAAACATGCAGCCTTTGCTGACGATTATGCAAAAGCTGCGAGACCCAGAAACGGGTTGCGCTTGGGATAAAGCACAAACTTTCCAATCTATCGTGCCCTTTACGTTGGAAGAAGCCTATGAAGTGGCAGATACCATCGAGCGTGTCGCCTTCGATGAACTGCCTGATGAATTAGGTGATCTATTGTTTCAGGTGGTGTTTTACTGCCAACTGGGTAAAGAGCAGGGCAGGTTTGATTTTGATACTGTTATTAACCGTATTTGCGATAAGCTGACTCGACGTCACCCCCATATTTTTGCTGATCTCCAAAACAGTAGCACCGAGCAGATAAAACAAAACTGGGAAAAAATTAAGGCGTCTGAGCGCGTAGAGCGTCAACAGCATTCTGTGCTAGATGATATTCCTCTCAACCTTCCCGCACTTTCTCGATCGATAAAAATTCAAAAAAGAGTGTCCGGCGTCGGTTTTGATTGGGCAGAGTTACCTCCTGTGGTTGCAAAAATCCACGAGGAGATTGAAGAGGTACTTTTTGAAGCCGAGCAAGAAAAAATCGACCCCAATAAAGTCACTGACGAAATGGGTGATTTATTATTTGCCGTTGTCAATTTAGCAAGGCATCTAGGTGTTGAACCAGAAAAAGCCTTAAGGCAAGCAAATCAAAAGTTTGAACGACGTTTTCGTGGTGTAGAGGGCTATGTAAATCAAGACGGGAGAGCGTTTGATGAGCATACATTAGTGGAGCTCGATGGATACTGGGACAAGGTCAAAGTGAGTGAATCGAACAAATAAACTGAATTTAAGGTTAATTCTAGTTTGTCGAATCGACGATGCTTTGGTATAATATTGCCCCGTCCTCGTGCTTTCATACAAGCATATATTTCCAACTCATTTTTCTCAGGTTCAGCATGACTACAAGGTATATCTTCGTTACTGGTGGCGTCGTTTCATCACTAGGTAAAGGCATTGCAGCAGCTTCTTTAGCTGCAATATTAGAGGCTCGCGGCCTCAACGTAACCATTATGAAGCTGGATCCATACATTAACGTCGATCCAGGTACCATGAGTCCAACACAGCACGGTGAAGTGTTTGTGACTGAAGACGGCGCGGAAACCGATCTAGATTTAGGTCACTACGAGCGTTTCATTCGAACCAAGATGAACCGTCGTAACAACTTTACCACTGGCCGTATTTACGAAGAAGTATTGCGTAAAGAGCGTCGTGGTGACTATTTGGGCGCAACCATTCAGGTTATCCCTCATATTACTAACGCCATCAAAGAAAAAGTACTGGCGGGTGGCGAAGGTCACGATGTTGCTATCGTTGAGATTGGCGGCACGGTTGGTGATATTGAATCACTGCCTTTCTTAGAGTCAATTCGTCAACTTGGCGTAGAGCTAGGTCGTGAAAGAACGCTATTTATCCACCTAACACTGGTGCCGTTCCTTGGCGCAGCAGGTGAAGTCAAGACCAAGCCTACTCAGCATTCAGTTAAAGAGCTACGTTCAATCGGTATTGCTCCTGATGTGTTGATATGTCGTGGTGATCGTCCCGTTCCTGCCAACGAGAGAGCGAAGATTTCGCTATTTTGTAATGTAGAAGAGCGCGCGGTTATTTCACTGAAAGATGTTGATAGCATCTATAAGATCCCTGCTTTACTTAAAGCGCAGAACCTTGATCAACTTGTGACTAAGCGTTTTGGCATCGATTGCCCTGAAGCTGACTTGCACGAGTGGGAACATGTTATCTATCAAGAAGCAAACCCTACCGGTGAAATCACTATCGGTATGGTCGGTAAATATATCGAACTTCCTGATGCTTACAAATCAGTTAACGAAGCATTGAAGCACGCGGGTCTATTTAACCGGGTTTCAGTGAACATCAAGTATATTGATTCACAAAACGTTGAAGCTAAAGGCGAAGAAATGCTGCAAGGCTTAGACGGGATACTGGTTCCTGGCGGCTTTGGTGAGCGCGGTATAGAAGGTAAAATCATGGCGGCTAAGTTCGCCCGTGAAAATAATCTACCTTACTTCGGTATCTGTCTAGGTATGCAAGTTGCTCTTATCGAGTTTGCTCGAAATGTTGCGGGCCTTGAGGATGCGCATTCGACTGAATTCAACAAACAGACACCACATCCTGTCGTCGGTTTAATCACTGAGTGGATTAACGAAGACGGTGATGTTGAAGAGCGTCACGAACAGTCTGACTTAGGTGGCACAATGCGTCTAGGTGCACAGCTTTGTCATCTTAAAGAAGGCACTAAAGCAGCTGCTGCTTATAATGGTAATACCTGTGTTGAGCGCCATCGTCATCGTTTTGAAGTTAACAATAATTATAAAGATCGTCTAGCAAAAGCAGGTTTGATTTTTAGTGGTCTGTCATCAGACCGTCAGCTGGTCGAAATGATTGAGCTACCAAACCACCCATGGTTTGTAGCCGGTCAATTCCATCCTGAGTTCACATCAACCCCACGTGATGGTCAGCCATTATTCGTCGGGTTTATTGCTGCAGCCGCCGCGTATCAAAAACGCGATTTAGGCTAAACAAAAATAGTAACCGCTTCCATGTTTTGGGAGCGGTTTTTTCATTTTTGATGATGTGAGTTTAGAGATTAACAAATTCGTTTTACTTTTTACTTTAAATTTATCTTTCAAACTTAAATCGAGGGCATTATGGCTAAGATTATTAACATTATCGGTCGCGAAATCATGGATTCTCGCGGTAACCCAACTGTTGAAGCTGAAGTTCATTTAGAAGGCGGATTCATGGGTATGGCTGCAGCACCATCTGGCGCATCTACGGGTAGCCGTGAAGCACTAGAGCTTCGTGATGGCGACAAGTCTCGCTACATGGGTAAAGGTGTATTAACTGCAGTGGCTAACATCAACGGTCTTATTAAAGACGCGTTAATCGGTCAAGATGCGACAGCACAAGCAACTATTGATCAGATCATGATTGATTTAGACGGCACTGAAAACAAAGCTAAGTTTGGCGCTAATGCGATTCTAGCTGTTTCTCTTGCGGCTGCTAAAGCGGCTGCAGCCTTTAAAGGTGTACCTTTATACGCACATATTGCTGACCTAAACGGTACTCCAGGTGTTTACTCTATGCCGTTACCTATGATGAACATCATTAATGGTGGCGAGCATGCAGATAACTCTGTTGATATCCAAGAGTTCATGATTCAACCTGTTGGTGCTGCAAACTTCCGCGAAGGTCTACGTATGGGCGCAGAAGTATTCCACAGCTTAGCTAAAGTACTTAAGGCTGACGGTCACTCTACAGCAGTTGGTGATGAAGGTGGTTTCGCGCCAAACCTACCATCAAATGCATCTGCTTTGGCAGCAATTAAAGTTGCAGTGGCAAACGCGGGTTACGAGCTAGGTAAAGACATCACATTAGCGATGGATTGTGCAGCGTCTGAGTTCTATGACAAAGAAGCCAACATCTATGATCTTAAAGGTGAAGGCAAGAAGTTCACTTCAGAAGAGTTCAACTACTTCCTACAGGACCTAACCAAAGAATACCCGATAGTTTCGATTGAAGATGGTCTCGATGAGTCTGATTGGGACGGTTTCGCGCATCAAACTAAACTAATGGGCGATAAAATCCAACTAGTTGGTGACGATTTGTTTGTAACCAACACTAAGATTTTGAAGCGCGGTATCGACAACGGTATTGCTAACTCAATCCTAATCAAGTTCAACCAAATCGGTTCATTGACTGAAACTTTAGCAGCTATCAAGATGGCTAAAGATGCAGGCTTCACTGTTGTTATCTCTCACCGCTCAGGTGAAACTGAAGATGCGACTATTGCTGATTTAGCTGTGGGTACCGCTGCAGGTCAGATCAAAACGGGTTCTTTAAGCCGTAGTGATCGTGTTGCTAAGTACAACCAATTATTGCGTATTGAAGAGCAACTTGGCGAAAAAGCACCTTATAACGGCTTAAGCGAAGTTAAAGGCCAAGTATAATTTGCTTATATCTCAATATGCTGGATTGAGCATGCTGAGAAGTTATACAGTTCAAGGCTTGAAATTGTAGTACTCGCTATTCAATTTCAATATTTGTTGTTATAAATATTAAAAAGGCCACCACGAGGTGGCCTTTTTTGTTGTACTATCTGTTTACTATTCTTAAACTCTTTCTACTTAGCTTCTATAATGAAACGCTTTCTTTTTGCCTTAATAGTGTTACTTATCTTGCTGGAATATCGCCTTTGGTTAGGAGATAAAAGCCTAGCTGACTCTATTCACCTGCAAGAGCAGATTAAACTGCAGCAACAGAGTAATGCACAGTTGGTGGCGAGAAACCAAGTATTAAGAGAAGAGATCAATGATCTGCGTAGCGGAACCGAAGCGCTTGAAGAGCGAGCCCGCAACGAGTTAGGCATGGTCAAAGAGGGAGAGACATTCTATCGAGTTGTTGGTGGTAACCGCCTCTCAAAACAGCATGATTGACGCCAGTTACAAACTTTTAAGTGGGATCCTCTAATGAGCCAATCAACTAAGCAGATCATTGCTATCGTGCCAGCTGCGGGTATAGGTAGTCGTATGGGCGCAGAGGTGCCAAAACAGTATTTAGCGCTTAATGAGCAATCTATTCTCGGACACACGTTAGATTGCTTGTTGAGTCACCCTAAAATTACTTCTGTTATCATCGCGCTTAATCCACAAGATAAGTATTTTTCAGCACTGCCTCAGGCTACACATCCTAAATTGTTAACCGTCATCGGCGGAAATGAGCGAGCCGATTCAGTGTTAGCGGCTCTACGATATGCCGCTGAAGACAGCTGGGTGTTAGTGCACGATGCGGCGCGGCCGTGCTTAAGTCATCTTGATATCGATAAACTCATTGCAGCAACCACGGTTTTTCCCCAAGGGGCGATATTAGGTGCTCCCGTGCGTGACACTATGAAGCGCAGTAAGGATAATGACGAGATCTGTAGTACGGTTAGTCGTGACAAACTTTGGCATGCATTAACACCGCAGTATTTTCCTGTTAAAGCGTTAAAGGATAATCTTGAAGCTGCATTGGCTGCTGGTGCTGTTATCACTGACGAAGCATCAGCGATGGAATGGGCAGGCATTATGCCCGGTATTATCAGCGGCCGCGCTGACAATATAAAGGTGACTCATCCCGACGATCTGCAACTGGCTTCGTTGTTTCTTAACAATCTAAGCTGCCAGGGCAAGTAACCACCCGCCTATTGGGATCATAATTAGGAATTGAAATGAAAATTAGAATTGGCCACGGCTTCGATGTGCACAAATTTGGCGGCGAGCCACCATTGATCTTAGGTGGCGTAGTTGTACCCTATGAAAGCGGCCTTATTGCACATTCAGATGGTGATGTAGTATTGCATGCCATTTCAGATGCAATACTTGGTGCCATGGCACTGGGTGATATAGGTAAGCATTTTCCGGATACCGATGCTGAATTTAAAGGCGCTGATAGCCGAGTCTTATTGAGACATTGTTATAAGCTGGCGTTAGATAAAGGTTTTGAACTGTCGAACCTTGATGTCACTATTATCGCTCAAGCACCGAAAATGGCGCCACATATTGAGCGTGTTAGAGCGGTTTTAGCCACAGATTTACAAACCGATATTGACGATATTAATGTCAAAGCGACTACCACCGAGAAACTCGGTTTTACCGGCAGAAAAGAAGGTATTGCAGTTGAAGCTGTCGTACTTATGGCCAAGATTTAAAGAGAAGCAACACATTATGAGCGAACTTCATTATTTACACGGTAAGCCAACCGCTACGGCAGATCTAAGAACACATAATAGCGATTTTTTAGTGCAAGAAATACTGCCCTTTGCCCCAACAGGTGAAGGTGAACATCATCTACTGCATATTCGCAAAGATGGCCTTAATACCGTCGAAGTCGCTAAAATGCTCTCAAGTTTTGCTCATGTTCACCCCAAAGAGGTGACATATGCAGGACAAAAAGACAAAAATGCCGTGACTGAGCAATGGTTTGGTGTACGTATTCCAGGTAAAGAAACGCCGAACTGGCAAAAACTTAATAGCGACAAAATAACGCTTTTGTCGGCTTCTCGTCATGGTAAAAAGTTGCGAATAGGCGCATTAGCGGGCAACCGATTCACCTTAGTACTTAGAAACGTCACAGAAATTGAAGATGTTGTCGCTCGTTTGGAAGCAATAGCCAAAATAGGTGTACCTAATTATTTTGGTGAGCAACGTTTTGGCCATGAAGGCAAAAATCTTGTATTTGGTCGGCAGATGTTTGGCGGTCGTAATGTGAAAGATCGCAATAAACGCAGTATGTATCTTTCTGCTGTTCGCTCGAACGTGTTTAATGTGGCTACATCCTCAAGATTAGCTCTACACGGCATTACGACGCTGGTAGGCGATTGTGTCATGCTGGCGGGTAGCAAGAGCTATTTCATTGCCGAGCAATGGGATGAAACCTTAACCGCACGTTTAGCTAAAAAAGATATCCAACTATCGGCTCCAATGTGGGGGCGTGGTTTGCCATTAGCACAAGCTGAAGCCGCTGAAATGGAATCAAACGCGTTGCAAGATTTAGCCCTTGATCGTGACGGATTAGAACATGCTGGGCTAAGTCAGGAGCGTCGTGCGCTGCTACTTGAACCGCAGTATTTAAAGTATCAAATTGAAGATGATACCATTACGCTTAAATTTGCTTTACCATCAGGATCTTATGCAACTTCTGTCTTACGAGAATTGTTTGAGTATCAGGATGTCCAAGATGTTGCTAGGAAACAAATGCTAGCAGCTCAGCAGGAACGTGTAGTCAAAGAATGAAAATATTAATTAGTAACGATGATGGTGTAAATGCTGAAGGTATCGTGGCGTTAACCAACGCGTTAAAGCAGGTTGCAGACACCTTAACCGTTGGCCCAGACCGTAACTGCTCTGGGGCAAGCAATTCCCTGACCTTGACCAATCCACTGCGGCTGAATAAGTTAGACAATGGTTATATCTCAGTCAGTGGCACCCCAACTGACTGTGTACACCTAGCGATAAGAGAGTTGTACCACGATGAACCAGACATGGTCGTGTCAGGGATCAATGCTGGCGCAAATATGGGGGATGATACCCTCTATTCAGGCACCGTTGCGGCGGCGATGGAGGGGCGCTTTCTCGGCTTTCCTGCAATAGCCATATCGCTTGTAGGCTCAGAGTTAAAGCATTACCAAACTGCAGCTCATTTTGCGTTGAAGATTGTTAAAGGCCTACAGAAACAGCCTATAGCACAAGATAAAATTTTAAATATTAATGTGCCAGACCTCCCCATTGCAGATATTAAAGGCATTAAGATCACCCGATTGGGTGCTAGGCATCGAGCGGAAGGGATGATTAAGACACAAGATCCTGCGGGTAAAGAGATATTTTGGTTAGGCCCACCAGGCGATCAACAAGACGCGAGCGACGGCACCGACTTTTATGCAGTAGCCAACGGCTACGTGTCAATAACGCCTTTGACCGTCGACTTAACCGCTTTTGAGCAGTTAGCTGCAATGACGACTTGGTTAGAAACCATAACCTTGTAAACACATAATTTATGCCTTTCTAACATTAACTGGAAAGGTTGACGACAGTTAACTTAATACTATTGGAACCGCTATTTATGAACCGGGTCGCCTCAACATCAGCTTTGAATCTTGCAAGAAGTCTGTATGAAGCTGGTATTCGCCAAGAGTCAGTCTTAAAAGCGGTGGCTAATACCCCTAGGGAGCAGTTTCTAGATGCTGCGTTGGGGCATAAGGCCTATGAAAATACGGCGTTGCCAATTGGTCAAGGGCAGACCATATCTCAACCTTACATAGTGGCTAGGATGACCGAGATTTTATTGCAAAATCAACCGAACAAGGTGCTAGAGATCGGCACTGGCTCAGGTTATCAAGCGGCGATATTAGCTCAGTTAGTACCACAGTTATGTACTGTTGAACGGATTAAGAGTCTACAGATCCAAGCGAGACAACGTCTAAAAAAACTTGACCTGCATAATATTGCTTTTAAATATGGAGACGGCTGGCAAGGCTGGTCGAGCAAAGGGCCCTATGATGCGATTATGGTAACGGCTGCAGCTGCAAGTGTACCTAGCGCCTTAATAGAGCAGCTAGTGGACGGTGGAGTGCTTGTTATTCCTGTTGGAGAGGCATCTCAGCAATTACTCAAAGTCACTCGAATAGGTGAACTATATGAGTCAGAGGTGATAGAGGTTGTGCGATTTGTGCCATTAGTTCATGGCGAACTTGCTTAACTGTTTGTAGTAGTCTTTGTCCGAAATTTTAAGTAACGGTCGCAGACTAGCGATTTGGGGTAGCCGAGTAATATGAAGTTTATTGCACACTTCTGGATCCTTTTTGCTTTTGCATTAACTGGCTGCAGCTTCCAATCTGAGCGCCCCGCCCCGGTAGAATCCTTGAACTCCCCCATAAAGCCGACTCACGATCGAGGCTCGATTACCAGTAGTCGATATAAAGTCAAACAGGGTGATACCTTGTACTCTATCTCCTGGGGGGCAAATAAAGATTTTGCTGATGTTGCTCTGGTCAATAATCTACGAAAGCCTTATACCATCTACCCTGGACAGGTATTGAGTCTTAGCTCTAAAAAAACTGTTACAAATACCCATAGTGCCAAAAAACCGTCAAAAACGGCATATAAAGCACCAATAAATAGCGCTAAAAGCATTAGTAAACAAAGTGTTAGTCATGAAAAAAACAATAAGAATACAAGTAAAGCAGCGTCAAAAAAACAGCTTGATCATGTCGCAAAGCCTGCGTATTCTGTAACAAGCGGTCAACAAGATGTTAACCGGGTTATCCACAGGCAAGAGTCAACATTACCTAAAAAGGTAAGTCGGTGGCTCTGGCCAGTGAAAGGTAAAGTGATTGGAACTTTCTCAGCCAAAGAGCAGGGAAATAAAGGGATAAAGATCGCGGGTAATCGTGGTGATGCAATTAAGGCTGCTGCTAGTGGTAGAGTGGTTTACGCAGGAAGTGCACTACGAGGCTATGGTAATTTAGTTATTATTAAACACAGTGACGATTATCTAAGTGCATATGCACATGCTGATAAGATCTTAGTAAAAGAGAAGCAAGTTGTTAATGTTGGACAGACAGTTGCTGAAATGGGTAATACAGGCACTAATCGGGTCATGTTACATTTTGAGATCCGTTATCATGGGAAGTCAGTAAACCCAGTTAAATATTTGCCTAAGCAATAATTGCTTAAGCTGCCAATTTGGCACATCGGAGGATAGTAAAGTGCAGTAATTAAATATGAAATTTGGGAGATATATTATGGGCAGAATTAGTAATGCCGTTGTAGCAGAAGAACCTATGAAGGTTGCTGTAGAAGGATCTAAATTAGACCTTAGCAAAAAAGAAGTTAAAGAAGCAGAATTAGAGCAGCAAGTACAAGATGACTTACAAAAAAACCTCGATGCGACTCAATTGTATCTAGGTGAAATAGGCTATTCCCCCCTTCTGAGTGCAGAAGAAGAGGTGTATTTTTCACGCAAGTCACTTAAAGGCTGTGACAAATCCCGTAACCGCATGATCGAAAGTAACCTCAGATTAGTCGTAAAAATCGCTCGACGATATAACAACCGTGGCTTAGCGTTACTTGATCTTATTGAAGAAGGCAATTTGGGCTTAATTCGTGCCGTAGAAAAGTTCGATCCTGAACGTGGTTTCAGATTCTCAACTTATGCCACTTGGTGGATTA
This sequence comes from Shewanella abyssi, assembly GCF_023284025.1. GTDB lineage: Bacteria > Pseudomonadota > Gammaproteobacteria > Enterobacterales > Shewanellaceae > Shewanella > Shewanella abyssi. The sequence goes on along the minus strand of NZ_JAKIKR010000005.1, from coordinate 70,043 downwards.
GACAAACAATCGAACGAGCAATTATGAATCAGACTCGTACGATTCGATTACCTATCCATGTTGTAAAAGAGCTTAACGTATACTTGCGTACAGCAAGAGAGTTGGCTCACAAATTAGACCATGAGCCCACCGCAGAAGAAATTGCAGAGAAACTCGATCTATCAAGCAGCAACGTCAGTCGGATGCTCAAGTTAAATGAACGCATCACTTCAGTAGACACTCCGCTAGGCGGCGAAAGTGATAAGGCATTACTCGATGTGTTAGCTGATGATGACAATGTTGGACCTGATTACAAAGTTCAAGATGAAGACATGTCTAAATCGGTAGTGAAGTGGTTAGATGAACTTAATACCAAGCAAAGAGAGGTGCTAGCGCGCCGATTTGGATTGTTAGGTTACGAGCCATCTACACTTGAGAATGTAGGTAAAGAGATAGGTTTGACACGTGAGCGTGTACGTCAGATCCAAGTTGAAGCGTTAAAGCGTTTAAAAGATTTGTTAGGCGCTCAAGGTTTATCTGTCGAGGCTATTTTTAGAGTGTAGCAACAGGTAAATAAATAAAAAAGGCGCCATTGGCGCCTTTTTTGTGTCTGTAGCTTAAAGCAATATGCAGTAGGTCTTATTACTGTGACATCTTCTTTAGTTGATAAAGATAATCGAGCGCTTGTCTTGGCGTTAGTTCATCTGGGTCGAGTTTTTCAAGTGCCTCAATGACAGGTGATGATGTTTGCGTTGGGAAACTGATCACTTGCTGCGCCCCAGAGTTACCACTGTTCGATTGCTCCAGTGCTTGGTCGCGGCTCTCCAAATGGTGAAGTTTTTGTTTAGCAGCGTGTATTACACTGTTTGGCACGCCAGCAAGCGCTGCAACCTGTAATCCGTAACTTCGACTCGCTGGCCCCTCTTGCACTGCATGCATGAACACAATTGAATCACCATGTTCAACAGCATCTAGATGCACATTTTCGACGTTATCCATCAGCTCAGGAAGCTGCGTTAGTTCAAAGTAATGGGTGGCGAATAGGGTCATTGCTTTGAGGTCGTTGGCTAAATATTCTGCCGCCGACCATGCTAATGATAAGCCATCATAGGTAGATGTTCCGCGGCCGATCTCATCCATTAATACCAGACTGCTCGGTGTTGCATTATGTAGGATATTAGCGGTTTCTGTCATCTCGACCATAAAGGTCGAACGTCCTGATGCTAGATCATCCGAGGCACCAATTCGGGTAAATATCCTATCAACCGGACCAATAACGGCATGCTCAGCAGGAACATAACAACCAATATGCGCCATTAAAGTGATCAGTGCTACCTGTCTCATATAGGTTGACTTACCGCCCATGTTTGGACCGGTAACAATGAGCATTTTGCGCTTGTCATCAAGCGTGACTGGATTGGCGATAAAGGGGCTTTGACTCACTTGCTCGACAACGGGGTGACGACCCGCTTCTATATGTATTCCTGTAGATTCTGATAATTGTGGGCAGGTATAGTTAAGCGTTTCGGCACGTTCAGCAAAATTACACAATACATCTAATTCTGCCGCCGCTTTGGCGAACTCTTGTAACTCATGTATTTTTGGCAATAGTAGGTCAAATAACTGTTCCCATAACTGCTTTTCTAATGCGAGTGCTTTACCTTGGCTTGAAAGCACTTTTTCTTCATGCTCTTTAAGCTCCGCAATGATATAACGCTCAGTGTTTTTTAGGGTTTGACGACGCTGATAGCTAAGTGGCACCAGATCAGACTCGCGGCGACTGACTTCAATGTAGTAGCCATGGACTCGATTGTAGCCGACCTTTAGGGTCGATATCCCCGTCTGCTCTTTTTCTCGTGCTTCTAGCTGGGCCAGATAATCGGTAGCCCCCGCGCTGAGTACGCGCCACTCATCAAGCTCTGCATCATAACCGTCACGTATGACACCGCCATCGCGAATAAGCATTGGTGGATTATCGACAATGGCATTTGATAGTAATGCCAACTCTTCTGGGAATTCGCCTATAACCTGAGATAGATATTGAAGGTGAGGAACCGTTGTCGACTTAAGCGTTTGTTGCAGTTGCGGTAATAGATCTAATGCTTGACGCAAGCGGGCAAAATCTCTGGGGCGGGCATTACGAAGGGCGATACGAGCTGTGATCCGCTCTACATCACCTAACGCTTTTAAGTCTTCAGCAAGAGTAAGGTAATGCTCACTGCTGATTAACTCGGCAATAGATGTCTGCCTAGCGTTAATCACTTGGTGATCACGTAGTGGTTGATGTAACCAGCGCTGGAGCATGCGGCTACCCATTGCGGTAACCGTATTATCTAATACTGATGCTAACGTGTTAGTTTGTCCGCCCTGTAAGTTGATGGTCAGCTCTAAATTACGACGGGTAGCAGCATCAAGTATAATGCTGTCAGCTTGGTTAAAACGCACAATAGAATTAATGTGTGGTAGTGCCGTACGCTGGGTATCTTTGACATACTGCATTAGGCAACCCGCAGCTTGCAGCGAAAGCCTGGCGTCTTCAATACCGAAACCCTTAAGGTCTTTGGTGCCAAATTGATTTAGCAGTAAACGGTGGCTGGTATCAAAATCAAATTCCCACTCTGGTCGACGGCGAGTGCCATTCATGCCTGCAATAAGACTCATTTGTGAAAAGTCTTCGCTATAAAGTAATTCAGCAGGGTTGGTTCTCTGTAATTCTGCTTCTAGTTCCTCGGTATTTGCCAGTTCTGTGACCACAAAACGGCCCGATGCGATATCGAGAGTCGCATAACCATAGCCGGTCTTGCCTTGATACAGTGCCGCCAGCAGATTATCTTGCCTCTCCTGCAGTAATGCTTCATCTGTCAAAGTCCCTGGCGTGACGAGACGAACAACTTTGCGCTCGACCGGCCCTTTTGAAGTTGCAGGATCGCCCATTTGTTCACATATCGCGACAGACACCCGAAGTTGCACCAGCTTGGCTAAATAGCCTTCTACGGCATGGTAGGGGAAGCCAGCCATGGGGATCGGGTCGCCACCGCTTTTTCCTCGCGCTGTTAATGATATGCCGAGCAACTCAGAAGCGAGTTTGGCATCTTCGTAAAAAAGCTCGTAGAAGTCTCCCATGCGATAAAATAGCAACATATCTGGATGTTGCGCTTTTAGCGTCCAATATTGACGCATCATAGGAGTGTGTTTTTCTAAGTTTTGCGGATCAATAGCAGTCATCGATTTGCTTTGCCTGTACTTTACTGCGGCGCATAGTGGCCATTAAACAATTATGGCTGACAATCTTAGCAATTTTTTACTCATATTAGTGGGGATTATTACAAGGAAATACTGCTAATTAAGTTACGTTTAGAGGTATTGCTAGCTATCCTATTGTTTTAACTGGTTTAATAAAAAAATCTCGTGCAATGCTTGATACTGTATGATTGTACAGTATACTAGTTTCATATTGAGGCCCTAAAGAAGACATTAGAGTCGTCACCTAAATGATAATACAGTGCTGAAACTGTGTTAGCACTGTGATTCAAAGGACATAAAGATGAAGAAGACTGATCCAAATAAAGAGAAAGCATTAAATGCCGTTTTAAGTCAAATTGAAAAGCAATTTGGTAAAGGTTCAATTATGAAATTGGGCGAAAATCGCTCGATGGACGTTGAAACAATCTCTACTGGCTCTCTATCTTTGGATGTGGCGTTAGGCGCCGGTGGCCTTCCTCTGGGACGTATTTGTGAAATCTACGGCCCTGAATCTTCAGGTAAAACGACACTGACTTTAGAAGTGATTGCAGCAGCGCAAAGGCAGGGTAAGACCTGTGCATTTATCGATGCTGAGCATGCCTTGGATCCTATTTATGCAAAAAACCTAGGTGTTGATATTGATAACTTGCTTTGTTCACAACCCGATACAGGTGAGCAAGCGCTAGAGATCTGTGATGCCTTGTCTCGCTCTGGTGCCGTTGACGTGATTGTTGTCGATTCGGTTGCGGCCTTAACGCCAAAAGCTGAAATTGAAGGCGAAATTGGTGACTCACACATGGGCCTAGCGGCGCGTATGATGAGCCAAGCAATGCGTAAGCTTGCGGGTAACCTTAAGCAATCAAACACTTTGCTTATCTTCATTAACCAAATTCGTATGAAAATTGGTGTGATGTTTGGTAACCCTGAAACCACAACGGGTGGTAACGCACTTAAGTTTTACGCATCAGTCCGTCTAGATATTCGTCGTATCGGTGCCATTAAGGACCGCGATGAAGTTATTGGTAACGAAACGCGAGTTAAAGTGGTTAAGAACAAAATCGCTGCACCGTTTAAGCAAGCTGAATTCCAAATCCTTTATGGCAAAGGCATTAACAGCACTGGCGAGCTAGTTGACTTAGGTGTTATTCATAAGTTAATCGAAAAATCAGGTGCTTGGTATGCATATAAAGGCAGCAAGATTGGTCAAGGTCGTGCTAATGCAGGTAAGTACTTGATTGAAAATCCAGAAGTTTCAGATGAGATTGAAGCCAAACTACGTTCAATGTTATTAGGCAAAGGCGAAAAGGTAGCACCTGATACTGCTGATACTGCTGACACCGCGGGTGATAATGTTGATTTAGAAACAGGCGAAGTGTTTTAAGCTCGTTTTTCAGGCTCGTTTATCAGCGAAGGTTTTAAATTAATTATCTAGGCTAGCTTAAAAATTACTTTTTAAGCTAGCCTTTTTCTTTACCGCTCTTTCAGTACTCATATCTTTAAGTGATCCGCTACAATACCAATTGCGTTAAGAATCTGTTCATTCAGTGGGAATTCAAAGCGCTGAAGGCAAGTAGGGAACTTGAAGCTAATAGTTATTCTCGGTAATTGCTCCGTGCATTACTCTACCTCCTAAATCCATTTAGTCGTATATCGAGAGTTTCTGGCGTAGCATGCAGCGCTTTGAAACCCACCCTACGGGAAGCGCTCATGCATTCCACTTCTGCTTTGCATTGGCTCACAAGGGAATAATCATTCTGTCGTCAATGCGCCTTGAATTGAAAAGCTTGAGCGTTTCTGAATTGATTAAATACTTAATGCAATTGGTACAACCATTTTATTTTTAGTCGTCTAAGCAGTTTTGTACCTACAGGGCTGGCTGTTAGTCATGACACTGCTTATAATGCTCTTCATAAAAATTTATCATTAGGCTCTTTTTCGGGCTAGTTGCACAACCTAATTCAGGACGGTTTCATGTATCAAACCACTGCAGCACTGCGTAGTGCTTTTTTGGAATATTTCCGCACCAATGGTCACCAGGTCGTTGATAGTAGTTCTTTAGTGCCAGTTAACGACCCAACATTATTATTTACTAATGCGGGTATGAACCAGTTTAAAGACGTATTCCTTGGAGAAGACAAGCGCAATTATAGCCGTGCCACCTCATCGCAACGATGCGTAAGAGCTGGCGGAAAGCATAATGATTTAGATAATGTTGGCTATACAGCGCGCCACCATACATTTTTTGAAATGCTCGGTAACTTTAGTTTTGGCGATTACTTCAAAGAAGACGCGATAAACTTTGCTTGGAACTTTTTAACTAAAGAGTTAAAGCTGCCTAAAGAGCGTTTATGCGTCACGATTTATGAAACTGATGATGAAGCTTATGACATCTGGACTAATAAAGTCGGTGTCTCACCTGAAAATATTATTCGCATAGGCGATAACAAAGGTGCAGCTTATGCTTCAGATAACTTCTGGCAGATGGGTGATACCGGACCTTGTGGTCCTTGCTCTGAAATCTTCTATGATCACGGCGATCATATCTGGGGCGGCCGTCCTGGTACAACAGAAGAGGACGGTGACAGATTTATTGAGATCTGGAACATCGTGTTCATGCAGTACAACCGTCAATCAAATGGTGACATGAACCCGCTACCTAAGCCTTCTGTCGATACTGGAATGGGAATTGAACGTATTGCTGCGATTATGCAGGGCGTGCATTCAAACTATGAGATCGATATTTTCCAAGCGTTAATTAAAAAGACGGCTGAAATCCTAGGTGTTACTGATTTAGCGAATAAATCACTGCGGGTGATCTCTGATCATATCCGCTCATGTGCATTTTTAATTGCTGATGGTGTGATGCCGTCAAATGAAGGCCGCGGTTATGTATTGCGTCGTATTATTCGCCGTGCTGTTCGTCACGGCAATAAACTAGGCGCGACTAGCAGCTTCTTCTATAAGTTGCTACCGACGTTGATTGATGTCATGGGCGATGCTGCTAAAGGGTTAGTAGCAACTCAAGCGATTGTTGAAAAGTCGCTTAAAGCTGAAGAAGAGCAGTTTGCTCGTACACTCGAGCGCGGTCTAGGCATTCTTGATAATGCATTATCGAATCTGAAAGGTGATGTATTAGACGGTGAAACAGCCTTCAAATTATATGATACCTATGGATTCCCTGTCGATTTAACCGCTGATGTTTGTCGTGAGCGGAATATTACTGTCGATGAAGCGGGTTTTAAAAGCGCAATGGCACAGCAGCGAAGTCGCGCTCAAGCCGCAGGTCAATTTGAAACAGATTATAATGATGGCCTAAAGATTGATGCCCAGAGTGCTTTTGTTGGTTATGAGGCGCTTAGTAATCAAGCCATAGTCACCGCTATCTACAAAACGGGTGCATCAGTCAGCGAGCTTACGGCAGGTGATGAAGCGGTAATCGTACTCGACAGCACAGCGTTTTATGGTGAGTCTGGTGGTCAGTGTGGCGATAAAGGTCTACTGATTGCTGATGGTATTGAGTTTAACGTTACCGATACTCAAAAATACGGCCAAGCAATTGGTCATATCGGAAAACTAGCGGTTGGCTCAATTCCGGTAGGTCAGCCAGTCTCTACTCATGTGGATAAAGAGAGTCGCCAAAGTACAGAGTTAAACCACTCTGTTACCCATTTACTTCACGCAGCGCTGCGTCAAGTGCTAGGCACGCATGTCTCTCAGAAAGGCTCATTAGTCGACCCTGAGCGTTTACGTTTTGACTTCTCTCATTTTGAAGCTGTTAAAGCCTCAGAAGTTAAAGAGGTTGAAGCGTTGGTCAATACTCAAATCCGCCGTAACCACGCCTTAACCGCTGAAGTGATGGACATAGAGCAAGCCAAAGAGAAAGGCGCGATGGCGTTATTTGGCGAGAAGTATGACGACGAAGTTCGTGTTGTGGCGATGGGCGATTTCTCAATTGAACTCTGTGGCGGAACCCACGTCGGACGTACGGGCGATATCGGTTTGTTTAAGATCACCTCTGAAGGTGGTATTGCAGCAGGTGTGCGTCGAATCGAAGCGGTAACGGGTGCTGCGGCACTGGCTTACATTACTAAGCAACAAGCTCAACTTGAAGAAGCAGCGTCATTATTGAAGGGCGATAGTGCTTCTGTTGTTGTAAAGCTTAAGGCGCAACTGGACAAGGCTAAATCTCTTGAGAAAGAGCTTTCACAGTTAAAAGATAAGCTTGCGGCTGCAACCAGTGCCGATCTAGCGGGTGAAGCAATTGACGTCAATGGCATTAACGTTTTAGTTAAGAAGCTTGAAGGTGTTGATGCTGGCTCACTTCGTGGCTTGCAAGATGAGCTCAAGCAGAAGCTTAAGTCTGGTATTGTGGTATTAGGTATCGCAGGCGACGCTAAGGTGAATCTAATCGTGGGTGTGACTAAAGATCTCACTGGGAAGGTCAAAGCGGGCGAGCTTGTAGCTTCTATTGCTGTTCAAGTCGGTGGTAAAGGGGGTGGGCGTCCAGATATGGCGCAAGCGGGCGGTAGTCAGCCTGAAAACCTCCAAACTGCACTTGATAGTGTCATCCCTTGGATTGCTGACAAGTTAGCTTAATCGCTCGATTGTTTAATGAAAGTTTGGAAAACGCTCTTTATGGGCGTTTTTTGTTGTCTGAGGGGTAAAAGCTAGCATAAGTACTAATGATAGTGCGTATGTTTAGCAAACTAATTGCATGAATATCACTATTTACGCGAAAACTAGTAGATATACCAGTTAACTTTGGTATGGTTGGTTGCGACAATAAAAAGTTGTGTGGCTAGTTGAGTGTAGGGCGGTTGCTGAAATAGTTTTAAAAACTTTTTTATGTCTGTTCAATCCCTATATTTGATCATAGTCTTTTTAGTGCAGAATTTTTTAATATGGCTTGTAGGGTTTTGATGTTAAAACTGTAGATGAAGGCAGTAAAGGTGCAATTAATTAGCGTATTTCAAATTGAATACTGTTAATTTGTACTAAGCTAACTCTATAATAAGTATATAGCGGAATAATGCCGTATAAAGCAGATTTAGGAACTAAAGGAGCAAAATAATGCTGATATTGACTCGTCGTGTTGGTGAAACACTGATGATTGGTGATGAAGTTACGGTCACTGTATTAGGCGTTAAAGGTAACCAAGTAAGAATTGGTGTAAATGCACCTAAAGAGGTCTCTGTCCATCGTGAAGAGATTTATCAACGCATTCAAGCAGAAAAATCAGGTACCGCTCCAGAAGGCGGAAATTTCTGATTGTAGTCTGATGATTACTGAGAATTTTAGAAGCTAGTTTTTTAACTGGCTTTTTTATTTTCTCGGATATGAAAAGTCTCATTATGGCCGTTCTTAGGCGTATATACAGGCAACATGCTTAAAAACAGTTCAAACGGAAATAGATTCTTAAAAATGGTTTGACTTATTTTCGGCAAACAGTAATATGTGCGCCAAGAAACGGAGAGGTGGCCGAGTGGCCGAAGGCGCTCCCCTGCTAAGGGAGTATGGGCGTTAAATCCCATCGAGGGTTCGAATCCCTCCCTCTCCGCCATTTCTTAAAGTAAACGACGATGCGGATGTAGCTCAGCTGGATAGAGTACCTGGCTACGAACCAGGCGGTCGGAGGTTCGACTCCTCCCATCCGCACCATAATTTACTTTTGTGTTTAAATGTTTTGATGAGCGGATGTAGCTCAGCTGGATAGAGTACCTGGCTACGAACCAGGCGGTCGGAGGTTCGACTCCTCCCATCCGCACCATTGAATCATTTAGAAGCTTTACCTTAATACTTAATATATGCGGATGTAGCTCAGCTGGATAGAGTACCTGGCTACGAACCAGGCGGTCGGAGGTTCGACTCCTCCCATCCGCACCATTAAGTATTTTAAATGTTTTACCTTAATATATGCGGATGTAGCTCAGCTGGATAGAGTACCTGGCTACGAACCAGGCGGTCGGAGGTTCGACTCCTCCCATCCGCACCATTAAGTTGTTTTAAATGTTTTATCTTTATATATGCGGATGTAGCTCAGCTGGATAGAGTACCTGGCTACGAACCAGGCGGTCGGAGGTTCGACTCCTCCCATCCGCACCATATAAGGCTTACAGATTTCGCGCTTTTAGTGCCGTTAGATAAAGTATCTGATAACTAATAAGGTGGAAGGAACGTTGATTTCTTTCACGCGCACCATGTTTTGCGGAGAGGTGGCCGAGTGGCCGAAGGCGCTCCCCTGCTAAGGGAGTATGGGCTTTAAATCCCATCGAGGGTTCGAATCCCTCCTTCTCCGCCATTCTTTAAATACAAAAAAACCGCTTACTAAAGCGGTTTTTTTGTGCCTGAAATTTAGCTCCGTATTTATAAACGCCCTGTACCGATATTGCTAATTTAATTACTTCCCCTCCCTTTCTCTCGGTTCCACTAAGTCAATCTGACTCGCTTTTGTATGCATGATCGGTTGAGTAAACCTTGGAAATACTTTAACAAAAAACTTTGTTCTTGATTTATTCTACAGCTAAGAATGAAAGACCGATTTTATAAATAGCATGAAAATCACAGAAGACTGCTTTGTTTGTAGGTAATTAATCTATAGTTAGAGGTTAACAGTTGTAAGTTTGGTTGGTTACACCCTGTTAACGTGTGATTTCAATGTTAGCAACTATATTTGTCGTAGTCATTCTGGAAGTCGCTTTTTGCGCAGGGTGAATTCAGGTTTGTATAAAAACAAGTTTGTATTAAAGAACGGAGATCTTTCATGACGCTACTTCGCAATAAGTTTACCCAAAAGTTAGCTCTGCTATCTGTTACCGCAGGGTTAATCTCCTTCGGCGCAGCTGCGGCTGACAAACCCAATATTCTCGTTATCTGGGGGGATGATATTGGTCAATCTAATATCAGTGCCTATACCTTTGGCTTGATGGGCTACCAAACCCCCAATATTGATAGTATCGCCAAAGAGGGAATGATGTTCACCGATTATTACGGTGAGCAATCTTGTACTGCGGGTCGTTCTACCTTTATTACTGGCCAAAGTGTATTCCGTACCGGTTTATCTAAGGTGGGAATGCCTGGAGCCGATGTCGGTTTACAGGCCTCTGATGCAACCATCGCAGAAATCCTCAAACCTATGGGCTATGCAACTGGCCAATTCGGTAAAAATCACTTAGGCGATAAAGACGAATTCTTGCCAACAAATCATGGCTTTGATGAGTTCTTCGGTAATTTGTATCATCTCAATGCTGAGGAGGAGCCTGAAAATATTGATTACCCCAAGAATCCTGAGTTTCGTAAAAAGTTTGGTCCACGTGGCGTCATCAAATCTTCTGCTGACGGTAAGATTGAAGACACAGGCCCATTGACGAAGAAACGTATGGAAACCGTTGACGATGAGACGGTTGCTGCAGCGATAGACTTCATGGAACGAAAGGTAAAAGCCAAGAAGCCATTCTTTGTTTGGTGGAGTGGCACCCGTATGCATTTCCGTACCCATGTTAAATCTGAACTACAAGGTTCAAGTGGCTTGAGTAATTATACCGATGGTATGATTGAGCATGATAACCATGTAGGGCAATTGCTCGACACCGTTGATAAGTTGGGCATAAAAGACAATACCATTGTCTTTTATTCAACCGACAACGGCCCCCATATGAATACCTGGCCTGATGCGGGGACGACGCCATTTCGAGGAGAAAAGAACACCAACTGGGAAGGCGCTTACCGTGTACCAGCCATGATACGTTGGCCTGGACAAATAGCAGCTAGTTCCGTTTCAAATGACATTATGCACCATATGGACTGGTTACCGACTTTTGCCGCAGCAGCGGGTGATAGCAATGTGAAAGATAAGCTATTAAAGGGCCATAAAGCAGGCGGTAAGACGTTCAAAAATCACCTCGATGGTTATAACTTTTTACCCTATTTGACCGGTAAAGATAAAAAAGCGCCCCGTGAAGAGATATTCTACTTTACTGATGATGGCGACCTAGCTGCGCTGCGCTTCCAAAACTGGAAGCTGGTCTTTATGGAGCAGAGAATGGGCGGTACGTTAGCACTGTGGGCTGAGCCCTTTGTCGTGCTAAGACTGCCAAAAATTTATAATTTGAGAATGGATCCATACGAAAATGCCGACATCACCTCGAATACTTACTGGGATTGGATGTTAGACAGAGCGTTTATGTTGGTTCCGGCCCAAGCTTATGTCGGTAAATTCCTTAAGACATTTAAGGAATATCCACCAAGTCAAAAAGCGGCAAGCTTCAGCTTAGACCAAGTGATGGAGAAATTGCAGCAGCCTGCAAGTAAATAGCCGTTTGTATTATTAAGGGCGCTTGCGCCCTTTTTCTATTTTTAAAGGGTACTCATTAATGCTAAGTACCCTTTAAAAATGGAAACGGGTAAAAAGGAAAGCCACTGTATGGAAAGCCAAGCGATATATTCACAGCTGAGTGATTTACAAATTGCCTTACAGCAGCAGGTGCTAGGTCAAGAGCATGTCGTAAGAGGCTTGGTATTAGCACTGTTGGCTGATGGACACGTGCTACTCGAGGGATTGCCTGGTACTGCAAAAACTCGCTCAGTTAAAACACTTGCTAATCTGCTCCACCTATCTCAAGGCCGAGTGCAATTCACCCCCGATCTGCTGCCTTCGGACGTTATTGGCTATGAAGCGTTATCTTCCTCCGGTAATAGCCAAATTGATTTTAATCCAGGTCCCATCTTTAACCATATTTTACTGGCGGATGAGATCAACAGAGCCCCCCCTAAAGTGCAGTCTGCTCTGCTTGAAGCAATGGAAGAGCGGCAGGTCACCATCGGTAATACTAGTCATCCAATGGAAGCTGTATTTTTGGTTTTGGCGACTCAGAACCCGATCGAACAAGAGGGAACTTATCCATTACCTGAAGCTCAAATGGACCGGTTTTTATTTAAAATAGTGATCGATTACCCTGAAGATGCCACAGAGCTTGCGATCATTCGCTTAACCCGAGGGCAAGAAGTTCGAAATGATAGTCCAGCCATCAAGATAGATAACGCCGAAGCCTTGATTATGCAGGCGCGTGGCTTAGTGCATGAGGTGTTTATGTCTGAGAGTATTGAAAAATATATCGTCGCTTTAGTGATGGGAACCAGAAAGCCAGCAAGATACCCTCAGAGTGAGTTACAAAAATACATAAAAATTGGCGCCAGCCCAAGAGCCTCTATTGCGCTTGATAAGGCATCACGTGCTCATGCGGTGCTTGAGGGAAGAGACTATGTTGACCCTGATGACGTGAGGGCGGTCGTAATGGCCGTAATGAGTCACCGGATCATGCTTTCCTATGCCGCTATCGCTGACGGTAAAAATGCTCAAGATGTGGTTAGAGAGCTTGTCAGCGTGACTCCGGTCTTATGAATTAACTGTGAGCAAGTTATGAGCAAACAAGACCCACGAATTTATACCAATTTAAGTGCGCTATTGGAGCTACGACAAGATAGCCGTCATTTGTCATTGTCGCCGCGTTATCGACCCGCAGGAATGCTCTCGGGTAGACATGCATCGCGTATAAAAGGTCGTGGGTTGAATTTTGAAGAGCTGCGGCAGTATCAAGCGGGAGACAACATACGCCAAATCGACTCTAGAGTGTCAGCGCGACTAGGTAAACCCTATGTGAGAGTCTACTCTGAAGAAACTGACAGACCCGTACACATTATTGTAGATCAACGCTTACCGATGTTTTTTGGCAGCCAAGTGAATACTAAGTCGGTGACTGCCGCTCACTTGGCGGCGTTGTTAGCATGGCAAGTCTTTGATGGTGGAGATCGCGTCGGTGGCGCAGTTATCGGTTGTCGCGATATGGTACAAATGCCACCTAAACGTTCCAGCAATAATGTTATTCAGCTACTCGAAGCGATAGTGACTGCCAATAATCAGTTGGATTTAGCATCACTTAAAAACAGTAAACAATCGACAACAACCCGCTCTTTACTCTCTCAAGTTAGACCGCTAATCGCTACGTTAAACAGCCAAAGTGTAATGATATTAATCACTGATATAGAGGGGGTTGAAATTGAGGAGTTAGCAGAGTTGGAAGTGCTATCCCAAAAATCCAATGTACTGCTTTTTGTTATCCAAGATCCGCTTGAAGATGATTTAACGGCAGCCCATGGTTTGAGTGTTTCTTACGGGGAGCTGCAAATTAATATTCAAGCCAATGCCCACAATCAACTGAAATACGATGAGCTTTATCAGCAACGCTTAGCGAGTTTGAAAAAGGCGACCCTAACCAGCGCATTGCCTGTGGGGCTGGTTAATACCTATGAACCTGTGATTACTCAGTTAAGTCGTTTATTAATGGGTGAACCGCGATGAACTTGGTGACTCAACTGGTGGATATACCGCTGCCAGAATCAATCCTCTGGTGGCCTTTAGAACCAGGTTGGTATGGGATAATGTTTGTTGTATTACTATTTTTGGTCGTGGTAATTGTTCGAAAAAGGCGGCGCTGGATAGCCAATGCCTATAGACGAGCTGCATTGAGGCAATTGCAATCTATGACAGTGCAAGATGCGGCAGTCATGAACCAAGTCATGCGTCGCACGGCAATGTTAGCGAAACTGAGTGACGATAAATTAAGCCAGACTGGGGCGCTTTGGTATCGCGTCTTAGTTAATAGTAGCCCAAGAGATATTTTTACCGAAATGCAGGTACAACAACTTGAAGGGTTAAACTATCAATCGGCTAAACACATTTCGCAGCTATTGTCAGAGAGAGACTTTTCTCAGCTGAATCATTTATGTCAGCGTTGGGTAAAGGAGCATCGCTTTGAACATCAGTCTTGAATATCCATGGATGCTTGCACTTATTGTGTTACCGGCCTTTGTGTTCCGAATATTTCCCGCCTACCTGCAGCCTGCAGCCTCTATCTATGTGCCCTTTTTTGCTCGATTAGTGGCAGCGACAGGGCAAGCTCCCACGTCAGGTAGCCAAGTTAAACAGCGAAAACGTATTCAAGCAATGGCATTACTGCTGAGTTGGATAGCGATCATCATCTGTTTAGCACGACCAGTATTGTTAGGTGAGCCGGTCGTCACGCAAAAGACGGGGCGAGACTTGATGGTAGCGGTCGATCTGTCTCAATCGATGGAGCAAGAGGATTACCAGTTAAATGAGCAGGGGACAGTTTCTCGTTTAGTGGCTCTAAAATCGTTACTTAACACTTTTTCAGAGCAGCGTAGCGGCGATAGGCTAGGGCTGATTGTTTTTGGTTCCGGGGCATATTTGCAAGTGCCCTTTACTGAAGACACTGTGCTTTGGCAGACATTATTAGATCAAATGGATACGCAGATGGCAGGCCCTGCTACCGCAATTGGTGATGCGATAGGCTTGAGTATTCGTGCCTTTGATGGCTCCAAAAGCACTGAGCGAATACTGTTATTAGTCACCGATGGTAGCGATACAAGCTCTAGGTTAGATCCGGTGGATGCCGCCCGAATGGCAGCAGCCGATGGGATAGAAATTTTTACCTTAGGCATGGGCTCAGTTGATACCGAGGGAGATGACAAAGTCGATTTTAATACCCTCAATAAAATTGCCAATATCACCGCTGGCCACGCATTCGAAGGTAATAGCACTGGCGCTATTGAGCAGGTTTTACTACAGGTGAATCAAATTGCACCGGCACAGTATCAGCAACAAAGTTACTTACCTAAGCTAGACCTTTACCCTTGGCTGATGGGACCTATGCTGGTTATCTATATCTTTGTGTGGTTAGCACTCAGCATATCAACGGCGATGGCAAGTAAGGGGCGGGCTGATGTTAAGTAGTTTTGCATTTGTAGAGCCACTTTGGTTGTGGCTATTCGTGCCTATAGGTTTACTCATGTATGGCCTTTGGCGCAATCGAAAAATGGCGCAACAACAAGCTGGAGAAGGGGTAATAGCAACTCACCTAGCAAAAGTATTCTCAATGCAGAATAGTCAAAGCGCCACTAAAGCGCCTATCGGGCTAACGTTGCTCACGGCAAGCTTGATCATCATTGCATTGGCGGGACCAAGCTGGCTAAAACCCAGTGACGATGATATTAAAGCGCCGTTGATTATTGCGGTAGATCTGTCGCCATCGATGTTAAAGAGTGCAGGAAGCATAAGCCACCTAGAGCGCGCAAAGTTACTGACGTCGCAACTGTTAATGCGCGGCAGTTCAAGGCCTATTTCGTTACTAGCATTTGCAGGCAGCAGTCACCAAGTATTACCACCATCAGATCAGTTCGAGTTGTTAGCCCTATATTTGGGCTATATGTCGCCGCAAATCATGCCGGTTGAAGGTGATGATATTGATAGTTTGATTGGTGTTATTGCAGCGATACCCGATGCAAAGGAGTTTGGTTTTGACTTACTCATTTTATCGGATGGTTTTGAAGGACAAGGCCAAGGACAAGCATTGGCAAAGTTCACTGCTGCACAAGATGCACGAGTGCTATTTGCCTCATTGACGGCATCAGCCGAGCCTGTTGCAACACAGCTTGGCTTTACGGTTATCAAAGCTGATAGCCTGTTGTCTGGCGGTGATCGTTGGCTTAAGCAAGTATCAAAGCTTGAACAGGCCGCAATTGGCCAATCAAGTCAGCTGGTTAATCAAGGATATTGGTTACTTTATCCGGCAGCACTGCTGTTACTGGTGTTTTTTCGCCGAGGTTTTAGTCTGTATTGGACGACTGCTATCGTGCTCTGTGTCAGTTTGATACCAGCGCCAGCGCACGCACAATGGCTTGACTGGTTCTTTAGTGCCGATCAACAGGGTCAGTACTATTACGACAGGGGAGATTATCAAGCAGCGGCATTACGCTTTGAAGATCCTAGCTGGAAGGCTCGTGCTTATTATCAAGCAAAAGAGTACAGCAAAGCGGCTAGGTTATATCGACAGCAGGGCGATTTACAGAGCCTTTTTAATCTAGCAATGACCTACACTCGTGGGCGTAACTACAGTAAAGCAAAGAGGCTATATCAATTATTGCTTGAGATAGACCCTGATTTCCCTGGTGCTAGAAAGAACTTACAAATAGTGACTCAGCTCATAGAAGACATAAAGCAGCTAGGGGAGAGCCAACAAGAGGAAAACCCACCAGAGTCGATTAACCCCGACGATATGACCGACATGAACCTTGGCGCTGATAAACCGCAAGTGGGCAAAATACAAGTTGAGCTACAGCAGTTATCAGTTGAGGAGTTATTAAATAGCGACACCAAAAAAGAGCAGTGGTTAAGGGATATCAGTAAAGATCCACAGCAGTTTTTAGCTGCAAAGTTCCAAGCTCAGTACAACATGTCTCAACAAGAATCTAGCTCATTAGCGCCCAAGGCGGACAGCAACACTAACACTAAGGAGGAGAGAAATGATTAGCAAGGCTGGCCATTTTACTCTTCGTTTAGCGCTGCAGTGTAAGCGTGTGGCACTGTTTCTCTTTGCTATGGTTTGGATCAGCAGTAGTGCGATAGCCACTAATATTGCAGCGACTAATACTGTAAACACAGTAACGCCATCGAGCCAAATATTGACTCAAGTGTCTAACGTTCATCCTGTTGTCGGTGAGCAAATTGTGTTGCGATTTGAGCTGCTGGTTAACGGCTTTTTTAACGGCGGCACTGAGTTTGACTTACCTTCGATGTCCAGTGCTCGATTGTCTCAAACCTCTTCATTTGCGATTAATGGCAGCAGAACAATCCTAGGGCAAACGCTCTCTTCTCAGATCTGGGATCTGTATCTTTACCCTGAACATAAAGGCGTTATTGAAGTGCCGAGCGTTAGATTTAAAATCAAATACATGGATAGCAGCAGTGGAGAGTCTAAGACTGTAACCTTGATGTCGGACGCGGTAGCTCTTTACGCGCATATCCCTAGCAGTCTTAAAAATGCAGAACAATATATCGTCTCTGAATCGGTATTGATTGAGGACCTGTGGTCGCTATCGCAGCCTAGTTATAATGTTGGTGATGTGATTAAGCGCAAAATCAAAATCTCTGTTGCTAATCTCCCTGCAATGAATATCCCCCGAATTTTAATGACCTCACCCGATGGCGTTAATGTGATTGCGCTTGAAGCCAAACTGACTGACAACAATAACCGTGGAGAAAACAGCGCAATACTGAGTCAAGAGCTTCATTATATTGTCGAAGACGGCGGTAAATTTATTGTTGGAGGAGAAGAGGTTATGTGGTGGGAGCCTGACTTTGGTTTACATCGATTAAACTTCGCTGAAAAGGAGCTCAATGTAGCCGGCAGCAGTACCGGTCGTGATGTGGTGTTGTTTGCGCTGGTCGTATCTACAACCATTTTATTGATTTTGCTTGGATTAAAAAATCGAATACTGCCACTACGCGTTAAATTAACCACAGCACTGTTAGGCGGAAATTGGCGAGAGTTTATCAATCTATTGTATCGACGTGGTGACAAGCTATCTGCACCTGCAATAATCAAACCTTCGTTACCGCTGCCAGCTTCAGCAGAGCAGCTTAAAAAACACCAGCTTATATCGGAATTATTTAGCGCATGCTTTAGCTCTGCAGCTGAAAACAATAGCAATCCATTCAAACCCAAAGAGGGGGAGAAGTTTTCCGTCAAAGAAGCGCTTAGATATCTAATAAAATAATGTGCTTGTCGATAACTCATTTAAATGACACTGTTAGCTTAGTCGATGACTGCATAAAATTTCATCTGCACCATTTTATTGCATCTCTGTTCTCATAGCTGAAATCATTATCCTTCAATTCAACATTCAGATTATAAATATCTAGCCTGATCCGCGACAAAGCTAATGAATCATCATTTATTGTGCTTGTAAATTGAAGAATTATCATCAGTGGTGTGATATTTACATTATTTTTGGTATGACCAATTTACAAAGCGCTCGCTATTTTGTTATAGATTGGTTATTGTTTTTGATTGCTAAACGCGTCCTTGAGCTATTCACTATTCGATCGTAGTCGCAAAAAATGCATAATTTGCGATCTGGCAGTGCATAAATATCCATTTTACGTTACTTTGGTTGCGCAGTTGTAAAGTGGGCAGCTAGAATGCGGGCAACTTGGTTGCAGCGATTTTTTCTAAGTAAATTTAGGGCTGGTGAGAGGAAGAGATGGAAACAATATCAGAGCAGTTAACCGATGCGCTAGGGATCATGATACTCGGCATGTCTTTGGTGTTTGTATTTTTAGGTATATTGATTTTGGCAATGAAGCTTGTTGCGAAAAAATATGCGCCTGTACCCCAAGAGAAAGCAGCCGATAAACCTCGCCAACCGGCAGTAAGTAAACCCGCAGTGAGCCCCTTAATGGCAGCCGTTATCGCCTCTGCAATTCATCAACACCGTCAAAAAGCATAATAAGTAGGGAGTTTACCATGAGCAAGCCACTGGCTTTAACCGATGTCGTCTTAAGAGATGCTCACCAATCCATTCTCGCTACTCGGTTACGTACCGAAGATATGTTACCCATCGCACCATTGCTCGATAAAGTTGGCTTTTGGTCGCTTGAATCATGGGGCGGTGCAACGTTTGATTCTTGCATTCGTTATCTTGGTGAAGATCCATGGGAACGTATTAGAGAGCTTAAAAAGGCCATGCCTAATACGCCGCAACAAATGCTGCTTAGGGGACAAAACCTTTTAGGCTACCGCCACTATGCTGATGATTTAGTTAACCGTTTTGTTGAACGTGCTCACACTAACGGTGTAGATGTATTCCGTATTTTCGATGCCATGAATGATGTGCGTAACCTTGAAACTGCCGTTAAGTCTGTCGTTGACGTTGGCGCTCATGCCCAAGGGACCATCTCTTACACCACTAGCCCAGTACATACCACGGCTACTTGGATTGACATGGCTAAGCGTCTTGAAGACATGGGCTGCCACTCCTTATGTATTAAAGATATGGCTGGATTACTAAAGCCATTCGATGCCTTTGACATGATTAGCCAAATCAAATCTCAAACGGATTTGACTGTTTCGCTGCATTGCCATGCAACAACAGGCCTGAGCACCGCCACATATCAAAAAGCGATTGAAGCGGGTATTGATGTCCTTGATACCGCCATTTCATCGATGAGTCAGACATACGGCCACAGCGCAACGGAAACGCTTGTGGCAATGGTCGAAGATACCGACAGAGCAACCGGTTATGACATGGCGTTATTGGAAGAGATAGCCGCTTACTTTAGAGTTGTACGCAAAAAATATGCGGCATTCGAAGGTGAGCTTAAGGGGATTGATCCGCGCATTCTTCGTGCCCAAGTCCCCGGTGGTATGCTGACCAACATGGAAAGCCAGCTTAAAGAGCAGGGTGCCGCTGACAAATTAGATCTAGTGTTAGAAGAGATCCCCCGTGTTCGCGAAGACTTGGGTTTCCTACCTTTAGTAACGCCAACCTCGCAAATTGTCGGTACTCAGTCGGTGATTAACGTGTTAACTGGTGAGCGTTATAAATCGCTCACCAAAGAGACTGAAGGCGTGCTAAAGGGCGAATATGGTACAACGCCAGCCCCGGTGAATCGCGAGTTGCAGCTACGGGTGTTAGCGGGAGCTGAGGCAATTACTTGTCGTCCTGCAGACCTGCTTGAAGCAGAGCTGGACCGATTACGTCTTGAGTTAGCTGAAAAGGCCAACGCTGAGGCAATCATCCTATCAACAGAGGTGGACGATGACGTATTAACTTACGCATTATTCCCACAAATCGGGTTGAAATTTCTTAAAAACCGCAATAACCCAGATGCATTTGAACCTAAGCCAGAAGTGGCTGCAAAAGCGCTTGAGCAAGCTAAAAAAGCGCAGGCTGCAGCGGCAAGTAAGCAAGGGCCGGAAACCTATACTGTCACAGTGCAAGGCCAGCGCTTTGTTGTTGAAGTGGCCGAAGGTGGTGACATCTGTGAGATTACGCCTGCCGAAAACGTGGTTCCTTTTGCTGTACCTGCCGCGGTTGATACCTCGGTCGTTAAGCTAGAGCAGAATGCACCACTCTCAGGTAATATTTTTAAAGTGCATGTTTCTGCGGGTGACACGGTAAAAGAGGGCGATGTGGTTATTATTTTGGAAGCGATGAAGATGGAAACCGAAGTCAGGGCCGAGGCTGATGGAGTGATCTCTCAGGTTTGGGTTAAAGAGGGCGATTCGGTATCAGTTGGTAGTCAGCTGTTAGCCTTAGCTTAGGAGTCGTCATGGAAGGATTAATTGCCTTTTGGTCTGAGTCCGGCATTGCCAATTTTACGCCAGGCCAAGTGTTAATGATGGGTATTGGTTGCCTATTACTGTTTCTCGCTATCGGAAAAGGCTTTGAGCCGTTATTACTATTACCCATAGGGTTTGGCGCTATTTTAGCCAATATTCCTAATGCTGGATTTACCGATGAAGGCGGTTTGCTCTACTTTGCCTATCATGTGGGTATTGAAACGGGGATTTTCCCACTGCTGATCTTTATGGGGGTGGGCGCATTAACTGATTTTGGAGCATTGATTGCTAACCCTAAAATGTTATTGCTTGGCGCGGCAGCGCAGTTTGGTATTTTTGCCACCTTGCTCGGGGCAATAGGCTTAAACCTGGTGCCAGGATTTGAATTTTCCATGCAAGACGCCGCCGCAATTGCGATTATTGGAGGGGCGGACGGGCCAACAGCTATCTTCTTGGCCTCCAAACTGGCGCCTGATCTGCTTGGTGCCATTGCGGTTGCTGCATACTCATATATGGCATTAGTGCCGCTTATTCAGCCACCGATTATGAGACTACTAACAACAGAATCTGAGCGTAAGATCAAGATGGAGCAGCTGCGTGAAGTGAGTAAGATGGAAAAAATAATCTTCCCACTTATGGTTCTAGGGTTAACGATTTTGTTTCTTCCAGCAGCAACACCATTAGTCGGCATGTTTTGTTTAGGTAACTTAATGCGCGAGTCGGGTGTAGTGGATAGATTATCTAACACTGCGCAAAATGAGCTGATTAATATCGTCACCATCTTCCTCGGACTTGCAGTGGGCTCTAAATTATCTGCCG
This sequence comes from Shewanella abyssi, assembly GCF_023284025.1. Lineage (GTDB taxonomy): Bacteria > Pseudomonadota > Gammaproteobacteria > Enterobacterales > Shewanellaceae > Shewanella > Shewanella abyssi. The sequence goes on along the minus strand of NZ_JAKIKR010000005.1, from coordinate 48,804 downwards.
ATCAGTTTCTGCAAATTGAAACCTTAGGCATTTTGGTGCTCGGTGCGGTTGCTTTTGGTATTGGTACGGCGACGGGCGTGTTAATGGCTAAGCTAATGAGCAAGCTGTCAGGGGGTAAGATCAATCCACTGCTAGGGGCAGCGGGTGTATCAGCGGTGCCAATGGCGGCGCGAGTGGTTAATAAAGTAGGTCTTGAAGCTAACAATCAAAACTTCCTGTTGATGCATGCAATGGGGCCGAATGTGGCCGGCGTGTTAGGCAGTGCGGTTGCCGCAGGAGTGTTACTCGCCGTACTTGGCTAACGACAATTGTAAAATAATGAATAATTTTATTAATTAAATCAATCCCGTACTTTTTGAGTAGGGGATTTTTTTTGTCTTAAGCAAATTAAATTTTGCGGTTGGCTATACTAAGAATAACTTAATCAAGAATCACCTAAGCCCCTGCAGTATCTTTCGCAATGGAGTGCGAATATATGAATAATCACTTCAATAGTATTATTCGCTCACTACAAATGGAATTAAAGTATGTGGCGATATTTAGTCTCTTTGTCAATTTGTTGATGTTGGCATTACCCATTTATAGTTTGCAACTGTTTGGTCGTGTCATCGCAAGCTCCAGTTACCATACCCTGTTCAATCTTACCCTCATCGTTGTATTTCTCCTTATTGTTCAGGCCTCCTTGGACTTTGTACGCAATAAATTAATGCAGCAAAGTGGTCTCAAACTTGAAATGAAGCTGAGCTCACTCTTAGTGCATGAAGCGATTAAAGAATCAGCGCGGCAAGGGAGTATCAGCAAGCAAAGTTTGCTCGATGTTCGTGAAGTAAGAAGCGTACTGCTTACCCCTTCAACCACGGCAATATTTGATGCCCCATGGGTGATTATCTTTCTTATTGTGCTATTTGGTTTGCATCCACTACTGGGCATTACCGCAACATTGGGTGCTATTGTGCTGTCGTTATTAGCCTTCGGAGTTAAAGCCGCCGCTAAGCCGCCACAAGATGCGGCGACTAAAGCCGTTATTAAAAGCAGTATGCAGATCAACGATATTTTAAGGCATGCAAGCTCATTACAAGCGATGGGAATGGCGGGTGACGTCGCTAAACACTGGCAAAAAGGGCATCAACAGTTACTGGGTTTGCAGTGGAGTGTGGCAGACAAAGTTAGCGTGATGTTGGTACTGACTCGATTAACACGGACCCTGCTGCAGGTCGCCATTATTGGAATAGGTGTTGGGCTTGTTCTGACACAACAACTGGGTACTGGTGAGATTATTGCCGCATCGATTATTCTCGGCCGCGCAATGGCACCCATAGAGCAGGCCGTCGGCTGCTGGAAAAACTGGGAGTCTAGCTGGCAAGCATACCAACGCTTAAAAGTGGCGTTAAAGAGAGCGCCAGAGGAGAAAAAGACCTCTCTACCTGCACCCAAGGGGGAGTATTTGCTAGAGCGGGTAAGCTTTGCGATAGACCGTCATAACAAACCGGTATTGACCAACATTAATTTTAGATTACAAGCAGGGTTGTCATTGGCCATTATCGGGCCAAGTGGCTCAGGTAAATCGACCTTAGCCAAACTTCTAATGGGAATTATAGCGCCAACCAGCGGCATGGTAAAGCTTGATGGGGCATGTCTAAACCAGTGGAATGGTGACGAACTTGGTCGCTATATTGGTTTTGTATCGCAAGATGTAGAGCTACTTTCAGGCACCGTTGCGCAAAATATCTGTCGCTTCAGCGATGCGGAGCCTAAAGATATCGTTGCAGCCGCGCGTCTTGCCTGTGTACATGAACTCATTATCGCATTTCCTCAAGGTTATGAGACCCAGCTTGGAGAAGCCGCTAGCCAAATAAGTGGTGGGCAAAAGCAACGACTTGCCCTTGCTAGGGCTTTGTTTAGTAAACCTAAAGTGTTAATTCTTGATGAGCCCAACTCCAACCTTGATCCAGAAGGCGAAGTGGCGCTAGCGATAGTGCTGCAACACTGTAAGGAACAGGGGATCACCGTCATTATGATAAGTCACAGAGCCGGTTTTTTAAGGCAGATGGACTGGGTCGTTTGTTTGCGTGATGGTTATATTGAAAAGGCAGGACCGAAAGAAAAATTCATCTCAGATATACATGAAATAAGTGAGCGCACCGAAAATGCCGTGCAATCAATCGATAAACCTGCAGCAAACCAGTAAGGAAAAGATCATGGATGATGTTATTGAATTTAATACCCGCAAGGTGATTGTCTTTGGTTTATCGATTATCGCTATTGCGATGGGTGGTTTTGTTATTTGGGCCAGCTTAATCGAGATCGATGCCGCAGCAATTGCACCAGGCAAGCTTGTGGCGGAGTCCCAAGTCAAAAAAGTGCAGCACCTTCATGGCGGACAAGTGAAGCAAATTTTCACTTTTGAAGGTCAGCATGTAGAGAAAGGACAAACACTCATCGAGTTAAGTGATGTGCAAGTTGAAGCCGATTATCAACGAATACTATTAAAGACGGTACGAGCACAAGCTCAAATAGACAGGCTTACGCGATTACTCGCGGGTAAAGGGCTATCCAGTCAATTGGGCTTAGTTTTTTCAGCTCTGGTTTTAGAGCATCAGCAAAGGGATGAAGTTGCACAGATAATGATAATCCAACAGCTAATGTTTGAACGACAAACATCAGATTTTCGCATGTTCAATCAACAATATGGCTTCCAAAAAAATCAGCTAGAGCACAACCTCAAAGGCGTTAAGTTAAGGCTTAAAGCGACCCAGAAACAATTGAGTTTAGTACAAGAAGAGGTGCAGATGAATGCCCGTTTGTTAGATGACGGCTTTGTCTCTAAATCCCGTCACTTGGCTATTCAGCGCAGTGAGTCAGGAGTTGAAGGACTGTTAGCGCAGTTACGCGCAGAAGTTGATGTTACTACAGCAAGGCTGGGGGAGCTTAATCAAGGTCACGCAGCTGACAGTTCAAATCGACAACTGCATTGGGCACAACAGCTGCAAGAGCAGCGTCAGCTAAGAGATGAAGGCCGACATAGACTCTCTGCTCAAGCGGATAAGAAACAGCATGTCACCATCACTGCCCAGCACAGTGGCACGGTAGTCGCCATGACTATTCACTCTATTGGTGCTGTCATATCTCCGGGGCAAATATTGATGGAGTTGGTACCTGAAACGGATGAGATGATTGTAGAGGCCTATGTTCGACCTGAAGATATTGATGTCGTTCATCCTGGGCTATTAACTCAAGTACGACTCACCGCCTATGACAGCCGAGATGCAGCGCCTATGGCGGGTGAAATTATACATGTTTCAGCGGACCGTTTTTTTGCTTCTGCTGCAGGACAGCCAGAGGGTTATCTTGTCAAAGTTAAGCTCAACCCAGTTGATAGCAAGCAATCTAATATTAAGTTATACCCAGGTATGTCAGCCGATGTGTTTATCGTATTACAGCCAAGAACGTTATTGGAGTACTTGTTGTCGCCGTTAGGCAGCTCATTCGAGCTTGCCTTCAGAGAAAGTTAATTGGTTTTAAAACTACTACCTACTTAAAGAAGGAATTCTGTCATGGATGATACTAACCAAAATGATGTATTGGTCGGCACCGATTTTGATGATCATATTGAGGGACTCACAGGTGATGACATCATTGATGGTCGCGCTGGTGATGATTACTTAGTCGGTGGCGAGGGCAATGACAGTATTTCAGGTCAGGAGGGCAAGGACTTTATCCTTGGCGACCAAGGGCTAGAGGAGCATTCTGAAACTCCGGTTGTTGAGAATGCCGAAACGACAGCGTGGGGCGTCGAGCAAGATGTTTTCAGTGCGGGAGATACACTTCAACCTGTGACCGTCGATACGCCTACAAGCCAGATTATAGATATAGGGGGTTATGTGGGCAGTGGCGGCAATAATTTTACTCTAAATGTCTCCGTTGCAGATAACAGTCCCATTTTAGAAGATGGCGCGGAGCTTACCATCAACATTCTGCTCCCCGATGAAAATGGCAACATGGTGGTTGCCGCATCAGGAACTGCCACCCAACTTGCAGACGGCACCATACAGATAAATTTTGAACTGACCAGCGAACAGTTGGATGCCACAGGCACAATTGAACTGCAATTTGTTGCCTCAGGAATTGAAAGCGACACTGAAGTGAATATTGATTCGGTCGAGCTGGTGGCACTCAATACCTATGATGATGTGCTCGACGGTGGTGTTGGTGATGATCACCTGATGGGGCAGCAAGGCGAGGACCAGCTATTTGGTGGTGACGGCAACGATCAGCTTGATGGTGGCATTAACAATGATGAACTGCACGGTGAAGCCGGTGATGACCTGTTAATGGGCGGGCAAGGAGATGACTTACTCACTGGTGGTGAGGGGGAAGATACTCTTATGGGCGGCGATGACAGTGATACTCTCCAAGGCGGTGCTGGCAACGATACCTTAATGGGCGAGCTGGGTGATGACACACTTGATGGTGGAGAAGGTGATGATCTGCTCATTGGTGATGACGGCACTGACACACTGATTGGCGGTGGGGGACACGATTCACTGTTAGGCGGCAAAGGCGCTGATGAGTTAAGTGGCGGGGATGGCAATGACTCCCTTCAAGGTGACGAAGGCGATGACATTTTATCGGGAGGAGACGGTGCGGATACGCTGATAGCAGGGTCAGGAAATGACCAACTAGACGGTGGCACTGGCGCCGATGTATTGCTTGCTGGCAGTGGTGATGATCAACTCGTTGGTGGTGAAGGCGACGACAAGCTTTTTGGCGAAGAGGGCAGTGATACGTTAAGCGGCGGTACTGGTAATGATGAGCTCCATGCCGGTGACGGTGATGATGTACTGACTGGCGGTGAAGGTGATGATGTTCTGTTTGGTTATTCTGGCGCGAATATATTAGATGGTGGCAGTGGTAACGACACGATTTATGGCGGCAGTGATAGCGACACCATTATTGCGGCTGAGGGGGATGATCTAGTTTATGCCGAATCCGGTGATGACATTATCGATGGTGGTGAGGGCAATGATGCCCTGTTTGGGGGTGATGGTAACAATACCATCGATGGCGGTAGTGGTCACGACTCACTCTATGCCGGTGATGGTGACGACACGCTGACGGGCGGAAGTGGTGATGACAAGATCTATTCAGGCTCGGGTACCAATACCATTGATGCTGGTGACGGCAATGATTTTGTTTATGCCGGTGTTGGCGCAGACACCATTGATGGCGGCAGCGGTGATGACGTTATCTTCTCCGATGCAGGTGATGACACGGTTATTGCTGGGGCGGGTAATGATCAAATTTATGCGGGCGCAGGTGATGACAGCATAACCGGTGGCGAAGGCGATGACATCATCTATGCAGAAGATGGTGATGACCTTGTTACCGGTGGCACTGGCAATGACACCCTCTATGGTGGCGCAGGTGCGGACAGGTTAGCAGGCGGCGCGGGTAACGACACTCTCAGTGGCGGCGAAGGAGATGATGAGTTGTTGTCAGGCAGTGGTGATAACTTCCTTGATGGGGGTAGCGGCGATGACACTATTACCGCAGAAGAGGGTAATGACGTGCTTATTGGCGGTGCGGGCAGCGACACCATCATCGCAGGTGCCGGTGATGACATTGTTGATGGAGGAGTTGGAGATGACACCATCAACGCAGGAGATGGTCACGATACGGTATATGCACAAGATGGTAACGATACCATTGAAGGTGGATTAGGTAATGACTTGCTGCACGGGGGTCAAGGCATTGATCATCTAGACGGTGGTGAAGGCGACGATATCCTAATTGGCGGCGGCGGTGCAGATACGCTTATTGGTGATGTCGGTAATGACCTACTTGACGGCGGTGAAGGTGATGATGTCATTACTGGTGGTGAAGGCGACGATACCCTCATTGGCGGCGGCGGTGCAGATCAACTGTCAGGCGGAGTTGGCGCAGACATTCTGGTAGGTGATGCAGGCAATGACACCCTCTTAGGTGAAGCCGGAGATGACACTATTTATGCTGGTGCTGGTAGCGATGTCCTGATGGGCGGCGCTGGTAACGACAAACTATTTGGTGGTGATGGTGATGATGAGCTTGTCGGCGGTGAAGGTTACGATGAGCTGTATGGCGGTGCGGGCAATGATACTTTATACGCTGAAAATGAAGCCGGTTTGCTTGCCGGGGGTGAAGGCAATGACACCCTAATTGGTGGCACTGCCGATGATCAACTTTATGGTGATGGTGGTAACGACACTATTTTAGCGGCAGAAGGTGACGACCTGGTGTTTGCCGGCGCAGGTGATGACACCGTTGACACTGGCTCCGGTGATGACATGGTGTTTGCCGGAAGTGGAACTGACACCATTTCTACGGGTGATGGCGATGATAAAGTTTTTGGCGAAGACGGCGAAAATACAATTAGTACCGGTGATGGTAAAGACGAGATCTACGGTGGTGTTGGCGCCGATACCGTTTATGCGGGAGCCGGTGATGACGTCATTTATGGCGGCGATGGTCACGACATTTTACATGGTGAAGAGGGAGATGACTTCATTGATGGCGGCACTGGTAATGATATTGCATCAGGCGGCTTAGGCGCCGATGTCATGTTCGGTGGCGACGGCAACGATACCTTATCGGGTGATGAGGGAGAGGATCTGCTTTTTGGCGGTGAAGGCAACGATAATATAGCGGGCGGTGAAGGTAGCGATCAACTCTTCGGTGAAGGCGGCAATGATACCTTATCAGGTGGAGCTGGAGCTGACCTGCTCTTTGGTGGTGCAGGCGATGACACATTAGATGGTGGTGATAGCGATGACCAACTTTTTGCTGGTGATGGCGATGATAATGTCATCGGGGGGGTAGGCAGTGATTTTGTTGATGGCGGCAGCGGACATGATGCCATTGCGGGTGGTGAAGGTGATGATGTGCTCCTTGGTGGCGACGGTAACGATACTATTGAAGGTGGCGCAGGACAGGACAAGCTCTTTGCCGGAGCTGGAAACGACCACCTGTTAGGCGGTGAAGGCGCTGATGAACTGCATGGCGAATTAGGTGATAACACGCTAGACGGTGGCATGGGTGATGATGTTATCTATGGCGGTAGTGGTAATGACAGCTTAATCGGTGGCGAAGGCAATGATCATTTAGAGTCCACTCTTGGCAATAACACTGTCGAAGCTGGCGTCGGCGAAGATACCATTATTACCGGCAGTGGCAGTGATATCCTTTCTGGTGGTGACGGTAATGACAGTATTGATGCGGGTGCGGGTGATAACATTGTCAGTGGCGGTGCGGGTGATGACAGTATTGATGCTGGAGATGGCGATAACCAAATCAGTGGTGATGACGGTAATGACACTATAGTTGCAGGTGCTGGCAGCGATGCTATCTCTGGTGGCGCAGGCAGCGATACCATAAGCGCAGGTGATGGCGACAATACAGTGACTGGCGGCGATGGGGATGATTATATCATTGCAGGTTCCGGGCATGACAACCTATCGGGTGGTGACGGTAATGACAGGCTTGAGGCTGGTTCGGGTAATAATACTCTTTCTGGTGGCGAAGGAGATGACGTGCTCATCGCTGGTGGAGGAGATGATAATCTCAGTGGTGGTGACGGCTCCGATAACCTAAATGCAGGCAACGGTAATAACCAGCTTTCAGGCGGCGAGGGCAACGATAGGCTCACTTCTGGATCGGGGTCTGATTTACTCGAGGGCGGAGCTGGCAATGATTCGCTCAGCTCCGGCAGTGGTAACGACCAACTCTTTGGCGGTGACGGCAACGATACGTTAAGCGGTGGCTCTGGCGACGACATGCTCTATGGCGAAGCGGGTAACGATAAGCTCTTTGGCGGTGGCGGTAATGACCAACTGTTTGGCGGCGAGGGTGATGATAAGCTCGTTGGCAGTGGTGGTAGTGACCAACTCCATGGCGATGATGGTAATGATCAACTCAGTGGTGGTAGCGGTGACGATCTGCTCTTTGGCGATGTCGGTAATGATCAACTCAGTGGCGGTAGCGGTGACGATCAGCTCTTTGGCGATGTCGGTAATGATCAACTCAGTGGTGGTAGCGGTAACGATCAGCTCTTTGGCGATGTCGGTAATGATCAACTTAGTGGTGGTAGCGGTACCGATCTGCTCTTTGGCGGTGAGGGTGATGACAAGCTAGAGGGTGGTAGCGCAAATGATGAGCTGTATGGCGGCAGTGGTGACGACGTACTTGCTGGTGGTAGCGGTGACGATATTTTATTTGGTGATAGTGGCAGCGATACATTAGACGGCGGTAGTGGCTCAGATCAACTGTTTGGCGGTGCAGGTGATGATACGATTGTTTTTGATAAAGATGATTTTGCTAGTCATGCCGACGGCAGCATGAATAGCGATAGTTTTAGTTACGACGGTGGCGATGGGTTTGATGTACTGCAAGTCTCTAGTGTGAATGACGAAATTATTGATATGACAGGCGCTGGCATCCAAAACATGGAAGCCTTTATTGTCGAAGACGGCGTCAGTGATATTCAGTTACTGCTGTCACTGGATCAAATTTATCAGCAAAGTGATGGTGATGGCATTATCGGTAATGATAACGATGATCCCTTTGAGAATAACTTCTTGGTGGTCGGCAGTGAAAATATTGACCTTACAGGGGATGGCAATTGGACCCAATCAGATAACACTTTAAGTAGCCAAGATATGGACGTTGAGCTTCGTGATAAATATGAGGCTGAGGGCGTTGATATTGATGAACTACAAGGCTACATCTTCTCCAGTGATGAAGGCGATGTGGTGATCTGGAGTGATACTGATATTGGGGGTATTTCGTTAAATGATGAAGCGTTAGTCTGATACCACAGCGCCTGATTTTCGAATCAGGCGTATAAATGAACTTGTGTTGCTGGCAGATTTACCAACTACGAATATTTTGACCTGCGGTAAGCCAAAGCATAAAACCTAAAGCCAAAATGATGGTTAAACTAATGCCGATTATATAGATAAACCCTTTCTTCCCCTGCTTTAGCGGCACACCGTTGAAGTTAAGAAATAGTGCCCATGCGAGAGACAATAGCAGTGGAAAAATAAACAGCTTAGCCATACTTAACACCCTTGATATTAATCACTTAGCGATATGATTTTAAAGTATAAATGAAAAAGGCCGCAATTGCGGCCTTTTCATTAATGCAAATCTTACTAATTAGCAACGGCAGCGGTTTTAGCGCTGTCTTCAGCATAAAACTGCTGTTGATCCAGCTGGCCTTCAGATTTGCCAATAACAACGGCGGTCATCATATCACCGGTAACATTGGTCGCAGTACGGATCATATCGATGATACGGTCAATCGCGGCAATAAATGCAATACCTTCTAGTGGCAGGCCTACAACACCTAAAGTCACAGTCAGCATGACCATTGCACTGCCGGGTACTCCTGCGGTGCCAACGGATGCCACTGTTGCGGTAACGGCAATCAACATGTAATCAGTCATATCGAGGGGAATACCATAAATTTGCGCGATGAAAATAGCGGCAATTGCGGGGTATATTCCACCACAACCATCCATGTTCATCGTCGCACCTAAAGGCAGTACAAAAGAGCTATAGCGTTTTGATACACCCATTGACTCCGCGCTGCGGGTGCTCGCTGGCAAGGTGCCAAAACTCGATGCTGTCGTAAATGCAACAAGCTGTGCAGGCATCGCCTTGCGGAAAAATTGCAGTGGGCTAAGTTTTGCGGCAAATTTAACTAAACCGCCATAGACGAAGATAATGTGGATTAATGCGGCAAGGTAGATAGCACCAATGAACTTACCTAAAGGCAATAGCATTGATAAACCGTACTCGCCAACAACCCATGCCATTAGGCCAAAGACGCCAATAGGCGTTAGTTGTAAAACCATACGCGTCAGTTGGAACATCACTTCGGCGCCCGCTTCAATGGTTCTTTTTAACGGGGCTGCTTTTTCGCCTACCTTATTGATGGCGATGCCAATTAATGCTGCAAATACAATTATCTGCAGTACTTTACCTTCGGCCAATGAGGCAAATGGGTTAACAGGAACCATGTCTAGTAGTACCTGGGCAAAACCCGGCACATGACGCTCGTTAACTTCGGTGGCAACAAGTTCCATCGAGCCGCCCATATCAATCAGCGAGCCGACGGTTAAGCCGATAAGCGAAGCTATAGTGCCGGTAAACATAAACATGCCTAACGTCTTAAAACTCAATCGCTTCAAGTTTGCTTCTGAGCCTAAGGAGGTAATGCTCACAACGATGGCGCAGAAAATAAGCGGTGCGACCAGCATTTTAATGGCGCTGATAAAGAGGTCGCCTAAAGGTTTTAATACCGTCGCCGATTCACCAAAAATGACACCAACCGTGGCACCAAGTATAAAGGCGGCTAATACCTTCTGCCAAAAAGGGATGTTCTTAATTACTTGCCACATTATCAATATTCCAAATATATTATTGTTATTTCATTCGTAATAAGCGACAGGGTGTCACTTATTTTTTGCAGTAGTCTGCTCGGAAACTAACACTTCAATGCTGTGAAGGTTACCCAATCATCGACATTCTATAGATAGAGCGCCTTGCATCACAAACCGATTTAGTTATAACTTATTGTCATATGAAAGTTTGTTTTAATTATATTAACAGTTAACGTTTGAATAACATAGCCGTATTCGGCTAAGCAAAATCTAAAAAACATAATAGATTCAAAGTTAGAGCCAGTGTAGGTGCTCGGTTGTGACTAGATGTTGGCATTATTTTGTTAGTAAAAGTCGTTAATTGTTTTTACATGGTTGGTGTGTTTAACAGATTATGACTTACTGGTTGTTTCGAGCTGAGTAGGTAATACTAGTGCCAAGCATAGCTTACGGATTAGATGTAAAACTATATCGCATTCAGGCGAAGGAGATAACAATTGAAAAAATGGATGTTAGCCGCTGCAGTTAGTGCAGCGTTATTTGGATGTGCCGGTCAACAACAGGCTGAAACAACGTTACCCGCAGGAGTGACCTTACTCGAGTCGGTAAGTTTTTCAGGACAGGATGTTGGTATTCCCTATCGTAAATATCAATTAGCCAACGGCTTAACGGTTATCTTGCATGAAGACCACTCTGATCCGTTAGTCCATGTTGATGTGACTTATCATGTGGGTTCAGGGCGCGAACTCGTCGGGCGTTCAGGCTTTGCGCACTTGTTTGAGCACATGATGTTCCAAGGTTCGCAGCATGTTGCTGACGAACAACATTTCAAAATGGTCACTGAAGCTGGTGGTAACCTTAATGGTACAACCAATACCGATAGAACCAATTATTTTGAAACAGTCCCCAATAATCAGTTAGAAAAAATGCTGTGGTTAGAATCAGATCGCATGGGCTTTTTCCTACCTGCCTTAACAGCAGAAAAATTTGAAGTGCAACGTGAGACGGTTAAAAACGAGCGTGCACAACGTATCGATAACCGTCCTTATGGTCGAATGGGAGAGCGCTTCGATCAAGCATTTTATCCTAAAGATCACCCCTACTCATGGCCTGTTATCGGTTGGCCAGAAGACTTAGACCGTGCCAATGTTGAAGACGTGAAGCACTTTTTCCAGCGTTGGTATGGGCCAAATAACGCCACATTAACGATCGGCGGCGACTTTGACGAGATCCAGACGTTAGCTTGGGTTAACAAGTATTTTGGCGAAATTCCTACGGGCCCTGAAGTTAAAGCACCGCTAAAAGAGTTAGTGACTCTGGATGAGACTCGTTATCTGTCTATGGAAGACCGAGTGCATCTGCCCTTGATTAAAATGGCCATGCCAACGGTTTATGCTCGCCACGAAGATGAGCCAGCGTTGGATCTATTGTCTAATATCTTAGGCGGTGGCAAAACCTCCATCTTTTATAAAAACCTAGTTAAAGACGGCTATGCCGTTCAAGCGGGTGTGAGTCATCCATGCCAAGAGTTGGCTTGTCAGTTTTCAATGTACGCATTAGCAAATCCGGCCCAAGGCGGCACGCTCGCTGATCTAGAAAAGATCATGCGTGACTCGGTAACCGAGTTTGAGCAACGCGGTGTAACCGATGACGATCTAGAAAAAGTGAAAGTAAACTTTGAAGCTGGAACCATTTTTGGCTTGCAAAGCGTACAAGTCAAAGTCTCTAGCCTTGCATTTAACGAAACGTTTTCTGGCAACCCTAATATGATAGGGTCTGACTTAGCGCGTTATGCCAATGTCACCAAAGAAGATGTTATGCGAGTCTTTAATAAATACATTAAAGATAAGCCTATGGTGGTGATGAGTGTTGTACCTCAGGGGCAAAAACAGCTGATTGCTAAGGCCGATAACTTCGTCGCACCAACAGAAATAATAGCCGCCGTAGCTGTTCAAGAACTGCAGCTAAAACCGCAAATCAGCTCAGCGTTTGATCGCAATATAGTGCCACCAGTAGGTGCTGCGCCAGAATTGAAGGTTCCTACGCTATGGCAGGGTAAATTGGCTAATAGTATTGAAGTCATAGGGACTGAAACCAACGAGACACCTACCGTTGAAGTGGTTGTCTATCTCAATGGTGGTCATCGTGTACTTGATGTTGAGCAAGCTGGTCTAGCGTCTATAACAGCCTCAATGATGAATGAGTCAAGCCTCAAGCGTAGTTCAGAGGAGCTAACCCAGGCGTTAGAGATGCTTGGCAGTAGTATCAGCTTTGGTGCTAGTGGCTATCAAAGTCGATTGAAGGTTTCATCGTTAACAGAAAATTTCGATGCGACAATGAAAATTGTCCAAGAGAAACTGTTCGAACCTGCTTTCAAACAAACTGATTTCGACCGCGTCAAGCAGCAGGTGTTACAGAATTTGCAGCGACAGTTGACTGAGCCAAACTATTTGGCTTCGCGAGCGTTTGGTACATTGTTATATGGCGAACAAAGCCCGTTTGGTGTTAGTAGTGGTGGTTCAATCGCATCAGTAACCGCAATAACCTTAGATGATGTTAAAGCCTTCTATAAGCGTCAATATACCGCGGGTAATGCACAAATAGTGGCGGTCGGTAATCTAAACGAAGCGCAAATGCTGTCCAAACTTTCTGGGTTAAACCGTTGGACTGGGGCTAAAACAGCATTTCCTCAACTGGCAGCACTTCCTGAGTTTTCAGGGGGGAAAATCTACATTGTCGATAAGCCAGAAGCGGCACAGTCAGTCATAAAGATTGGTAAACGCGCACTGCCTTACGATGCAACGGGAACGTTTTTCAAATCATACTTGATGAACTACCCGTTGGGCGGCGCATTTAATAGCCGTATTAACCTCAATCTTCGCGAAGACAAGGGATATACGTACGGCGCCAGAAGCTTCTTCTCTGGAGGCCCTGAGCAGGGGTTCTATCAGGCAACAGCCAGCGTGCGTAGCGATGTGACAACTGCAGCGTTAGTGGAATTTATTAAAGAGATTAATGGATTCCAAGCGACGGGGATGACGGAGGATGAGCTTGCCTTTATGCAAAACTCTATCTCACAGTCTAAAGCACTAAAATACGAAACACCTTACCAAAAAGCGGGTTTGATGCGTAATATTCAACGTTATAATTTGGATGATAATTACAACGAGCAGCAAACTGAAATCACTAATAATGTCACACTGGATGAGTTGAATTCATTGGCTAAAAGCCAGTTGAAAATCGACGATATGTTAATCCTTGTTGTCGGTGACCGTGCCAAGATAGAGTCTGAATTATCAACACTTGGTTATCCAATTGAGGTTTTGCAGTTGTAAAGTAAGCGGGGAGACCCTATATAGGTGAGGTAGTCCCAGTGATGGGATCACCTCATCTATAATTGTCATGACAGTGACATAAAGGCTATTTTTGCTATGACTTGAAAGTTTAGTCAGCTAAAGCAGGTCTGACTGTCATGAGCTTTGGGTTAAAGTCACGTACTAGAGAATAATATATTGAAATCATTCAATGAATTAGTAGGGGACCTGTCGGATCCGACAAGTCGTCAAGCGCTAAGATCAATGCAGCGAGGCATTGAGCGTGAAGCGCTGAGAATTGAAAAAACAGGTCACTTAGCAATGGATAGTCACCCCGAAGCATTAGGCTCCGCCTTAATGCATTCGCGGATCACCACCGATTATAGTGAATCCCTGCTTGAGTTTATTACCCCTGTTTTTGAAAACATTGATGAATTGGTTGAAGATTTAACCTACACGCATGCCTATAGCGTGCGAAATTTAAACGGCCAACAATTGTGGCCGGTCAGTATGCCTTGTTATGTGGGTGATGTTGCCGACATCCCAATTGCCGAGTATGGCAGTTCAAATAATGGCAAAATGAAACGCTTATATCGTAAAGGATTAACCTATCGATATGGCGCACAAATGCAGATTATCTCCGGTGTGCACTTTAACTTTTCAGTGTCAGATGACCTTTGGTCGCGGCTTTACGAATTATCGGATAAAGCGCTAACTAAAGAATCGTTTATCTCAGAATCTTACTTTGGTCTTATTCGTAATTATCGACGCTTGGTATGGGTATTACCCTATCTATTTGGTGCTTCACCGGCATTATGCGGCTCGTTTATTAAAGATCAAAAGACGACGCTACCCTTTGAAAAAATGGGCAAGGGCACGCTTTACTTACCCTACGCCACGTCACTGCGGATGAGTGACTTAGGCTATACCAATCAAGAGCAAGACAATCTTGATATTAGCTATAACAGTCTATCTTCTTATCTTGATGGCATGAATGCTGCTATCAATATGCCATCGGCGAACTTTGCTACCATTGGCGTTAAAGTTGATGGCGAGTATCGGCAATTAAACGCCAATGTTCTGCAGATTGAAAATGAATTTTATTCCCCTATTCGTGCGAAACGCGTCGCTAAGGGAAATGAGAAACCTTCTGAATCATTAGCGCGGGCAGGGGTTGAATATATCGAAGTCAGAGCGCTTGATGTTAACCCTTACAGTGCGGTTGGTATCGAGAAGTCACAGATTCGTTTCTTAGATATGTTCCTGCTTAATTGTTTACTGCAGCCATCAAACAGCAGTGATTCAAGGGAAGAAGCCGAAATCGCGGCGAACTTACAAGCGGTCGTCCTTGAGGGACGTAAGCCTGGTTTGCAATTGAGCCAAAATGGCGCAGACATAGGCCTTTCACAGTGGCTTGATACGCTGTTTGAGAGTCTAGCTGCAATCGCTGAACTGCTTGATGAAGGTGATGATGGTGAATATCAACAGGCGTTGACACACTGGCATAAAGCGGTCGTTAATCCTGGAGAGACCTTGTCGGGCCGGATCATGAGTAAACTTAAAGAGGAGCAAGTGGATCACAGTCAATGGGTGAAGCAACTTGCACAGCAATATCTTCAAGAGCTTAAAGACTTCCCTATTAGTGACTCTGTGCTTGCACGCTATCAGCTAGAGGCTAAAACGTCCTTAGAAAAGCAGGCGACGAGTGAAGCTATCGACGAAGTGGACTTTGATCAGTTCCTTAGCGATTACTTCGAGCATTAATCTTTGAAACTCTTTAGCGCCTGTTCATTGCTGTTGTTATCTCTGCTATCAGGCTGCGCAACGCAGCTCGATAGCAGTCATCAATGCGGCACGGTCTCAAGCTTTTTAGCTCCAGAGCCAGAGCTTGGGTTCTATCGCGCCGTGGTTACCCATCTCGATGGAAAACCTGTTATTTCTCAACCCAATTATCGCCTTAGCATTGGCGTACACCGCTTTACGCTGGCAGAGTTGATAGACTCTCCTGACTTAAAAGTGTCGCTGGCATCTCGTACTCCAAAGGAGTTAGTCGTGCTGGTAGAGGCCAATACTCGTTACCACTTAGCCGCCAAGTTTAATGAGGGCAGAGTCTATAGAGGTAAAGATAGCGGTTTTTGGCAACCGGAAGTATGGCAACAAGAGCCCTTTGAATGTGAGTTTCCCGCACCGAGGTAGTGGTTAGAATAACCTATACCACTGATTGATTTACAACACCTTTTAAGCAAACCACAATTGCATATTGTGGCTATCAATGTGACACTAGTGCTTTGCTATTATTGTCCGTTGGTATCAATTTTTATGAAATGGCCTGCACTACTTGCGACTGTTATCTTGGCAACACTGTTAACGGGTTGCGCAACTCCTCCTCCAAAAGATCCCGAAAATCTATGTTCGATATTTCAAGAGAACCGTTCATGGTATAGCGCTGCTAAAAATACTAGAGAAAAGTGGGGCGTACCTGTTCATGTTCCGTTGGCAATGATGTATCAAGAAAGCTCTTTTAAGCATAACGCCGCGCCACCAATGCAGTATTTTTTAGGGTTTATTCCAACGGGTCGCGCCAGTGACGCCTATGGTTATGCCCAGGCTAAAACCATGACTTGGGATGATTATGTAAGAGAGACAGGTAACTCTTGGTCAAGCCGTAGTGATTTTGATGATGCTATGGATTTTATGGGGTGGTTTATTTACAAAACCCATAAAATTAACGGCGTATCTAAGTGGGACGCACGTAATCAATACCTAAATTATCATGAAGGCTGGGGTGGTTATAAACGTAAAACCTATAACCGAAAAGCCTGGTTAGTTAAAGTCGCTAAAAAAGTGGATGCTCGTTCGAAACGCTATGCTGGGCAGTACAGACAGTGTCAAGAGGATCTCGATTCGTCTTGGTTGTGGCGCTTGTTTTTTGGCTAGATTAATCAGTCCTGCATAAATTGATTCTTTTAAAATAGACCCGTAACCCTTGTATCGCTACTTCTTGGTACGGCAGTAACTCAAGTGGGTTGCTTTATATGTTGATCACAAACTGTTAATCGAGCGCCTAGCAAAACTTGGTCACTATTTAGCATTAGTGGTGAGTACTGAAGAGGCACCAAAGGAGCGGTTAATTGATCGAAATAAAGATGAACTAGCCCAGATCACCAATAGTGTGAGTGAATTTATCGAAGAGCTTAAGGATGTGCTTGATAAAATACTTAAACGGGTTTGTGTTTAATTAAATTTACCACGTTTATTACGATACATTGCTGCATCTACGGCTTTGAATGTTTCATTCCACTGGCCGTTATATTGCTCAATACCATAACTAAACGCGACTAAACCTTGTACAACGAGCGCCTTTTCAATCGTGCTTATCTCGTCGTTAATCCGCTCTAAAGGACCATGACAAAGGGCGATAAATTCATCGCCGCCGTAACGAGCGACTAACTGCTTATCGTGCCATTGTGCTTTTAGTAACGCGCTGAGCTTTTGTAATGCAGCATCACCAGCTTGATGTCCCTGTTGATCATTGATTGTTTTTAGATTGTCTAAATCAATCAATACCAGATAACTGCCTAAGTGTGGCTTTAAGCTCCACTCCTTAACAAGTGCTTCAAAACGCTGGCGATTATATAAACCGGTTAGGCTGTCAAAGTTTGCGAGTGTACTAATTTCATGTGTTTTTTGATAAAGGGATATCGCATTAGCTGCCTCATGGGTCAATATCGCGACAAGATTCCTATCATAATGGCTGAAGGCCTTTACCTTACCGCTGTCTAAATTGAGCATGGCGTAAAGCTTACCATCGATATGAATAGGGCTTGATAGCGTTGAACGTATCGCTGTTGATGGTGCCTGAAGCAATATCTCTTGGTCTGAAGAACTTAATGAACTGTTGGCATTTATGGCTTCCATGTCGTCAATCACCACCACGGTGTCACACTTACCTTTTGTTATCCGATATTCGAAAGATTGCTCCAAATTGATATTTAGCTGCTTGAGCTTGTTGATATCAATGCCCACAGCAGATTCAAATGATAAGCAGCCAGAATCAGGTTCAACCCGAATGATGCTGCCCATTTCGGCGCCATCAATACTACTGACGGCCTTATTGAGTAAGGCGTTGAGAAAAGCCGTTTCATCTCGATATTGGCTAGCAATATTAACCAACTCAAAGGTGGTCTCATTGACATGAACTACTCGCTGTAGGTGTTCCCAAAGCCGAGTGAGCCTGCCTTGATGGAAATAGTAATTTAGGCTGTAACCGAATAAATAAATAATGCCTATTAGGATAAGGTTTGCGACAGAGTTTGGATTAGTGGTAATACTAGAAAAAATCGCCCAGCAGATAAAAAGCAATAGTAAAGGCACGCCTAGTAGAACTAAATGTGTCTTAAAATCCAATGAGTCAATTTTCTTCTTTTTCAAACTATCTTTGATGGGCAACATGAATATCCTATCCTATTTGTTCAAACCATTTGTTTGCTGCATCCATAATCAAAATGTTTGTTAGTACCGTATAGGCCAAGTTTAACAAATTAGCTCGATTGAATAGTAGTAATATTTGCAGCGATTAAGGAAATATAAGCATAAAGCGTTTGATTGACTTATTTGCTGCGTAATAGGCTTGCCTCCTCTACAGATAGATACAACTCAAGCTTGCTTTATGAGCGGAAAATCAATAACCCTGTAGCATTAGCTAGCTGCTAATGCTCAATCAAAGGTGCTTTTACTGTGGTAATAATTTGTTATACAAATAAGTTATTTGCAGTCAAATCAAAGCTTAGGGATAATTGCTGTATTGGCTTTGGGGGAAGCCTGTTTACTCTTTGCGCTTATTTTCATTATAATGCGCGCAAATATAATAATGTACCGCCCTACTGAAGGACTTAAAATGAGCAAACCATTTGTTGCAGTATTAATGGGGTCTGATTCTGACCTGCCTACAATGCAATCTACCCTAGATGTACTAAAGACTTTCAACATTACCTTTGAAGCTAAAGTCACATCGGCCCACCGTACTCCTGCAGCTACTCACGCTTATGTGACTGACGCTGAAGCACGTGGTTGTAAAGTATTTATTTGTGCAGCAGGTCTTGCAGCACATTTGGCTGGCGCCGTTGCTGGTATCACCACTCGCCCAGTGATTGGCGTTCCAATTGATTGTGGCCCATTACAAGGCCATGACGCACTATTATCAACAGTAATGATGCCAGGTGGTGTTCCCGTTGCCACAGTAGCCATCGGCAGTGCTGGCGCAAAAAATGCGGGTTACCTCGCCGCGCAAATGTTAGCAGTAGCTGATGATGCAATGGCTGTCGCCGTTAAAGAAGAGCGTGCAAAGTCAGCTGAAGCTGTTCAAGCTAAAGATGCAGCGCTACAAGTAAAACTTGCCCAGTAACGTGATCTAAATATTAAAACCGCAGTCATAGTACTGCGGTTTTTTATGCCTGTTAAAGCCTATTTACATCTTAGTGCTATAGACAAATCCCCAACGCCGATGCAGACTTAATCTATAAGATTTTCGCTAAGGACCTTGGTGTGTTAGAGCCCACTCTCACAATTGAACAACCTATAGATGCAGACCCTGATCGAGCACTAATGTTGCAATATGCAGGCGGCAATACCGGTGCCTTTGAGTTGCTCTACAACAAACACAAGGCGCCGTTATATCGCTATTTTATGCGACAGATTTATGACAACCAGCTGGCAGAAGATCTTTACCAAGAAACCTGGAGTCGAGTTATTAAGGCGGCCTCGGCCTATGAGGCTAAAGCTAAATTTACCACCTGGTTATATCGTATTGCGCATAACCTCATCATTGATCATGTCCGCGCCAAAAAGCCAGAGAGTAGTTTTAGTGAAGTCTATGAGCCTGAGCAACAACCTGACGCAATGGTGGCCAGTGCAAGCGAAACACCAGAGCAACAGCTGCAACTACAGAAGAAAGCTCTGCTGCTAAAAAACTGCGTGCAAGAATTGCCTCAGGTACAGAAAGAAGCATTTCTACTCAACATTGAGATGGGTTTTACTGCGGCTACTATTGCCGACATTGCTGGCGCCACGCTTGAAGCCACTAAGAGTCGACTCCGCTATGCGCAAAAAGGCCTGAAAGCCTGTGTCGATTTAAAGTGGCAGGAGGTGGAGTATGATTAAAGACAGTGATGAGAGTATTCGTAAAGAGGTGCACGCCCTTTATCAACATATAGAGCAAGAGCAGCCTCCTCAAGCACTCGATCAAAGGATCTTAAATTTGGCCGTTGCAAACGCAAAGCCTAAATTGCAAAGCCAATCGTTTTGGCGCAAGCATCGCTGGCCTTTATCATCCGCCGCTTCAGTGCTAATGGTAGTCACGCTATTTGTCATTAACCCACCAATAGAGACGGGGAATTTGATTGATGAAGCAATGCCAACATTAATGATGACCCCGCAAGATAGCCCTGCACCTGCAATGATGAGGTCGGCATCCCCGGAAAAAGGGCTAGATAATGAAATGCCTGCTGATGGTACGCCAATGAGCACTGTCCTAAAGCAACAGACGGATGGCTTTAGTGATGATAAAGTTGTCATGTCAGTGGAGCAGCAGGTGCTGACTAAGCTAGATAAGGTCTCAGCATTTATAAATCACGATGATTATGCCCAGGCCGAGCGTCAGTTACAGCAAATAAAAAATGATCATGGCCCGATTCTGTCGACCAATACTCAGCTTCGTCAACGTTTCAATGAATTAATGGCGCAACTCGAAACGTTGCGTAAAGAACGCGGCGCTAACTAATACCAAGGATAAAATGCCTGCTTTTGTAAGTAGGCATTTAGCCGTCCTCAGCCATTAAACTAATCCCAATAGTATCCACATATCAGTGAAACACATTTGCTAATAATTCTTTGCGGCTATTTTGCTGATGCGTAGCTGAAAATTTGCTATTTTGATTGGCTTGCACTGTTTTCATTTAACAAAAATAACAATAGGATGGCCTCATCGATGAAACTGCGTCACTCACTTGCCTGTTGCATGTTAGCCCTTGGCATCATCAGTACCGCCCCTACGTTTGCCTCTGATTCTACCGATAAAGCTGGGTACTTTCGTTCGCCTGCATTAAATCAGCAAACCTTAGTGTTTACTGCAGAGGGTGATCTGTGGATTAAAGATCTTGCTGAGTCAAAGGCGAGACGCTTAACCAGTTTACCTGCCGAAGAGTTAGGCGCGACAATTTCACCCGATGGCAAGTCTGTTGCGTATGTTGCAAATTACGAAGGTTCATCTGAAGTCTACGTAATTAATATTGATGGCGGACAAGCAAAGCGAGTGAGTTTTGAAAATTCTCGAGTCAGAGTGCAAGGCTGGACTAGCGACGGAAAAGTGCTCTATGCCACTGATAACGCGTTTGGCCCCGCTAATTATTGGGTATTGCGCACCGTTGAGCCAACGAGCCTAGTGACCACTGATTTACCGCTCGCGGATGCGATAGAAGGTGTCATTGACGAGCAAAATGAGTATGTGTACTTCACCCGTTTTGGCCTGCAAACTACAGGCGACAATGCCAAAGTTTATCGTGGCGGCGCTAAAGGAGAGCTATGGCGTTTCAAATTAGCGGCTAAACAAGAAGCTGAGCAACTGGCGACAACACATGATGGTTCGCTTAGGCAGCCTATGCTGTGGCAGTCTCGCTTGTATTTCATCAGCGATAGCGATGGTAACGACAATATCTGGTCTATGACTGTCGATGGCAAAGATCTGCAGCAGCATTCGCATTATAAAGAGTGGCAGGTAAGAAGCGCGAAACTCAATGAAGGTCGCATCGTATTCCAACAGGGCGCCGATATTAAGCTATTTGATATCGCTGCCAATAAAGAGATTACAGTTGATATCGATCTCACCTCTGATTTTGCCCATAAGCGTGAACATTGGCTTACCGATCCAATGAAGTACGCCACATCGACTCGATTTACGCCCCAAGCTGATAAAGTGGTTATCACGGCTCGCAGCCATGTTGCTGTCGCGGCAACCGATGGTCAAAGGCTAGTCGAAATAGCGTTGCCAGGAGATAGTCGAGTACGTAACGCGGTGATGAGTAAAGACGGCAAGTGGGTTTACGGTATTAGTGATATTAGCGGCGAGCAGGAGATCTGGCAGTTTGACGCGACGGGTCGCGATAAACGTAAACAGTTAACTAAAAACGGCAAAGCACTGCGGATGGATCTGCACTTATCACCCGATGGGCGTTATTTAGCCCATGATGATTACGATGGCAATGTTTGGTTGTTAGATTTAAAAAAGGCAAGCAACAAAAAAGTCATTACCCAAGGTGAAGGCTTAGGTCCATATGCTGATATTGTTTGGTCTAGCGACAGCAAGTTTATCGCGTTAACCAAAGCCGAAATTGATCATGCCCGCACCCAAGTGGTGCTTTATTCGCTGAAAAAGAACAGGGCTCAGCCGCTCACGACCGATAAATATGAGTCGTTCTCACCGAGTTTTAGTAAAGACGGAGATTGGCTCTACTTCCTTTCAAATCGTAAATTTGTGTCTACGCCGAGTTCGCCTTGGGGGGATAGGAATTTAGGGCCGATGTTTAATAAGCGCACCCAGATTTTTGCTATTGCGCTTAATAACGAGGCGCGTTTTGCATTTCAAAAGCCCAATGAGTTATTGAGCGCGCCTAAAAAAGAGAGTGATGACAAGGTTGAAACCCGGGTTGATTGGGAGGGTTTATCAGCAAGGTTATGGCAAGTGCCGGTGCCTGCGGGAAACTACTCATCTCTGCAGTTAGCTGAAGATAAGCTGTATGTGCTTAACAGAGATGTCGCTAGCCGAAAGTCATCATTAAAAGTGGTTAAGTTTGATGCCTTAAGCCCTAAGGTCGACACCTTTGCTAAAGATATCGGTTCATACACATTATCAGATGACGGTAAAAAGCTATTTCTGCGTAAACAATCAAAGCAAGGTAAGGAGATGTTGATTGTTGATGCGGGTGACAAGTTGCCAAAAGAGCTAGCTCACGCCAAGGTGCAGACACAAAACTGGCAGCTGGCGATTCAGCCTACAGCAGAGTGGCAGCAAATATTTGAAGATGCCTGGTTAATGCATCGTGACTCATTCTATGACAAAAAAATGCGCGGTGTTGATTGGCAACAAGCCAAACTTAAGTACCAACCTTTGGTGGACCGTTTAACGGACCGTCATGAGCTCAACGATATCTTTAAGATGATGATGGGAGAGCTGAACTCGCTGCACTCTCAAGTTCGCGGTGGTGATTTTTCCAAAGATCCTAACAAGGCCAAATCGGCGAGTTTAGGCGCCCGTTTAGAACAGACTAAAGCGGGGGTTGTTATTGATCATATCTACCAGGGCGATCCAGAGTTACCGTCACTCGCAGCGCCGTTAAATCAGATGGGTGTAGACGCCAAAGTGGGCGATATTATCCTCGCTATCAATGGTAAAACACTAAACAACATTGCCGATGTTACCCGTCTTATTCGTAATCAAAGCGCAAAGCAGGTGCTGTTATCGCTTAAGCGTGGCAATAAAACACACCAAACAGTAGTTAAACCCGTTACTGCATCCGCTAACGCCAAATTGCGATATCAAGATTGGGTGACCCATAACAGTGGCACCGTCAATGACGCTAGCGACGGCAAAATTGGATACTTACATCTTTACGCTATGGGCAGTGGCGATATTGCTAGCTTTGCGCGTGAGTTCTACGCCAACTATGACAAAGATGGCTTGATCATCGATGTTCGCCGTAACCGAGGTGGCAATATCGATAGCTGGATTATTGAAAAACTACTCAGACGCACATGGGCATTTTGGGCGCCAACCCACGGCACCCCTTCAGGCAACATGCAGCAAACCTTTAAAGGTCAGTTAGTCGTGTTAACCGATCAACTGACATATTCAGATGGTGAAACTTTCTCTGCCGGTGTTAAAGCGCTAGGTATTGCGCCACTTATTGGCAAGCAGACTACAGGGGCTGGAGTGTGGTTGTCTGGGCGAAATTCGTTAACAGATAAAGGCATGGCGCGCGTTGCCGAGTACCCGCAATATGCAATGGATGGTAGTTGGATCATCGAAGGTCGTGGCGTGAGCCCTGATATCGAAGTCGACAACCTGCCATATGCCACCTTTATGGGCAAAGATGCCCAACTTGAAAAGGCGATGGATTACTTACAGCAAGCGCTAAAAAAGCAGCCCGTAGTTGATTTTAAGCCAAGCGCTTTACCAGCCAAAGGCATGGCTGAGGACGTAAAAAAGGCGCAATAATTATTGTGCTAAATATCTATCATCTCTAAGTGTTTCGAGCGTTATTGGCCAAGCAGTTCCCAGGTTGATAACGCTCATTTTATTTCAAGTCTACTCCCCCTAGCCTGTACATCCTGCAAACCTGTAAGCGTCATCGTGTGTTTATTTAATAAAGAGTTTGAGTTTTATGCATTTTTAACACTAAACTGGTTAAAAATAAGCACGTGTTAGTTGCTCTTTTTTGGGCGCATTAATACCGATTATGCATAGGGATGAATATGACGGAACCAAAGGCTACGACTGAAGAGCAAGTATTAGCGAGCGAAAGCTCTCAGGCCGAAAGTCGTCCGGCAGCGGATAGAAAAAG
Organism: Shewanella abyssi; assembly: GCF_023284025.1. Classification (GTDB taxonomy): domain Bacteria; phylum Pseudomonadota; class Gammaproteobacteria; order Enterobacterales; family Shewanellaceae; genus Shewanella; species Shewanella abyssi. The sequence continues at coordinate 24,459 of NZ_JAKIKR010000005.1, read as the reverse complement.
CAATAAAATTCGCCAAGCCACCAATCTCATCTTAATGATTGTTAGCGTTCTGTTTGTATTTCATTTGATTGCCGATCGTTTTATTCCGTCAACGGATTTAGGCCGTATCCGCGGTTATGTCGTTCCCATTAGCCCTCAGGTTTCAGGCGAAATTATAGAGATTTTAGCCACACCGAATACTTTCATTCAGGCGGGCGATGTACTGGCAAAAATTGACCCTACCGATTATGAGATTGCACTAAAACAAGCTGAACAATCTTTGAAAAAAGCGGGGCAAAATGTCGGCGCGCAAACGGCAAACGTTGCGGCGGCACAAGCCAAGGTCACCAACGCGGTGGCGAATTATAAAAATGCGCAAGTTCAGTCAAAGCGAATTTTCTCCATGGTGGAAAAGCAAGTCATGTCGCAAGCTGATGCCGATAATGCCCGCGCTGAATTAACTAAAGCTGAGGCCGGTGTCGCTAGTGCTAAGGCTGACTTAGCGAAAGCGAAAGAGCGCTTAGGCTCAGAAGGTGAAAATAATACCAATATTCAATCGGCGCTGCTTGGCTTAGAAAAAGCACAACTCAATTTACAACGTACATCGATTACAGCGCCCACCGATGGGGTCGCCTCTAACTTTAGGTTAAAAGAGGGAATATATGCTAATGCTGGGCAGCCAATAATGACCTTCATCTCTTCGGAAGATGTTTGGATTGAAGCCTACTTTAGAGAAAATAGCTTGGGTAATATTACTGCTGGTGATGAAGTGGAATTCGCATTGGATTATGCGCCAGGGCAAGTGTTTAAAGCGACTGTTGGCAGTATTGATTACGGTATTGATTGGGGACAGAGTGAGCAAACAGGCAAGCTGGCACAAATCTCAGGTCAAACGGGTTGGCTGAGGCAATCACAACGATTCCCCGTCACCATCGTATTATCAAAAGAGGAAGCGGTTGGCCTCAGGCGCGTTGGTGGCCAAGCGGATGTGATTGTTTATGCTAAAGACAGCGCTTTGATTAACTTATTCGGCCGCGCTTGGATCCGAATCGTCAGTTGGTTCTCATATGTCAGATAGCATCCGTGAGCAGGAGCTGATAGCTGCCAATAAGGAGGTACTTGATGAGGCGATTTATACCCGTAGAGTCCTTAGGTTTACCTTAGGGATTGGTCTTGCGGTGGCAGTCTCTTCTCTCTGGGCTTGGCCGCTCGCGTTTATCGTGCCAGTTTTTGTGGCCAAGTTTTTAGTTGATAGACAAGAGCCGACAGTGCAAACGGTCTACGAGCTACTCATCTCGATGATTTGTACCATCGCCATTGCTTGGATGGTGAGTTTTGGTCCAACGCAATATCCTCTGGTATTGCTGCCCTCATTGGCGATGATGATGCTTTGGGGCTATTACCTCTTTAGTAGCCCTAAATGGAACTTCTTCGCGACGATTCTTATCATTGCGACGCTATTATTACCTTACTTGGGACTATTGCAGCCAGGCGCATCACTAATGGTCGGTGTGGGACTGAGTTTTTCTGGGGTGGTTGCCGTTAGCATCTTTGCGTTACTGCACGTTTTACTGCCTGACCTTTCTCCAGAGAGAGAGCTGTTGGCTGGGGCCGAGCAAAGTCATGATGAGCGAACTCATGAAGCATTTCGAGCGCTGATCCTAGCATTTCCTGTCATCTGTTTTTTCTACTTCTTGGAGATTTCTGGGGCGTTACTGACCATGATCTTTATTGCGATTTTGTCATTGCAGGCAGCAGGGGCAAAGAGCATTAAAGTCAGTCTGTTTTTACTGATCACTAATGGTATTGGTGGCGTGCTGGCGATTGTTTTTTATAACCTTTTAACCATAGTACCGGAACTGCCATTCTACATAGGTATGGCGATGCTTGCCGCGCTGATCTTCGGCCAAAAAATATACGCCGACCCCGCCAAGGCTCCTTTGTTTGCGGGCATTTTATCTGCACTCTTGGTTGTAGTGGGCTCGACAGTATCTTCTACAGACAAAGATGTAGCGGTCAATTTTTACCTTAGAATATTGCAGCTTTTCTTTGTTGGTGTGTATATGGTATTTGCTTCTTTCTATTTAGAGTCAAGAGATTGGAAGTTTTTAAAGAAGAGAAACTCGCTCTAACCACAAATAGCCCTGCCTACAGGGTTTTCCTTTCCTCACATCGCTTTACCAGCCATATTTTCATTGAGTTTTAGCATTGTTGCTGTAGTGACATTACCGATGTTAGATAAAAGTGATTCAACATTGGTTCAGCAAAATAATGATGTATCCCCATCCTATCTGAAGGTGCAGGATTCAGTGGGAGTTTAATGGGCTTTAATCAAGGCATTGATTGCCACTAATGGTCGTTCCCTTGGTAAAATCAGTAACACAGAGTAAAGCCCATTAAAACCCATCAACGAAGGCGTTGTGCAAGCCCACTTCGTTGTTGCACTAACTTAAAAGGGAATAACCATTTCTACATTAACGCGCCTAGAATTGAACTAGCACAACGCCTCTGAAACGAGCACCTTCAAGTAGGATGGGGATATAGTCAAATCAATAGCTTGATTCTTGTGCTATAGCTTATATAGCCAATGATTTTAGCGGATGTCATTTTATATCAGTGGGTGCTGATCTGTACCCACTGTTGTTTTAGCAAAAGGATAAAACTATGTTCCAACTGAATAAGCTTAAGTTTGCTGCAATGCTAGTTCCAGTGCTACTGGTAGGCTGCGCAACGGGTGATTCTCCCGACTCGAAGAAGATGAATGCTCGGGAAGAGACTCAAGCGGCATTGCAAGAGATCTATAAGGAGCATCCAGCAGCAAAGTCAGCTGTAGCTGAGTCAGTGGGTTATGTTGTTTGTACCGGCAGTAATACCTATCTGTTTGCACTATCAACGGGTGGTGGAATTTGTGTCCTGCATGAGGGAAGCAAAAACTCTTATTACCGATTTGCCACCGGCGGCGTTGGTGCCGGCATTGGTTGGAAGCAACTGGCCTTTGTTCAAGCTTTCATGGATAGAGATGCCTTGACTCGTTACAAAGAGTCTGGCTATGAAGGCCAAGCGCAGGCTGAGGCCAGTGCAAAGTACGAAGATAGTGGCGAGCAAGCATCGGCAAACCAATCGGTTGATGTTTCAGGTGTAAAAACTTACCAAGTTAACTTAATGGGCGCTGCAGCCCAGGCGACGGTTCAGGGTTATAAATATTGGGAAACAGATTTTTCCGATGACTTTATCGAGAATGAAAAATAAGCCAATTTAGTATTAGGATGCCAGGTTAATAACCTGGCATTTTTGCTTTAATGAAGCTGCTATTATTCCAGGTCAATAGATTCAAAATAAAGCTGTCCAACACCTCGCTGAAAAGGCCAGTGTTGCCTGTAGGGTTTAGTTCATTGTTAATGTTTGCTCTTCGTTGTCGGTCATAAAGCTCCACTCTAAATACTGTGGGTTTTGACCTTCATAAAACCAGATGACTGCGATTAACTGGCTTTCATGATTGGCAATTTTTAAATCCTTACTCAGTTTCCCCTCATTTAAAGGCCCCCTGAATAAACAGGAGTCGAAGTTCACTGCGTACGCTCCACCCTGCGTTGTGTAGTCGTCACATAGAGAGAAGTAACCTCTGCTTTGACTGCTCATATCGACAGTGATTTTCAGCATGTAAGATGATTGCAAAGCGTTGTCAGCATCGACAACGAGGTCATCTAATGAGGTTGGATCCGCCGCGGCATCTGGCTCTGGATCCGGATCAGGTGTCACGGTAACCGTTGGTATTGGCGTTGGGCTTGTATCATCACTGTCTCCTCCTCCACCACCACAGGCTGTTAATGCCAATAATGAAAATGCGATAAGACCACAAGGTACATTGATGAATTTTTCAATTTGAGTTTTCATGGCATTCTCCTTTAATCGTTAAAGATAAGTGCTTGGTTAGCATTTTCATACCACGTTGGGTTGGTGGCACCGCTACTGTCGGCGGCAAAATCGACAAACTCGGTATAGGCATTATCTAAGCGTTCATTCTCTTTTGGATGTTTCCAGTCGAGCGGGACTTCAATCGCCCAAGCCATACCATTTTCATTTTGAAAGTACTGGCCGGCACTTGGGTTGGAAGCGTCCTCTCTGTAGCCAAAGTAATTGCTGGAGAACTTATCTGTCGGTGCTTGGTTTTTCAGATGGATCTCCAATTGACGTCCTGGGTTTGAGCCCACGGCGTTTTTTGCCGCTGACCCATGATCGGTGTTCGGGGTGGCAAAGATAAATGGGTCATAGGGGAAAGCGGGTATGAGGCTTTCTGATACCGGGGTTTCGAATGGGATCTCAAATGACCATGTTGTTCTAAAGGCGCTTTCACAACCAGTTTCGGTTCTTAGATATTTGCAGCCTTGCTCAAGTGTCACGAAATCGGACAGATCTTGGGTAAAGATAAATACAGCGTTAGTTTGCCCTGTCTCTAGCGGTGACTCTGCTTGGGCTATATCGTCAATAGTCCAACTAATAGAAGATTCTTTGATTTTGTTGCTACTCACACCGGGGAGGTGAACAGCAAAACCATTGTGATAGGCTGCGCCCATTGCCGCTAACTGTGCATCAAAACCAATACGTCTGACCTTGTTGTTTTTGACATACTCGGTAATACGCAGTTGCACAACCACGTCGTTCATATCAAAGTCACCTTGGTCAGGATAAAGATCCTCATAAGCAAGCGTGGTATAGGTTGATGATGAAGGGTAATAGTTGATGGTCACGCCTGTTTCAGTCAACGTCACGGCATAGTCTTCAACTTCGCCATCTCCAACGCCCCCAGTCGCAGTAATATCTTGCTGAGTACTTAAACGAAAGCGTGACCAAGTTGGCCCCTCTTTTGCCCAGCTAGGGACTTCAATAGTGATGCTATTTAACCCGTTGTCGAGTGGTTCACCGAGAATGATCTGTTCGTCTAGGTCAAAACTGCCATTTTGGTTCCAATCAAACCATGCATTAAGGTAGCCATCACCGCCTGTAGCGGTCACCAGTAAAATCGCGGTTTCACCAAGCTCAAAGCCGGTAGGCATTACCACACCGTCTTCATCATCTGAACCATCATTGACGTCATCTGATAATGGCGAGACATAGCCATCTGATTCATTATCAACTGACGCCCCAAGGTACAGGTCGTCGCTCATGGCATGTCGAGCACCGTTTGATGCTAATAAGGTGCCGTAAGAATCCGGTGCATCACCAAAGTCGACTGAATCTCCAACGACGACCTCAGCTAAAGCGCATCTTGCGCCGTCATTACTTGATGATGCCGGTCCGTAAGCAAATAGCACAACACTTGGGGAAGCGTCATTGACATTAACTTTATAGATATTACCGTTGCTGTTGTTACTGACATATAGGTTGCCATCGGGATCAAAGAACTGTGCACCAAAGATGAAATTACTGCTGCTAGAGGTGATAACCGTCCCTAAATCTGTTGCTTCACCGGTTGTAGCGTCTATTCTGAGCAGCTTACCGGCAGAGCCATTGCTGATAGAGTAGATGTGGCCATCGGTGGGATGAAAGGCTAAATCTGTTATGTTGTAATTGGCATTTTCTTTACTGCCTGGAACGATTGTCATGTTGTAGCTTGCTGGGTTATCGAGTGGAATTTTAAATAACCCCTTACCCTTACGGTAGCCGTACCAAATGTTTTCAGCAATAGCGACATCACCCACATAAAAGTTACCTGCAGCTGCAGCAGATGCATCTTTTGTTACCGTCAAAGCCGATATTTGATAGTCGTTGCCTGCCCGGCCAAGCGTTGCGTTTGAATAGTCCCAGCCATAAATGTAGTTGTCGTGGTAGTTAAAGCCGACACCATTAAAAGCATTGCCTGTGCCCATATCATTGGACAACACAACGTAGCTACCTGTTGCTAGGTTTACGCCAAAGGTCTTTGGTGTATTGGATTGCTTCTGAATGACAAATGCTTCGGTTGGACAAGCGCTAAAAGGTTCAGACGCATTAACATTTGCTGATATAAGCAGGCTCAGGATTAAAGGTGAACTGCAGCTAAATGAAATAGATTTGAATATTTCCATAATGCATCTCTCACTGTCACGGTATCAAAGTAAACTGAATATTGCATAAGCTGCGCCAATATTTTAAGTGGTTGTAAATCAGTTTGTTGGCTGTTTAAGGTGGTGTTTATAGAGTGATGATTAGCATTTTGCAAATCGAAATTACTAGCTGAATCGGCAGGGGTGGGAGCAATCTCTATTGGTTAAGATGGTTAACGGCTGAGTAATGGGTTGTATATTTTTCATACGACTTGGCTTAACTCTTATATCAGTGCTAAGTTTTATCGGTAAAAACATTTTATTAACTATTGTCTCTGGTGGTAGTGGATCTATGTCGAAACTGCGCATTGGTATAGTGTGCCACCCCAGTATTGGTGGTTCGGGTTTAGTTGCAACAGAGTTGGGCCTCGGCTTAGCAAAGCTTGGCCATGAAGTTCATTTCATTTCCAGTGTTAGACCCTTCAAGCTGATTGAAGATTCACAGCGGCTATTTTTCCATTCCGTAGAGGCGATAAACTATCCACTTTTTTCAGACCCTTTATATACCTTTGCTTTAACAGCAAAGATTGTCGAAGTTGCAGAGCAGTATCAATTGGATGTTGTTCATGCTCACTATTCCATACCGCATTCGTTATGTGCCTATCTCGCCGGTGAGATAAGCATCCACAAATTTTCTACCGTCACCACTATTCACGGTACCGATGTCACTCTTGTTGGCCAAGATAAACCGCTTTATCCGTTAAATAAATTTAGTATTCAAAAGAGCACTAAAGTGACCACGGTTTCAGCCTATCAACGTAACTATATCTATAGCCATTTTGAAAAAGACAAAACCATAGAAGTGATCCATAACTTCATCGATTTAAGTGTTTTTACTCCAGCAAATGCTGACATCAATATCCGCCGACAAATGGCAATGGATGACGAAAAAGTGGTGATGCATGTCTCTAATTTTAGAGCGCTTAAAAATACCGATACCGTCGTAAGGGCGTTTTACTTGCTGCTTAGAAAGGTCAATGCGCGTTTAGTGTTACTGGGAAGCGGGCCTTATATCGATAAGATTAAACAGCAGTGTGAAAAACTCGATATTTTGCAGCATGTCACTTTTATGGGAGCTGTTACGCATGTAGAGACATATCTCCCCAATGCTGACTGCGTGATCCAACCAAGCTACACGGAGTCATTTAGTATGGTATTGCTTGAAGCGATGGCCTGTGAGGTACCGACAGTTAGCAGTAATGTTGATGGGGTCCCAGAGGTAGTCGAGGAGGGGGTATGCGGTTTTATGTTTGATCCTGATGATGCATTAGGGATGGCAAAAGCAATGGCAGGTATCTTGAGCGATCAAGATAAGCAGCAACAGATGGGGCAAGCGGGTCGTCGCCGAGCAAGAGCATTGTTTAGCCCAGCACAAAAAATAGCCCAATACGTGGACTGCTATTACGATGCCATCGCCGAAGATGACATCGTATATCCAAGGGATTTGGCAATAGATCTGCAAGTAAACAGCAAATAAAAGGACAGGTTTGATTATGGTTGATAAAACGACGGTTGCCGACGGTCAGGACGATAGCGAACTCGGACAAGAGCTTATTGAAAAACCGAACAAAAAGATGAGCATGTCGACGTTGGTGTTATTGTCTTTTGCCGCTGGTATTGCTGCAGGGCTGTTCTTTGGTGAGATGCTTGCGTGGATGTCCGTTATTGGTGATGCGTTTATTAAACTGCTTCAAATGACCATTATTCCCTATATTATTGTTTCGCTTATCTCCAGTTTAGGCAGCTTAACCATGGTTCAAGCAAAGTCGCTGGGCGTTAAAGTGGGTAAGCTGATGTTGGTGATCTGGATGTTCGGTTTGCTGACGATGTTTCTGATTAAATACACCTTTCCTGACTGGCAGGCGGGTGAGTTTTTTAGTTTAACCGCGCTACAAGATCCAAACTCGATTAACCTGTTAGATATATATATTCCGTCAAATCCGTTTTTCTCGCTATCAAACAGCTATATCCCAGCGATTGTATTGTTCTGTGTTGCAACCGGTATAGCGCTGATCTCCATCGACAATAAAGAATCCTTGATGCGGCCAATGCAACTGCTTGGTGAGTCATTTAATAAGGTGACTCAAAGCATTGTAAAGCTGATGCCGATAGGTATTTTCGCCATGACAGCAGCCACGGCAGGCACCATGGATTTTGAGGAGTTTCAAAAGCTGCAGGTGTATTTTGTAGCGCACGTAGTGATGACCATCATTTTGACCTACTGGGTGTTACCGGCGATTCTTGCCACTATTACGCCGTTCTCGTATCGAGACATTACTGGCATAGCTAAAGATGCCATGATTACCGCCTTCGCCGCCGGTAATATATTTATCGTTATCCCACTGCTCATTCAGCGTACTAAAGAGTTGTTTCATAAATACAATATTGGCAATCAACAAACCGATGACTACGCCAATATTATTATCCCGGTGGTCTTTAGCTTCCCTAATCTGGGTAAGTTATTAACCATTGTTTTCGTGCTGTTTGCGGCGTGGTTTTCAGGTAAGGAGATTGATTTTCTAACCTATCTTCCTATGTCGATAAATGGCCTAATTAGTCTATTTGGCAGCGTGTATCTCACCATTCCAATGTTACTCGATTCACTTGAGTTATCATCGGATCTATTTCAGCTTTATATGGTCTCTAGCTTGTTTACCAGCCGATTTACCTCTTTACTAGCGGCGATGAATATATTTATTCTCGCCGTTGGTGGCACCGCTATGCTGGTGGGGATCGCTAAAGTCAGCATGACAAGATTGATCATGTACAGCGCATTAACGCCAGTGGTCGTCGGTGTTAGCTTATTAGCGTCTAGCTGGCTGCTCAGTAGCATCGTGAATACTGAATACAACATGGATGAAGTGGTCGCGCAGATGAGTGCTGCCGAGAAGGTTCCCGATCAAGTCACCGCTTTTAAGTGGGATGAACTGGCGCAAGCGACGGGGCCTAGAGACTTAAAAGCGATAAGAGAAAGTGGCATATTAAGGATCGGTTATAACCCTATTCAGGTGCCGTTCTCTTTTTACAATGCGCAAAATCAACTGGTCGGTTTTGATGTTGAGCTAATGAAGAAGCTGGCAGCAGAGATGGAGGTCAAAATTGCGTTTGTCCCCTACACTTTTGCAAACGTATTGGGCGCTATCAATAAAGGGCAGTTTGATATTGCCATTTCAGGGTTACAAATGACGACCAAGCGTATTGAGCACGTTGGGTTTACCACCCCAGTGCTCGATCTTCACTACTCATTTGTGGTGAAAGATCATCGCGCCGATGAATTCAAAACTGACAAAATGATGCACGAAGCTGGCACAATCAAAATAGCCTCTGTAGGTGCCTATTCGATAATGCCTCACCTTGAAAAGAAGTTTCCAAATTTTGAATTTGAAACGATTCAATCTGACCGTTTGTTCTTTGAAGATGATGGTAAAACATGGGACGGGTTAATGATCAGCCTTGAAGCGGGTAAGACCTGGACTATCTTGTATCCAGAATACACCACGCTCTATAATCGAGAAGAGATAAAGTCATTCCCAGCATCCTATGCGGTTGCCATCGATAATGCCTCGTTGCAAACATTCCTCAATAGCTGGTTAGCGATCCAAAAGTCATCGGGTTATGTTGACACTCTATACGGTTACTGGATCTTAGGTGAAAACGCTAAACCTAAAACCCCCCGCTGGTCAGTGATAAAAGATGTGCTGCATTGGGTTGATTGAAGCCGATAAGTCATCTGTTTAAAGGCGACGTCGTTTCTCTGTAAGGCCAAACAGGTAAAAGGCGTTTTTTATAAAATTACATAATCCAGCTGTAACTCAGTACCCCGTAACCATGCCAGTCTTGAGAGTCTGACTCATACTCTTTACTATAAAAATCAAAGCGCCAACTAAGAGACCAGCTTGGAAATGCCCATATAACGCCGGCACTGGCTTGTGCTTGCTGATGCTTTAGCTGCACATATGAGTCATAGGGTAGATCACCCTCTATGCTGAGGTCATTAAAGCGGTATCCCGCCTGAGCCCGTGCAAAAACAGTCCAGCTGCCGCTCTCTTTTGCTGCAGTACTATACTGCCCGTAATGACCTTGATGGCTGCTTAACTGCCCAAAAGACTGACTTAAATCATCCCCCCAGCGCAATGTCATCCCTACATTGGTTTCTGAGCGGAAATTACCCAACTGCGAATAGCTATGACCACTAAGCTCCCAGCGACTGTCTTTAAAGGCTGGTTGTCGCGTTAATAGGTAATCTGCTTCGTAGGCCAACTGCAGCGTGAGTTGACTCTCCATTTGATATTGCCAGCCCTGCGGAGGCGTGGATGAGGTGATTTTGTGTACTATTTCCTGTGTTGCTTGTGCACCAGAAGCTGGGCCCATGACGCCCACAGCAAACCAGTTTTTTTGCGCCAGCTGGCTGCTATAAACAGCGGTAAAACTTTCAAGCTCTAACAGGCCAGCATAGGGACGTTCGTTAGGTTGAGCATAATCATGTTTAATTTCAGTGGGCGTCCACATGCGTTGGTATACTTTTGCACCCCATTGCTTGTGTCCACTTTGTTGCGGCAAGAGTAAATTTTTTTGCCAGCTTAACGGCCAAAATGGTTGAGAAAAATCGGTGTCGGCAGTCTGCCATCCAATAACAATGCCATTGGAGAAGTCGCCGTCATCACCAATGACTACGTCATTATCGAGGCCTAAATACCATTGATCAGCCTGAGCGGGAATAGAGAGGGAGGCACATATCAGTACAGTCACTACAGAGCTTTTATTCAATGCAATGTGTTTAGCGTGAAAGAAGGTCAAAAGAGACTCCTCGTTGTAAAGTTCAATGCATGATTTCAGGCGAGAATATACATAAAACTAACGCTTTCAGCATATAGATAAAGCCATAGCTTGTATATCAGAATCAATATGCTGTGGCCGCGGGCAAAAGGGTAACGGCTTAGCCAAATGTTTAGCTGTGTTGACGCCGATAAGCTCGAGGAGAAAGCCCTGTTATACGCTTAAATGCACGTGAAAAGTGAGGTAAGTCTGAATAGCCTAAGGATGAGGCAATACGGCTGATGGGAATATTTCTGTCAGTCATCATCTCACAGGCTTGGTTAAAGAGAATGTTTTCTACGATATTAGAGTAGCTTGCGTTTTCTACTTTTAAACGACGTTGTAAGGTTCTTACCTCAATACCCAAAATGCTTGCAGCAGACTCAATGGGGAGTCTCCCCAAACCCAAATATGGCTTTAAGGCTTGTTTTAATGAATCGGCAAATAGGGTTGGCTTTAACGGTTGCTCAGTTTGAGTTTTATGCCAACCCAGTTTGAGTTTGATAGGGTGCGCAAGCTCTTCACTCGACAACGATATGCCTGTGACACTGCGGTTGACATAGAATTGAGAGTCATCGATAAGTAAGCTTTGTTTTAGTTTATCAATACTATCGGTAGTCAATACAATCTCTTTTGGTGACCATTGTCTTTGTGTTAATCCACGGACCAGTTCAATCATAAAAGTGAGAATAAAATGTTCTCTAAAATCCGCTAAAAGCTCTTTGCTAAAGCGATGTTCTCGTATCAACCAGTGGCGCCCAAACAAGTGCCGTAGCTTTACCGTTGAGTGAGTTGATTCTCTATTGAAAAATACACAGAACTCATCGAGTGCTTGCTCTAAGGTTTTTGCATGCTTTATTTTATCTATGTAGCTTGGAATAAATACTTGTCGGCAAGCCTGCCATATTAACTGGCTATATTTATCTGGCCCTGCTTTTTCTCCAATAATATTCAACAGGTTGATTAGCGGGAGTTGCGGCACATAGTCATGCTCAATATCCAAGATATTTTCAGGTAACTGTGCTTTTGCAATGGTGGGATAGATATCATCGTCGATCTGTTTCAGTATATCGATAAAAGCAATTGCATATTGAGATTTGATTAAAGGAACCAGCGGTGTCACTTTACTCATGATTACAATCCTCCATCGCGTTGCTGGCTGGGTAGCTCTGCTATTATTATCGCAATCATCTGGCTTAGGCAAATTGACTCATTTAATGCTTAGGCACTATCGTTGAATTTTGCGTAATCACCCTGAAATATGCTGAGTTACAGTTAGGTTTGAAAGGTAGGCTGGTGGCACTCAATGCAATAGGTGAAGTAGATATGAATTCGACAATAGCAACAATAATGCGCCACCGTTCAGTGCGTCATTTTACCGAGCAGGCCATCGAAGCTGACAAGCTTGAACAGATTTTAAATTGCGCGTTAGCAGCCTCTACCTCGAGCTTTATTCAATGCACCAGCATTATTCGAGTATCAAAGCCAGCGCTGCGGCAACAGCTGGCTGAATATGCCGGAGGCCAGGGCTATGTTGCATCCGCTGCTGAGTTCTTGGTATTTTGCGCTGACTTTAATCGCCATCAACAGATCCATCCTGAAGCGCAACTCGGTTTTACCGAGCAAACCTTAATCGGTGCAATTGATACTGCATTGATGGGACAAAATGCGTTGCTCGCAGCGCAGTCGTTAGGTTTAGGAGGGGTATTTATTGGCGGTATTCGCAATAACCCACAGCAAGTTACCGCGTTGTTAGGTTTACCAGAGCATGTACTACCACTATTTGGTATATGTATAGGCTACCCAGCAAGAGAACCGCAGTCAAAACCACATCTGCCACTGAGTATTGTGGTGCATCAAGACCAGTATCAACAACTCGATAGATCCGCATTGGCTGAATATGACCAACATATTCGAGAGTATTATGCTGCTCGTAGCAGCAATACCAAACAAACCTCTTGGTCTGAGCATGTTAAAGCCGCGCTAAGCAAAGAATCACGCCCCTTTATGAAGGAGTATCTTAACGGCCAAGGCTTTAGCCTTAAGTGAGCAGTGAACGTAAAGCGCTGACTCATGATCGTTAGCGCAAATAAGGCGTAGTGAATAGACAAAATAGTGTGCTGAAAACGGATGCTAATTCATGAAAAGCTGATCAACAATCTAGCCTTGTTCACAGGACAAGATCCTCAATCTAGATGATATCTGATTTTTTGATTATAATGAGTCTTTGAAAAGCGAGTTGTATCGATGATCATTTTAAGAAATGCTCGATCAAGCATGACTCAACAAATTATTTATTAAAGAGAAAATACCATGAGCGCTATCCCACCATGCCCAAAATGTGAATCAACATACGTATACGAAGACGGTTCACAGCTCGTTTGTCCTGAATGTGCTCATGAATGGAATCCTAGCGAAGTTATCGTCGATCCAGATGTGATTATCTTAAAAGATGCTGTCGGCAATTTATTAGCAGAAGAAGATAAAGTGACGCTAATCAAAGACCTTAAAGTGAAAGGATCATCACTAGTGCTTAAAGTTGGCACCAAAGCGGTTATCAAACGTTTCGTAGACGGCGACCACGACATCGATTGTAAGGTCGATGGCCACGGCTATATGATGCTTAAATCTAAGTTTGTAAAAAAGCAAAACTAATCGACTTTCAAGTCGCACTGGTTACTGCAAACAATAAAAACATCTGCCTAGAGCAGATGTTTTTTTATGCCCCAAAAGAAACCCGTTGGGTGGGCATCTATAGCCACTTCTCCATAAAGAGAAAGAGGTTCTCAAGCCAGATAATATAGCTGAATCGCTTAGACACGCCTGACTCTATTCGTTAACAATGCGTGGCGTGATGGCCAATGATTTTTTGAGGGACTGTAAGTCGTTTTATGGCTTTGTGTTGCGCAATAGTTGTGGTTATGGTTTATGCTTACGTGACAAAGGTCGCAGTTTAAAACATTAGTATCATGTAGTCGTTAGTCACTCATTGCCGATAGTATTCGGTATGCATATTGAGAATATGGAAATTCTATGTCAGCATTATTTCGTCAACAGGCCGTTGAGGCGCAAAAGCAAAAGTTACATGGTGACGTGTCACTGGCACAACCTATTAGTATCAATGTATCGGCCACTGTTTTACTGGCTATTGTTGTCGCTATTATATTCTTTCTCTCTTCTTCTCATTACGCTCGTAAAGAAACCGTTCGTGGTTATTTAGTGCCTGATAAGGGCTTAATTAAAACTTATGCTAACCGCAGTGGTAACGTCGAAATATTGCATGTTACTGAAGGTGATATTGTCGCTAAAGGCTCACCTCTAGCGACAATCGTATTAAGACGCAGCATGCTCTCTGGTGAAGAGTTAAGTGAGTCACTCATTGATGAGTTAAAACAACAACTCACCCTGCTTAAAACTGAGCAGAGCGTTAATAGTGCCATGGAATTAAAAGAGATCTCTCGCTTAAAAATATCCATGACGAATAGTCGTGCATCGCTCGCGGTGTTGACTAAGCTCGAAGCGCTGTTAATTGAAAAGTTAGCCTTACAGATGGCGCAACAAGTTCAGCATAAAAAGCTATATAAAGACGGTTTCTTATCTACGTTAGATTACCACTCCCAGCAAGAGAAGCTCATTTCAGTTAGGCAAGAAATAGAAAACTTAGCCTCCAACCAAATACAAATCCAAAGCCAACTTAATTCGGCATCAGCAGAGCTTGACGTCTTACCTAGCCAATACGTGCTTAAAGAGGGCGACCTTGCAAGGAGGCGCTCAGAGCTTCAGCGTCAAATCGATGAGACTGAAAATAATTATCGCTATGTTATTCGAGCGAGTGAGGCGGGTACGGTTGCCTCGATACAAATTGTAGAGGGTGAGTTTGTTGTCAATAGCCGTCCATTAATGAGTTTAATTCCACAAGGGGCGCAACTGGTCGCAGAGCTATTACTGCCAACACGCAGTGCTGGATTTGTTAAATCGGGAGATGAAGCTAGGCTGCGCTTTGACGCCTTCCCTTATCAACGCTTTGGTTTCCTCGAAAGTTATGTTTCTCGGGTGGATAAAGCCTTGCTACTCGATGGCGAAGCAAGAGTGCCAGTAACACTATCAGAACCCGTTTATCGCATAAGGACGACGTTATCAAAACAAGATATGTTGGCCTATGGCGATAAGTTCCCACTCAAAAGCGGCATGTTACTTGAAGCTGATATTGTACTCGACAGACGTAGTCTGCTTGATTGGTTGCTTGAGCCTATCTACAGCTTGCAAGGGAGAGTGGGCTAATGGTTAATGCAGGATTAAACCAACCGGCTAATCCGATTGAGCTATTGGAGTTTTCAGGCAATAAACGTGTGCCGCTTATCTTGCAGGCTGAAATGGCAGAGTGTGGTCTTGCCAGTGTCGCTATGATTGCTAGCTATCATGGTCATAAGCTGGATATGGCAGCACTGAGGAAGCGTTATAGTGCTGATCTCAAGGGGATGAACTTACAGCAAATTATTGGCTTAAGTGACAGTATGGGGCTTGCGAGTCGAGCATTGAAATGTCCTATTGAAGAGATTGGTAAACTGGCTTTGCCTTGTGTATTACATTGGGACATGAATCACTTTGTTGTACTCACCGGCGTTACAAAATCAGGAGTAAGTATAAATGACCCAGGATTGGGGAAAAGAAAGCTCACACTTACAGAGTTTACCGAGCATTTTACAGGGATAGCATTAGAGCTAACTCCAACAAAGGGGTTTGAGAAACAAGACGAGCGCCAACAAATGCGCCTATCCCAGCTGTGGAGCAAAATGACGGGGCTCGGTAAGACCTTAACCTCTTTGTTCGTACTGTCCATTTTACTTCAAGTTTTTGCACTTGTTACCCCCTACTATATGCAATGGGTGGTTGATGAAGTGCTGATTAGCCAGGATAAACCCTTGTTAATCGTACTAGCGTTAGGCTTTGGTCTGCTTGCGATGATTAACGTCATTACTACAGGAGTGCGTAGCTGGTTGGTACTTAGGGTGTCGAGCCTACTTAATATGCAGATGGGCGTTAACCTGCTGCGGCACCTACTCCGATTGCCCATGAGTTATTTTGAAAAGCGTCATATCGGCGATTTAGTGTCTCGTTTTGGCTCTCTTGCGCAAGTACGTGAGCGACTCACTACCGGACTTGTTGAAACGGTGGTTGATGGCGTTATGTCGATTGCTGTTTTGGTGATGATGCTGATGTACAGCGTTAAGCTTACATTAGTCGTTGTTGCTGCAATACTCATTTATGCGTTGCTACGTTTGGCACTTTATCGTCCACTGCACCGTGCAACCGAAGAGTCGATTCAAGCAAGCGCAAAAGAGCAGACTAATTTCCTTGAAAATATTCGCGGCATTCAGACCATCAAACTGTTTACCTGTGAGCCTCAAAGGCAAAGTGTGTGGCAAAACCGCTATAGCGAAGTCATTAACGCTGATATCCGTTTAGGAAAACTCAATATTAGCTTTGATGCGTTTAATAAGCTTTTATTTGGTCTTGAGAACATCATTGTTATTTATTTAGCGGCCACTATCGTTATGACGGGGGATTTAACCATTGGTATGGTGCTCGCATTTATCGCGTACAAGAATCAACTAACGGAGCGTTTCGCCAGTTTAATAGAGCAGCTTATTTTGTTTCGTATGTTGCGCCTACACCTAGACCGTATTTCGGATATTGCACTGCATGAGCAAGAAGCTAATCGTGACGGCAGTATGCCGCTGAATAAAGTGACTGGCCAGCTCACCCTAGAGAGCGTCAGTTTTTGTTATGGCGATAATGAACCAAACGTGATTGACGACGTATCACTGACTATTAATGCACATGAGTCAGTAGCAATAGTGGGTGAGTCGGGCTGTGGTAAAACCACCTTAGTCAAGCTGATGCTCGGGCTATTAACGCCAACTCAAGGTCGTATTTTATTAGATGGCCAAGACATTACCCAAATAGGCTTAACCCAGTATCGGCAGCAAATCGCAGCAGTTATGCAAGATGACACGTTACTGTCGGGTTCAATCGCCGACAACTTAACCTTCTTTGAGCCAGAGCCTAACTATTTACGTATGCAGCAGTGCGCGCAAATGGCTGCGATAGAAACCGATATTAATAAGATGACCATGGGGTATAACACGTTGGTCGGTGACATGGGTAGTCAGTTTTCAGGCGGGCAAATACAACGACTTCTACTTGCAAGGGCGTTGTATCAGCAGCCAAGTTTGCTGTTTATGGATGAAGCGACAAGTCATTTAGACATAGATAACGAAGCGAAAATCAGTGAGCAAATAAAACATCTTGCGATGACGCGAGTCATTATAGCTCATCGACCCGAAACGATTAAGCAAGCACAGCGAGTATTGGTTATGCATCAGGGCAAGGTGTACACGCAGGAAGAGATGCAGAAATTAGTTGGAACGGCGCAGTAGCGCCACGAAGGAAAAAGAATTTTAATAGGTGAAGTAAGTAGTTCAAAAATAACGAAGTATTTCATCAGTTAAAAGCAAGGGCACGGCAACTTTAGCGGGAAACCGCGCCCTTGCTCAGCAGCTTAAGGTTTGGGTACTCATATTGAGTCACTAAACACTTAGGCAAACATAACGTTAAACAGTTTAAATTAAGGAAGATATTATGCAAGAACTAACAAAGAATGAAATTGAGTAAAGTTAATGGCGGGGGTCTTTCTTGGAATGAGGGGGCGACTCTAATATTAGCCATTGGAGCAATGGGAGGCCCTGTTACATTTGGGTTTGGATTTCCAATTGCTATGGGAATGTATTATTTGTCTCAAGAGTAAAAAGATTTTTTCGATGAGTTTTTATTGACAAAATAAAATACTTCATCAGTTTAATGGAAGGGTGTGGCTGATTTAGCATACCCGTTAAAAACGCTCGATTTTAGGGCTGATTTATATACTCAAGTTAATTCGGTAGGCATAATGATAATCAGTTTAAAGAAAGAAACCATGCAAAAACTAACAATGAAAATGTCAGAGCAGGATGATGTTGTAAAATGTCTAACAGTTACAAGGATTACCTAAATTTCTCATTGAGTAAATTACGTTATAGGAACCCATGTGCATTTTGTATTGGCATTTACAATTGCCTTGATAGTGTGCGATTTATATTTAATTGTCTGGTGTGTGAAAATCATGAAAAATAACAATATAACTAAATGTAAATATAATAATAAAGAGTTTGAAGGAGAGGAGGTTGTTAGATCCAAAATACTAAAGTGGCACGTTCATCAGAGTTTGGAAGTAACTGAACACAATAGCAATATTTTTATTCCCGTAATAGAAAGTTCAGAATACAAAGGTCTAGCATTTAAATCCAATAAATCCAAGAGTGTTTTTCTAATAGCTTATCTTTCTCTGTCAACTTGCATACATAGTGTTTTATATTTTTATTTTCCTAGTAATAGGTTGATAGACATGACGATAGCCAGCAGTGTTGTAACTATATACTATGTGATTGAATATATAGCGTCGATGCGAAATTTGTCTTTACTTCGCGATAAATATGAATTTATTCAAAGAGTATATCTAGAAAAAAAAGGAGCATACTTTTATTGTTTAGTAATGCTTTTTTTCGGTGCGTTGCAATATTTGGCAACACTTTATTATGATAGTTTCCAAGAGGTAATTGTGCATTTTGGTGGGGTGTACGATTTAATTGATCAAGGGCAATATTGGAGACTTCTATCAGCCTCTATGTTTCATTCAAGTGTTGCGCATTGGATGACGAATACAGCGCTCCTTATGATGTTTGCACCTTGCTTTCGGGTTTTATCTTCAAACAATGGAGTCAGTATATTTATTATTGGTGCAATTGTAGGAGCCGTAATGGCTTACTTATCAAATAGCATTATTTTAAGTGGTGCAGATGGTTATGTAGGGGCTTCAGGAGGTGTCTACTCATTAATGGGGTACTTTACGGTGGCTTTGTTTCTTCAAAATAGAAACATCCCTTCAGTCTGGATATACACTGGCATAAACTTTACGATGCTCAACATACTATTGTCGATTATTTTGTTACCCATTGTAAGTAGTTTTGCTCACTTATCAGGTTTTTTTACAGGAGCTTTTTTAGCTGTCATATTCAAAAACAGGGACAATCTTAGATTTCAACAAAATAACACGACTACCAATAATAGTGGCGTTATTAGCACAGTAAAGTGAGCGTCTAGTGGTAAAATAGAGCTATCCACAGCTAATTGCGAACATTGCATCCCTCTTACTAAACTTTAGGTTTTACCTAAGTATGAGGTGTTATGCCGCGTCCCAGAAACACTCAAATTAGCATTGAAGATACGCCGTAGTACCACACAGTCTCAAGATGTGTGCGTAAAGCCTGGTTGACCGGAGTTGTGGGTGTCCTGATTTATCTTATAGGTATTGGGGGGGAGTAGGCGTGCTGTTTTATTATTACATAAGGGGGAGACGGTGATTTACAAATTCTTGCTATCAGCATTTGTTGTTTTATTTGGTACAGGGCTAGTTTACTTTAATGCGCCATACATGATTGATGTTTACCTTACCATTGTGGTTGGAGGGGGCGTCGGGGTTTATTACTTTTTTATAAAAAAGTAGGTTGTATGTAATAGCTAGTTAAATAGAGCCATCCACAGCTAATTGCGAGCATTGCATCTTCTGACTAAACTTTAGTTATTGCTGAGTTTGGAGGGGTTATGAATAAAATAAAGAAAGAAAACAGTTGGAGCGCTGATAGTTCGAAGAATAGCTGGAATGGGGAGTTAAAGAACAAGAAACTATTTATTTCTGGTCTTTTTATTGGTTTTGCAATCGGTGTGACTCTTGGATCAATGTTGTGAGGTCGCGATAGATTGAAGGTGAACGGTTTAGCCAGCCCAAAGGGGTTAACTTTACGTTACCAGATTATCTATAGCTAGTGGATAAAACTCATCTCTGAGTTTGGTTCGATATTTCATTGGCCAGTTGGCGCCACTCAAGAGCTTACAAATTACTGCGAACATCTACAAAAATGTCGCTGTCATTTTGCTAAGTGTCGTCGGTATTTAGAAGATGGCAGATAGCTTGATTTAGCTAGCTTACTGTTGGTTGCACTAATTAATTGAATCCTGCAGCCCTTCAAAATCTTGAGTTAACACCCCCAGCCAGAAATTCTGTTTCACGCTAGAATTCCCCCTGTTTAACATTTATAAGTAGATTGAAGGTGGCATTGCTTCAGTAATGGCTAAGTTTTCTATTTGAAGAGTATAGAGTTAGCCTTAGCACCGTTATGTTGTTGATTTATTGTGGGTGGCCTGATTTATTTAAACTAAAGGCGTGCATGGGGTTAGGATCTCCGCTGTTGAAGCCCGTAATATGTATGGCCTAGTTGGCGAACAAAGCATATCGCTGGTGTATAGCACGAAGAATTAGAAGCAAGATTTCCTATGGCTAAAGCAGCGGATCGAGCAGCTTGGTTTCGAGATCTCGTTCTAGTCACAAAATGCATTTTATAGGAACGGCGTTTCTATATTTCGAGGAGTGATGTGGGCTTCAAGAACCCAGCTTTTAAATTTGTTGATACCGAAAAAAACTTTTATAACTGGCGGCGAGTACTTACAAAAACAAACTCGGAGCTATAAAAATGATGAACAATTTTAAACGCTGTCTTGTCGCTGGAGCTGTGGCATTCGTGCTAGCTGGCTGTAGTGGTAGCGATGGCAAAGATGGCACTAATGGCACTGATGGCGAGAACGGCCAGAACGGGCAAGATGGTACTTCCCCTATCGACTATACAACCACAATTGAGCAGGCTTCTGACCTACTTATAGAACTTCTTCCCCAAGATATCTCTATTACTTCCGGCAGTGCATTCGCAATAAAGTTCAAAGCCGTTAACAAAGATGGCCTAGCTATCTCAGGGCTAGATAAAATATCACTGCTTGCGTCGTCGGAAGATGCGAACGGCGAATGGATGAACCACGCTTGGCTGAACGATGCTGGTGGTTATCTGTACTGTACAGACACAGGTATGGTGATTAACCGTGGTGGTGAAGAAGAGCAGGCTTGTACTCTTGTTGAAACTGAGACTGGCGTATACGTCGGAACTTGGGAGCATGAGGGTGTGGCTCCGATTATCGTAGAGGGCGCCGACGTCAACGCGGTTAACCGCGTAATCGTTCGCTCTTACAACATGAAAACCGCAGCGGGTGCAGACATCGCTGACAAGATGATCTCCAAGTCAGTAGAATTTATCCCTGCAACGGGTGAAGCGGCTACTCCTACTAAGGCTCTTATCAGTACAGAGTCTTGCATCAAGTGTCATGGGTCGGCTGATGGGTATGCTGAGGGTAACGCTCAAATCGATGAGCTTAGTGCGCACCACAACTATCAAACCGTTGAAGCCTGTGTATCCTGTCACAACCCGTCTATAGCTGGCGAAGAAGTCAATCCAGAGAACGGCTGGAATCTCAACTTCGACCAGATGATCCACAGATTACACGCTGGCCACAAAGCAGAGCAATACCTAGGCGCACCGCTTACGGGTGACGCTCACGAATTGTTTGGCGCTATTGGGTTCCCTAATGAGCTAAACGACTGTACATCTTGTCATGATAACGATGTGTGGAAAGAGATCGTAAATGAGGGAGCGTGTGTTAGCTGCCACCTTACAGTTAACCTTGCTACCGGGGAGAACCACGCAGGCATAGTGCCAAGTGGTGATGACGCTTGCTTAGGTTGTCACACCAGTGGAAGCTTAGGCGCTGAAGGTGCTCACTCTGTTGGATTGCGTGATGAAGGTACAGACCTTGTATCTCTGGACGTAACAAGCGTTAAGTTTGACGGCGTAGAGCTAGCGGTTAAGGTTGTTGTTAATCTTGACGGTGAACCTCTAACGACTGAGACTCTTGCTGAAGTTCTGAAATCTATCCCCGAAGAACACCATATGCCTATCGGCGTAGTGATTGGTAAAGGTGTTATTCATCGTATCATCCCTGAGTTTCATCATAACGTTCGCGTCTTTGATCAAGAGTTCGATGCTACAGACTCATCTTTCACTATGACCATCACTGAAGACATGGTTATGGAAGACTTTAAAGCTGAGTTCGCAGACCTTGGCAACAAGACTGTGTGGGTTAGTTCTGACATTGCGGTATGTGTTGCTAAAGACACTGTAGGCAATGCGGTATTAGCAGAGTGTAAGGATGCAGGGCATTCAGGCCTTGATTACGCAGTAGCGGCTAAAATGACTCCTAAGTATTGGAACATGGCCACTGACAACGGCGACAACCCAATCCTTCCCCGCTTCGCTGATGAAAGTCGTATGAACGTTTCTGAAGCTAAATGTAATGCTTGTCACGGCAGCTTAACCATTCCTAAGTTGGCACATGTACATGGCGTTGATGACTTCGGCAGTTGTTCAGCTTGTCACAATGAGACCAACACCGGCACTTACCATGGCCGAGTCACTAAGTTTGCACCAGGAGAAGATACGCCTGAGACAACTAAATACGAAGTGTACAGTCGTGACTTATCAACAGTGACTCACCGTTATCACAGCGGTCACTGGGATTCGCAAGATCCTAGCGGTGTTTACTTAACATCTGAGGACGAGTTAAAGGGCTATTCAGCTTCTAAGACAGACTGCTCAGTGTGTCACAAAGAAGAGGCTCCATTGTTCGGTGCTGATGGCGGCCTGTTCTCAGGTAAGATTGCCACTCAAGTTACCGACACCTGGATTGCTCCTCACTTGGTAGGCCAGAAGCTAGAAGATGATGTGCCAGCAGTAGGCTATATCTCGCCTGTCGCTGAAGCATGTCGTAGTTGTCACGCTCACTCTGACAAGGCGGCTATTGCACACTTCAAGACCAACGGCGCGTATGTGGCCGAGTTCGATAGCGAGGGTAACTTGTTGCCAGAGTCTATTAGTGGCACGAAAGACATGTCAGTTGAAAGCTGTGGTGTGTGTCATGCCAAAGGTAAATCTTTCGGTGTAGATAAGTTCCACAAGTTCTAAAGAAAAAGTGTGCGGGTTCGTCCCTGACAGTACCCCCGTGCAAACTTTTAGCCCCTGAATCATCACAGGGGCTTTTTCTTGCCTAGTCGGCAGTGACTTCGGCGTAGATAATCCTTAGTGCCTTTATTGCTTTGTTGTAGCTCTCATCCCATTCGGAAGCCATATAGTTTAGGTAGTACGCTGGCTGCATTAGCGAGTTATGTAATGCATCCATTGCTCCCTCTGGCAATGCCTCTACCCTAATGTTGCTGCGGCCTGAAACATAACTTATGAGGCTCTTAGTTCCCACAAACCCAAGGTATCGGCCTGTGCTGATATTCGCCGCCCATTCATCGAGGTTGTTTACCTCTAATGTTTCTTTTATCTCTATAGAGTGCTTGCGGCAGTATGACTGTAATGGATCTATGCGCTCGTTAAACCCATCAGAGGCCATGTACATAAAACCAAAGCTAGCGATGGTTTCCAGAGTGACGACTTCTTCGTCCCATATGGGGTGTGACGGAACCGCTGCAAGGTGAAGTGAGTTCTCTGCACCAATTCGTTCGGACTCAATGCCATCTGTGAATATTTCATCAAGCGAGAACATGATGTCGACTTCCCCGTTCTCCATCATCTCTTCCGATTTGGCTGTCTTGCTGCGGAATATAAACCAATCGCTCTCAATGCCCAGCTCCGCACTCTTGTTAACGATTGCAGTGGGGATGACTCCCATCAAGCGCGGGCATACGTGTACTGTCAGTTTGGCTTTATACAGCCCGTTGTTATCAGAGGATAGGCTACTCGTAATAGTGTTAACGGCTGGGGTGATTTCTTTATATATTCTGTGGGCTAGGTCGGTCGGGACTAGTCCTGCTTTGCGCCTGTAGAACAGTTCATCGTTGAAGTATGTTCGCAGTGAAGTAATGTGTCGACTTACTTTGGATGCATGCAGTTTCGTGGCTACAGCAGCTTTGGTTATGCTCCGTTCTTGGTATACTTTTGTGAATATAATGAGAGTAATTATATCAATGTTTGATAGCTTTTCGCTGGTATTGTTCGCCATGACTGTATCCTTGTATCGGTCTTGGATAATGTACAAGGTATAGGCAAAGTTTAGTGTGATTCGTGTTGGTTTTAGCCCCCGAAAGGGTGCTTGTCTACATCGTTAACCTATTTTTATGGAAGAGAAATCAGTGTCTGGGTCGTAACGATAGCCTAGTCTGAAACTCGGCCAGTATCACACTGTATCGCTTCTTAACGAGTTCAGGCATTCCCTCACTTGTGTCGATTCCCGTATCTTTGAACACGTTAGAATGGGTGATCCTGTAGGTCTACAACCATTGTGATTGCAGCCTCACGCTTACGCTCTTTCGTACGTAAAAGTATGGTGCGTCGTACTAGTAGGTCTTTTAATATTTTATTTGACTCCTAATTGTGTCCTAGTTGTTTGCTGGTGGGGAGTGAACTACTGTTGCGCTGATCCCCTGCAATTTAATAAAGTCCATATTTCTAGACTTTTATTAGCAGAGTGAAATTAGAAGCCATAAAGTACATAAAATTGGACTTTATTAAATTGCAGGGGATCAGCGCAACAGTAGTTCACT
>NZ_JAKIKR010000004.1 GCF_023284025.1 Shewanella abyssi | reverse complement strand
AACAGAAGAAAAAATCGCAAAAAAAGCGACCGGTGCGGTGATTGGTGTCTTTAAACCTGATTAGCCAATAGCAGGTTGTTAGCGACTGTACAGCTGTGTGTTTAACTGTACAGTCGCTAACAACCTGCTATTGGCTAATCAGGTTTAAAGACACCAATCACCGCACCGGTCGCTTTTTTTGCGATTTTTTCTTCTGTTTGCTGCTCACGATAATCGCACTCAACACATTCAACCGTTTCAATACCATTTTCTTTAAATAGCACGATAGTCTCCTTTGCGCGGCACTTCGGGCACTTTGCGCCTGCAACAAATCGTTTTTTCACTTTCTTAGTGGTGGTCATCAATCAGATCCCCAAGGGTAAATTCGCGCCATTTTGCCATAAAAGCACAAATAAGCCGAACCATGGCGATAGTTTTACCGCTTGGTCATAGCAGTCAGACTAGATTCTGGGCTATTATCCCCTGCAATAATTGCTTTCACTCAGACTCAAGTCGGCCTAAATGATCACCATCAGTCAAGCTCAACTCGTTCGCGGGTCTAAAACCCTGCTCGATGAAACCTCATTAACTATTTACCCAGGCCATAAAGTCGGTCTAGTGGGCGCCAACGGTACCGGCAAGTCTTCACTTTTAGCGCTGATCCTAGGCAAGATAAGTTTAGATAAAGGCGACTTTAGTATGCCTTCAGGTTGGCAGACCGCAACCGTGGCCCAAGAAACACCCGCACTTGATGTTGCAGCCATTGAATATGTTATTGACGGCGATACAGAGTACCGCGCTCTTGAAGCGCAATTGCATCAGGCCCAAGAGCTTGACGACGGTCATAAGATTGCCCTGCTACACGGTAAAATAGACGCCATTGGTGGCTATGCGATTAATAGCCGTGCGGCCAGTTTACTGGCTGGACTGGGCTTTAGTGACGCCGATCAATCCAACCCCGTTAAAAGTTTTTCGGGTGGTTGGCGTATGCGCTTAAACTTAGCCCAAGCGCTATTGTGCCGCTCCGATTTACTGCTACTTGATGAACCAACCAACCATTTAGACTTAGATACCATGTACTGGTTAGAAGGCTGGATTAAAGCTTATCAAGGCACCCTAATTTTGATCAGTCACGATCGTGACTTTATCGACGGCATTGTTGATGAAATAGTCCATGTCGAAAACCATAAACTCAATTACTACAGAGGTAACTATACCGCCTTTGAGGCGGTCCGTGCAGAGCGTATGGCGCAGCAACAAGTGGCCTTCGAACGTCAACAAAAAGAACGGGCGCATATGCAGTCATTTGTGGACCGTTTTAGATATAAAGCCAGTAAAGCAAAGCAAGCCCAGAGTCGTTTAAAGGCACTTGAACGCATGGCAGAGCTATTACCATCACAGGCTGACAGCCCATTCCATATGGCATTTAGAGAGCCTGAAGCACTACCAAACCCGCTCGTCACCATGGAGCAGGTTTCTATCGGTTATGGTGAAACAGAGATCCTTAAAAAGGTACAG
This sequence comes from Shewanella abyssi, assembly GCF_023284025.1. GTDB lineage: Bacteria > Pseudomonadota > Gammaproteobacteria > Enterobacterales > Shewanellaceae > Shewanella > Shewanella abyssi. Next base: position 147,142 of record NZ_JAKIKR010000004.1, on the reverse strand, counting down.
TTAAACTTGGTGCCGGGTGCACGTATCGGCTTGCTCGGCAGAAATGGCGCGGGTAAATCGACGTTAGTCAAACTGCTTTCCGGTGAGCTTTCGGCAATGAAAGGTAAATTTGAACCCAATCCAGGCTTGAACATTGGCTACTTTGCCCAGCATCAATTAGAGTTTTTGAGCTTAGACGATACGCCGCTACAACACCTTGCACGCCTAGCGCCTAATTCAAAAGAGCAAGAGCTACGCAACTTTTTGGGCGGTTATGGCTTTAATGGCGATATGGCCGTGGCACCTGTTCGTCCCTTCTCTGGTGGCGAAAAAGCGCGTTTAGTCTTGGCGCTATTGGTTTGGCAACGCCCTAACCTATTGCTACTTGATGAACCCACCAACCACTTAGATTTAGAGATGCGTCACGCGCTCACCATGGCGCTGCAGTCATTTGAAGGGGCAATGATTATCGTATCCCACGATAGGCATTTACTGCGCCTTAGCTGCAGCGATTACTACTTAGTGGATCAAGGCGAAGTCAAAAGCTTTGAAGGCGATTTAGACGATTACCACCAATGGCTACTCGAGGCTGCAAAAGCCGCCAACAAAAGCGATACTGGCCCCGAGACTAAACCCACTCAAGACAAAAAACAGCAAAAGCGCTTAGAAGCTGAACTTAGGCAAAAGCTGTCACCAATAAGAAAAGTCCAAATTAAGCTAGAAAAAGAGCAACAAAAGGCAAATGACCGCTTGAGTGAACTAGAGCAGATGCTTGCCGATGCCAGCCTCTACGACGCCGATAATAAGGCCAAGCTAACCAAGGTACTCAATGAACGAACAACATTGACCCAAGGGTTAGAAGAGAGCGAGATGGAGTGGCTAGAGGTCCAAGAAGAGATTGAAAAGATTGAACAAAGTGTTCGGGCTGCGGTCTGAACATATAGAACAAAACAAAGGGGCCTTGAGTCCCTTTTTCAATGGATGAAGCTAATGACCTTTTTCAACAGATTAGACTTGAGTTTGTGGCAAGACTGCGACGCTATTTACCACAAACACCAGCAGCTGTGTCTAAGTTTTCAGGACGAACATCAGGTCAATGTGAACTTGTTACTGCTTGCACTTTGGCTAGATAGCCGAGAGAAATTGCTGTCTGCCACCCAATGGCAAACACTACAACAAGACACGCTTAAGTGGGAAGAAAAGGTACTTCTGCCCTACAGAAAGCTGCGTCGCCTGAGTAAGTCTTGCTTAAGCGACATAGAATACCAACAAATGCTCGAGGTGGAGCTGATGCTTGAACGTAAGTCTCAACGGCTTATATTGCACGGCTTAAACCAGCTAGCTTGGCAAGGTGACAGCAGTAACTTGTCCAGCTATTTAGCCCTGTTTAACCTCAATAGTGAACACTACCCGTCTTTAACATAGCGGTGTAGACATAAAAAATGCCAGTCTCAGCGACTGGCATTTAAACCTAAATTAGTTTGCTTGAGTCATAAAGGCTTAGAAAACCAATTCTACGCCGGCAAAGTAACCTTTGAACTGCATATCGGCTGTCACACCGTCAAAGCCATTAACATCAAACTTAAAGTCACGGTAACCGGCGCGGATGCGATAATCCACTGCAGCACCATCAAAGTTCCAGCCAAGACCGACTGAATAATCGTAAACGTTTGACTCGTCAACGCCCATCATCACATCAGCAAAACCGTACAAACCTAGACCTGGAATACCAATCTGTGCATCGACATAACCCATCACGATACCGCTATCGATATCTTTTGACTCTGGGTGGCCAGCATCAGACACTCGGAATTCACCGTGCATGACTTTGTACGCTGCACCGATATCTAACGCCACAATATCGTTATCTAGAATTTCGTAATAAAGTACAAAGTCAGTATTACTCAAGTCTGTGGTCGCATTAACATCGCCAATGAAGCGATTATCGTTAAAGCTAAAATCAGCACCAGACATGCTTCCTTTACCTTCCAAACGGTTTTCACGGATCTTAACATTAGGCACTAACGGGATTGGATGTTCAATCGCCAGCCAAACGCTACCTTGAGAATCGTCTTTGTAGTTAAACTCTTGCTGTGGCTGGCCTCTTTCAGCAAAAGTACCACTGGTATCCGCTTGCCAATAATCGCCACCCACTTTAAATCCAACAACAGAAGCAGCATGAGCAGAAGTGCCTACCAAAGAGCCTAATAGTGCACACGCCAGTAATGTCTTTTTCATAGTTAACCCTGAGTCAATAAGATAGTTAAATCGATAACCGCGGCATTTGCGCGGGAGATATAGTTCGCCATCACTAACGAGTGATTAGCGACAACCCCAAAGCCTGAACCATTGAGGATCAATGGGCTCCAAACGGATTGTTGTGTTTCTTCGAGTTCGCGAATGATTTGACGCAAACTCACTTGAGCATTCTTTTTCTTTAGCACATCAGCAAAATCAACTTCTATGGCTTTCATGAAGTTAAGCAGTGCCCATGTCGCGCCGCGAGTCTCATAGAAAACATCATCTATTTTCCACCAGCTGGTCCTTATCTCTTGCGCCACATAACCTGGTGTAGACTGGCTTGCTGAACTGTCACCCGATAAGTCGGTATTTAGCCTTTCTTGACCCACGCTAGCTGAAAGTCGTTGCGACATACTGCCTAAGCGCTTTTGGATCTCTTTCAACCATTCGTTTAGATTGTCTGCTCGGGCATAAAACTGCGCATCAGGATTATCGGTGGCAATCATTCGAGCACGATACAGTTTCAATAGCTTAACCGCATCGCGATATTCACCTTCAGCGCTGGGCACCAACCAACTGGTATGCTCGATGTTCAGCTTTGAATGCGCGGCAAGCAGGTCTTTATCGGCCGTAGATTGCGACTGAGAACGACTAAACTCCTTACGCATAATAAGTGCTAAATCACGAGCCTGCTCAATCGCACCAAATTCAAATGCTGGCATATTATCCATTAGGATCGATGGCGGAGTAACGTCATTCGATAACCAGCCGCCCGGCTTATCCAGCAAGGCCTCAACGGTTAAAATAAGCGACGTTGTGGTGGCATAACCGGTGACTTGGCTTCCATTGTCTTGCTGATAAACGTCTTGTTCGATGACGTCAGGTGCAACACTCCACCAAACCGCCATAAAGTAGCCAATAAAAAAGATTACCACCGCGATGCCGACGCCTTTTTTCCATGTCATTTGCATTAGCTTTATTCCTTAATGATGGTGATGATGGTGTTCAGACTCTGCTGAGTTTGCCTGCTTTTTAACCGGCAGCGAAATCACTTGCTGCTTACCATCTGAGAACGTTAGGGTTAAATCCACTTTACTCTCTTCAGCTAAAGGTGCAGTCAGCCCCAGAAACATGATGTGATTACCAGCTTCCGACAGTACTAGGCTGCCATGAGAGTCTATGTCAAAGCCGTCAACTTGGCGCATTTTTATCATGCCATCTTCATCAATAAGTGTGTGCAACTGTGCTTCTTTTGCAAAAGGGGCTTCAACTGCAATAAGTCGTGTGGCGGGGCCATGATTTTCTAAGGTGATATAAGCAGCAGTATTGGGTACGCTTGGCGGCATTGCACGCACATAACCGTCAACCAGTATTACTTGCGCAAAAGCGGTAAATGAAATACAGCTCAGCAGAGTGAGGTTAAACAGTTGTTTGAATATTTGCTTCAATGTCTTAAACTCCATTTTAAAACCCAATTCGCAACATGAGGACATAACGAATGAGTACGATTCAAGTTAAGGACGATAACGGGGTACGCATTATTACGTTTAACCGTCCAGACAAGCGCAACGCGCTCAACCTACAAATGTATACACAGCTAACAGAATACCTTATCCAAGGCGAATCAGACAATGAAATTCGAGCCTTTATGTTCCGTGGGCAAGCTGAATGCTTTACTTCAGGTAATGATGTTGCTGACTTTTTAAAAAATAGTAACTTAGGTGTAGAACATCCTGCTTTTAGGTTCCTATTTTGCCTACTCGATTTAAAGAAACCTGTTGTCGCTGCCGTTACCGGCGCAGCTGTTGGCATTGGGACAACCTTGTTACTGCATTGCGATTTAGTCTATGCCGACACCACGGCTAAATTCCAACTGCCCTTCGTCAAACTGGCATTAGTGCCAGAAGCTGGCGCAAGCCTGCTATTACCACAAGTTGTTGGTCACGTGAAAGCTGCGGAACTACTGATGCTGGGCGAAAGCTTTAACGCGGCAGCTGCACATTCATACGGGCTCATCAATGACGTTATTGACTCTGATGACATTTTTGAGTTTGCGTTGCATAAAGCGAAGCTTTTGGCACAGCAACCGCCTATCTCTTTGCAGGCGACTAAACAGTTAATGCGTTATAACAGGGAGGAGGTAAGAACTCAGATGAAGAAAGAACTGGCAGAATTTGCGACTAGGCTTACAAGTGATGAAGCAAAATCTCGTTTCGCTGCATTTCTAAAAAAGTAGTTCGTTGCCTAAAAAGGCGATAAATCTTCAGAAAGTATGCTTGCTTATAGTGGTATCAATCTTAGCAAGCATACCTTGTTAAATTACACACTAACTCATTAACTGAGCAATCAGTATTGCCAGTCTTCGCACTGTTTATCTGTTTACTGATCCTACTATCGGCGTCTTGGTATTTAAACATCTGCATTAGCATGGTTTTTCCCATTTAGGTAACACCAAAGCGAGCACAAAGTAGATCACTAATCCCATTGCCGGATTACAAAAAACAGCCAGTGCACACACCACACGAGTCCATAAGCATGACCAGTCAAACTTATCTGCCATTGCCGCAGCAACACCACAAACTAATGACGAAGGATCTTTTAATCTATTAATAAAATCAGCCATTTCAAACTCCCTTTACTTAAAATTTAATCTTTTAAACTTAATATTTTAAACTTAATATTTTAAATTTAATCTTTCAATTTATGCCACTGTAGCGAGCAAACAATACAAGCAAACATCGCTAAACTAACCACCGGCAGCAATAACAAACCAACAAGCTGAGCAATAAACCACATAATTAATCCTCAATTAGTGCGCTTGTTACTAATGGGTTTTCAACCTTTTCAGCGGTTAGTTTGGCAGCTTTCAAATCTTCATCACTGCTTAATTCGAACATCATTTCTGACATTTGTGATTGAATAGAAAGACTCAATTCTGTTTGTGCTTTACTGACCATGTCTTGCATTTGTGCGCTAATGTTTCGCTCCAAACTATTTGCCACTTCAGTGACCAACGACGTTTCCGCTTGTACAGAAACACTAGCAGCTAACAACACAGCAGTTAATACAGAGGTCTTTACCGTTTTCATTACAATAGAATTAAACATGATGGATTCCTTTTCGAGTTTCGCCTAATTGCATAGAGACTAATACAAGTGGCGTGCCAACTTTGGCGTATACAGTTAAAGCATTGATAAATATACAGTTGGCAACTTACTCTAGAATTTTTACGATGTGGAGTATTACGAGGAGTAACTAACGTTAGCGAAACTCACCATGCACTGGTGAATTTCACTACAAGCAATTTTTGAGAGGGGAATAAAGGCAAATTAAAGGCTAACAACCGCTTTCATCTCTTGCCTAGCCTGGGTTATAACTTCGATTCCAGCGCCCGATTTATGCGCATTTTCGCTTAAATAGCGGCGCCATACTCTTGAGCCGACTTCACCTTGAAACAATCCAATGATATGGCGAGTGATGTGATTGAGGCGTCCACCCGCTTGCAAATGTTTCTCTATATAAGGAAGTAGTTTCTCTAAAACAGCATCTCTGCTCAATACTGGTGTATCAATACCGCATAACTGTTGGTCGACTTCAGCCAGCATATAAGGGTTTTGATAAGCTTCACGCCCAACCATCACACCATCGAGTTGCTTAAGGTGGGTTTTACATTCAGCCAGTGTTTTAACCCCGCCATTAAGACTGATACTTAAATCGGCATAATCACGTTTGAGCTGATAAACACGCTCATAATTTAACTCTGGGATCTCTCGGTTTTCTTTAGGGCTTAACCCTTGCAACCACGCTTTGCGGGCATGAATAATAAAGTCATCACAACCCACTGCTTTTACGGTATCGATAAATTGCGCTAAAAACTCATAGCTATCTTGCTCGTCAATGCCAATACGTGTCTTCACGGTCACCGGAATATCGGCAACCTGCTTCATAGCATCGACACACTCAGCGACCAATGCAGGCTCTGCCATTAGGCACGCCCCAAAACGACCGCTTTGAACGCGATCTGATGGGCAACCCACATTGAGGTTGATTTCATCATAGCCACGCTCGAAAGCTAGCTTGGCACAGGTGGCAAGATCTGTGGCATTAGACCCGCCTAGCTGTAATGCCAGCGGGTGCTCCTCTTCGTTATAAGCAAGGTAATCACCTCGTCCATGAATTATTGCTCCCGTTGTTACCATTTCTGTATATAGCAGCACTTCAGAGGACATTAATCGCGCAAAATAGCGATAATGACGATCTGTCCAATCCAGCATGGGTGCGATAGAGAAAGTACGATTAAGTTGGGTTTGCATATAATTACCAGTAAAACGAAAACAAGAAACGATCCGGGCGCGCATTTTACACTGCTGGCTAACAAAACGACAGGAGAAAAGTCTTTAAGGCCGAGCACTACGTCAGCTAAGCCGCTATTTATGAGATGTGATGATATAGGTTTCTAGTGCCTGCTGTAGCCACAAGGGCGAGACAATTTTTCCATCAGCATCGCGCCTAAGCCACAGATAAACAGTGGGATCACTAAAGCCTTTCAGCAAGCATTTATCCTGTGAATAATCTATTTTTTGGGCGTGTAAGCCATTAATGCTAGCGAGAAAATCAACAGCACATTTCACCCCGACAACCATCACCGCATGAGAGTTTAGTAAGCTACTCGCGGCGCTACCGAGATCGGGCGCGGTAGCATATACCTGCATAGGTTTACCTTGTGCTTTAGCATAAATCCCTAATGGAGACCTGTTGGCAGGAAATGGCATAGTGACGAGCTTAACAATAGGGAAGTCTGTCATATTGTCTATCGTCGGATTATCCCAAACGGGATGCTGTGATTGGGCAACTAAATAGCCGCCTCGATGTTGGATAATCGATTTAGATAGCAGTTCTTTTCTAGTCGAAGGCCTAAAGCAGATCGCCGCGTCGATCTCCCCATCAATAAGTTGCTGTTCACTCAGCTCTGACCAAGCTGTGGTTGATACCGCGATATTTGGATTTTGGTTATTATCAGCGGCTCGTTTAATAATTTTCTGTGCCAGCCCTATTTCTAATTGGGGAACGGTGCCGATAATGATTGCTGGCTCTACAGGCGATACACTCTTGATAGCATCACTTTCGATAGCGCGACTACAGAGTAAAATCTCCGCTAACAAAACGTGTAAACTGTGGGCCAGCTCAGTTGCAACGAGCTGATTATTGATCCGTACAAAAAGAGGATCATCAAAGACCTCCCGCAGTGAATTTAACCCTCGGCTGACTTTGGGTTGTGATAATGATAAGTCACTCGATACAGCCTTGGTACTGCCCTTGAGGTACAGCTGACAAAATATCTCTATGGTACTAATGCTAATATTACTCAGTTTTTTCATTTCCACCTCCAACGGGTAAGGTCATATTACTGTTGATGTACCCCTGTATTTCATCATTTAACCAGTTTGGTATTGACCCGCTTTTTCTTGTTTGGGTGATATAGTGATGATACTGACCACTTCGTTGATTAATGAGATCACAGAGAACATCGTCCAGCGCTAACGCTGCTATTTCACCGCGCTGACATAAAAACTCAATCGCATCTTGGTAACATAACAGTGCTATTGCATTACTGTGCTCCAGCTGCAGCATTAAATCCGCAAGTAAGCACACTTTTGCAACCACGTTTAAACCACTGTTGGTATCAAGGGCATAACATTCAAGGGGATCGGTAACATCATCCAGTTCATTTCCTGCAAAGCTAATATAGGGATAATCCAATATATCAATGAGACTCAATGGCTCAGTTGCAGTAAGAAGTGGGTGACCCTGCCTGGCAACCATGACATAAGCATCAGACTTAACGATTAGCGTTGAAAACAATTGCTCAGTATTATAAGCACTGTACGTGACAGCAATATCGACGCGTTGCTGCTTTAATAACTCCCCCACATTGCTGTTACAAGGTTTTATATGGAATACATAGTTTTCGTTTTCTTTGGAGGATCTTTTTTGTAAGTGACGTAAAAGGTTCAGTGACAAGGTCGGAGGACAGGCAATGATCAACTCTCGTTTTCGCACTATTGCTTGATTAAGGTCTATCTGTTCGCATTTTTTAGCCAGCTGAACTATTTTCTTCATTTTAGGATAGATATCATCGGCAAAGCTGCTTCTTTCAAACCCCTGCTGTTTTCTGATAAATAGCGGAGCATCCAATGAATGCCGAATAGATTTTAAGCTGCGACTGATTTTAGAGGTGGGAACGCCAAGTACCTGACTTACAGCGGTGGCATTTAATGATTCGTACAGTAAAACAAAAACTTGAATATCAAATAAACTATTGGTATTTAACTTATTCATTCATCCTCTGAACACTCGCTTAGTCCACTGTTAACTAATTTAAAGTAATACTTACCGCTTAGATATGCGTGCGCTCAATTTTCCCTCTCTTTACATTAGTTATTCCTCAATTTTGTGACTTATGCATGTTGATTGATAAAAGCTATCAATTTCACTTTGCAGATTTGCAATATGTGAATTTCACATTTTCACATTGCGAAAACCAGGTGATTACACCACCAAATAGAGAAAAAATATCACCACCCACTACAGATACGAAATTTAGAAGTGTAAATACCCATCACGAGACCCCTCAGCCAGCATATAAAACCCAAAAACAACATCTTCCATCAGTGATCAACTTCATATCTACGATCAAGGGAAATATCTAACATTTCATCAACCAAAAGTGGTTACTTTTAAGGAACGTATGATGATGATGACAACAAAAAAAGCATCGTTAGCTCTGTTGATTAGCTCCGCATTTCTAATCTCAGGCTGCTCAGATGGTGAAGATGGAAAAAATGGTGAAGATGGTCAACCAGGAGGACCGGGTGGACCTGGTGATCCCGGTACCTCAGGCCTGCATATCGATATGGCTGCAGAGGCAATGGCTGAAATCAGCAATGCAACTTATGCAGACGGTATCATTACCGTTGATTTCGAACTGGAAAATAAACAGGGCGTAGGACTACATAGTCTCAGTGCTGAAAATGAGTATCACGATTTCCGCTTCTCGTTAGCTCAACTGCAAACTAACACAGGTTCAGATCTTAAACAGTGGATCTCTCTGTTAAATGACGCCACTAATGATGATGGCACCACATTCGAGCAGGGATTCGAGCAGATAAAGAACTGTGCTGAGTGTTTAGTCGATCATAAAGATGGTACTTATACTTACACTTTCGACACTAATCTAACGACGACTGTCGATGCGGCGGGTGTAGTATTCGATCCAGCATTGACTCAGCGTATCGCTATCGAGATGCAGTTTGAGTATGCCTCGGGTCATGAACTAGCAGAAAATGCTCATTATGATTGGATCCCAGCGACCAATGCCACAGAAGGTGTAGAGACTCGCGAGTTAGTAACACTTGAAACATGTTACACCTGTCACCAGCCAGATAGCCTTAGGGCTCACGGTGGTCGTAGACTTGATCTAGAAAACTGTCAGTCATGTCACAACGGCATCGTCTCTGATCCTAATGATGTTTCAGTTGAATTAGGTCATATGGTGCATGCTATCCATATGGGACCTGAGCGTGAAGGTAAAGATGCTGAAGGCAATGTTGTTCCTATGCCTTATACCATCGCTGGCTACAGCGGTGACCATGCATTCGATTATCCGGCTTTCCCAACTAAACCGTTTATGGATTGTGCCGTTTGTCATGTTCAAGATGAAACACTAGCCGACAAAGATCTATGGCTTTCAAATGCGAACGCGAATGCATGTACTGGTTGTCATACTGACTCGCCTGCACAGCATCAGTCAGATAAGAACCCTCAACTTGTTTGTACCGACTGTCACAGTGCTGCAGTTCATATGGACCATAAGAAACCTTATGAAGCCGCTGAAAACTACGACGTTACAGTTTCAAACGTAATCGTTAATGCACAAAATCTATTGGAATTTGATGTAAAAATCACCGATGCTGATGGCGTTGTTGTCACCGATGAAGAGATTTATCAGCAAGGCTACTCTAACCCTTATATGGTCGTGAGCTGGGATGTAGAACAGGACTATCCTGAGTATGCATTATCCATTGATTCTTATACTCAGAAAAAAGGGTCTATATATGATACTAGACGCTTCAGTTTGAAAGGAGATGGCTCTACTACTTACGCTAATGGAGTGTTCCATGTAACGACAGAGAAGACCAAAAATATCAAACAGGCGGATGGAAGTTATGCTCCTGGTTTGTATACTCTTGAGCTTCCCACTGATATAGCTGAGCGTTCATTAGAAATTTTACCTGTGCTAAAAGTGTGTTTTGAAGAAGGTACTGGCACCCGCACAACATGTGATGCTGATAATGCTTACCCAGCTTATTTGCAGGTAGAAGCATATCGCACAGTGCTTGGTGATGCTGATGCCGTTGTTGGTGAGCGCCGTGCCATTGTTGATACTGCAAGCTGTTTTGGTTGTCACAGCCAAGAGTTCTACCATGATTCAAACGGTGTGAACTGTATTGCTTGTCATACTAATGATAAGAGCCTTAAAGGTAACGGAGATGCTAGCAATGGCGCTGCCTTGCTAAAATCAACCAGCTTTATGTACAAGGCTCACAAGGCTCAAGGACATGATAATGGCCACGGTGGTAGCGGTACTATCCTGAAGACAGATTGTACAACTTGTCACTCAGCAACTGAGGGCTATGGTGGTCTTAAGTATGGTTTCGAGTTAGGCCGTAATGCCGGTCAAGCCCACACAATTCCTAGCACTCAAAGTCCAGCTGCCGATGAGACAGTTAAAACTTGGTATGCCTCTCCTGATGCTGCTGCATGTATAAGCTGTCACCAGAAGTACCTTTCAGATGCGGCGATGTCGCACATGGAACTAAATGGTGCATATATTGGTGAAGATAAGGCGATGGCAAAAGACGCGAAAGAAGCTTGTGCCACTTGTCATAGCCCAGCGAAAGTCATGGAACACCATGGGTTTACTTTGTAATTTGCCCTTGTAAGAACAGAGTGCCTAATTTGTCCCTAGGTTTACTCTAACGTTTTACCCCCTGCAAAAGTCAAAGGCACCCTCGGGTGCCTTTTTTGTGTATAGCAGAGCAACTATCTTGAAAAATGCCTCCGATGAAAAACATCAAAGACCTCCCTTAACGCTGTTGACTTAAAAAGGTTGGTTGACCATTACCCAAAATTGACTATCTTCACTGCCGTATGCAAGCTCAGCCCTAACCACTACACTCTCAACCTCAAAACGGGCGCCAATACTGCTGACAAGGCTGAGCCATCAAGCATAGATCTGTGCAAGAATACTATTTAGATCTATAAGCGTTAGTTATGCGGCTTGGTAACGTAAGGAATTCAGAAAAAGGCGGACGATTTCACTGCAGACTAGACGACAAAACCCAGCATCATAACTGGGTTTATATATTTGAATAAGCTATCTAATTAACACATAGAGCGCTGGCTACGAGCCTCTTTTAATGCAAGAGCTTGCAGTTGCTTATAGAGTTTTTTGACTAAAACTATATCGGATCCGAGCTGCGAAGAGGATGTTTCAGTACTGAGCTTAATAGCATACCGATTAGCCAGAGTCACAATCAATTGTTCACCCTGACTAAGCTCATTACCTTGAACTTGCTTAACAAAAAGCAATCGTAAGCAGGTAAACAACACTTCAAACATCGCCCTGTCGTTCATTGGGGTTTGCACTAATTGCTCTGGCTTTTCACTGCCAACGATTGCCGCAATGATATGGCTAGTGGTTTCGATTGTCGTCGCGACATGAAATAGGTCATGGTTGGTACGTTCGTTAACCAACTGTTTACTGATCTCTTCAGCAAAAGCACTTTTCTTAAACTGCAATCGTGTCGCTTCAATAACACTCATTAATGATGACTCTGCTGCGCCATAGGTAAAATGCCAAACTCTTCACTCAATGCATTTAATAAGTCTTTTAACAAAAAAGCCATACCACGATAAAAACTCGTCTTAGCATGCTCAGTACTGGCCTGAATGAATTTATCAGACCAAGTTAATAAGTGTTTCGATAATAGCAGGCTCAACACTTGTTGAGATTGTTTGTCTGCTGGATCCGCAGAGATCTGCTCTAATAGTTGGGCTATAACAGACAGGAAAATACCTATGTGGTCTGCGGGTTGGTTCTTGTCTAAATTCAACTCGATAGCATGGGCATGATAAAATTTTAATAGTTCATGAGTACTCACATCGTTTAGTAATCGCTGCTCAGTTAACCAACATGAGCCCCAAGGCAAAGCTAATGGCATGCTGGCGCCGAAATAAAGATCACCATAATCCAGCATCAAGTCAGTGAGTTTATTATTGTTCCAATTTTCAAGATATACCGAAATATCACCAAGCCCAGCTTGATACTCTTCGCTATCAATAAACATATGCCAAGTTTTGCTGATGTCGTTATCTGCTAGTAGGTTGATAAAATCTTCTGATGGATAGCCAAAATAGACGTTATGCAACAACTTGGCAATTGCGGCCGCTTCATCAATATCAAAGAGGCGTGCGTTTGGCTTTACCTTCTCTGCTGTCACTGGATCCAATGCCATCTGTTTAGTCTCTGTCATTCTGTAACCTCACATTAGAAAAAATGGGCACCAAAGGGCGCCCATTCGTCAGCTTTACACTTCTCTCGAATTAATCACCGCACCACCTTTACCAGCATGACGGTTATTCTTTACGATTAAATTCGGCTTAGTGACAGAGAAATCGGGTAGTGGTGTTACATGAGTATCACCGTCACCGTATTTAGCTTTCAAATTATCCATGGTGTCAAAATCTAAAGCATGTAACGGACAAGACTCAACACAGATAGGCTTACGGTCAAGGGCGATACGCTCAAAGCAGCCATCGCATTTGGTCATCTTTTTACGCTCAGTATCTAGCTGTGGAGCATCATAAGGGCAAGCTCCTGCGCACATGTTACAACCAATGCACTTTTCATCATTGGTTTTAACTAGACCCGTATCAGCCTCTTTATGCATAGCACCGACAGGACAAATATTGACACATGCAGGTTCAGTACAATGATTACAACCGATAGATGTATAGTGAGTGTGAATATCATTAGTGAAGCTACCGTCAGCATTCTCACTATAGGCACCACCGACAAACTCATACACTCGGCGTTGAATGATCCCATCAGGAAGATCACCGCGCGACTTACATGAAACATGACATGTCTTACAACCAGTACACTTTGAGCTATCGAAGTAAAAGCCATATTGCACTTGTTCAGTTTCGCTTGTTGTTGCTTGAATTGAATTAGTCATTATCTATTCCCCTACTTAGCCTTAACCTGAACACGGTTGGTATGCTGCGGATTACCTTTGGCGTACGGTGATGGTTTATATCGTGTCACAGTGTTAATACAGCCCCCCTCGTCAATCGGGTTACCATTGGCATCTAAACGGCTTTTGTTCGGCATATACCAAGCACCTTGGCCTAGTGCGGCAACATTTGGCATAACACGCAATGTGATTCTTACAGGCACTTCTAATGTGCCGTATTGGTTGCTAACCTGCACAATGTCACCATCAGTAAGGCCTCGTTCAGCAGCATCTTTAGGGTTCATCCATACTGCATCTTCAACGGCTTCACGTAACCAAGGGACATTGTGAAAGCTTGAGTGAGTGCGGCCCTTAGTGTGGTAACCCACGAGTTGCAGCGGGAAGTCAGTATCAACATCTTGAGTGGTATCTTCATAACCGCCCCAAGTTCTTTGATACTTCGGCAGTGCAGTAACATAGTCGCCCTGAACATCAGCATCAAAGGTACGCTCGGCGCCAAATTTAGCCATAGCAACTGAGTACATCTCAATCTTGCCACTGGCAGTGCCTAGTGCTTCACCACCATTAACAAATGAGTCCATAGAGATCACTGGTTCAGGGTTGCTGTAATGGAAAATACCAATATCTTGTGCTTCTTTAAATGTTGCAGGCAAGGCTGGTATCGCATTGGCATTATTAGCCTTGGCAGCTGCCTTTGCGTAAGCCTCTTCCATCCACTCTTCTTCTGTCTTACCTTCGGTATATTCAGCCTCTTTGCCCATTGCTTTAGCTATCGCAAGGCCTTGTTCAAAGTAGTTTCGACAGTCAAACATTGGCTCAATACCGCGCATGGCAGTTAAGTAACCCGTATTACCGGCGGCATATGAAGCAGAGGCAAAATCATCAGTTTCTAACCAACTTGTGTCAGGAAGCAAGATATCGGCAAACTTTGCACTAGGTGTCATCCAGCAGTCACTAACCACAATAAACTCACACAAACTCTCATCCGCTAATGTCTTAGCAGTAAGGCTGGTTTCAGAGTGTTGGTTAATGAGTGCATTAGAATTCAATGCAAAAATAGCCTTAACTGGCGTTTTAAGAGGGGTATCTAAATCTTCTAAACCTCTAACATCATGGCTTCTGCCCGTCATGTTAGCGTGATTACGGATCGCTTCTTCCCAGTTATAGAAACTAATCGTGGTCTCAATTGGGTTAGTTAAACCTGAGATACCAGAAGCACTAAGTGATGAACGGCCTTGTGACGGCATCGCGCCATTTGATGTACCAAGACGACCCACTTGATTAAATACCCAAGGTAACATGTAACATGAACGCATCGCTTGCTCACCATTGGCATGGCGGTTAACGCCGGCGCCAGTCACAATAAATGCATTTTTTGCTGACATTATTTTACTTGCAATAGACTTAATTGCAGCTTCTGAAATACCACAGATTGCAGCTGCCCATGCAGGTGTTTTAGCTCCTTCTGAGACGAATTTGCCAACGCCCATGATGTAATCATGGAAGTTCTCTGCAGGGTCTACATACTGGGCTAAGTCTTTTTTAGCTTCATCTGTATCCAACTCTAATGCAGCTTTCAAAGCCTCTAATGACGCTTTATCAAAACCTGATACATGTTTATCCATAAAGGTTTGGTCAACATGTCCGGCTATAATAGCTTCGTACATGAGTGCTTCAGCAAAAGCCGAATCTGTACCTGGACGAATGCCATGCCATTCATTTTCTTTACCTAAACATGAATCGGTATAACGCGGGTCTACCATGATAACTTCGCAATTCGGATTCGCTTTCAGTGCTTCACTGAAATCACGGCCTTCGCCAGAACCTGATTGACGCATTTCATTAGGGTTATAACCAATGCCCAAAAACAGGTCAGAATGCACAATGCTATTAAGGCTTGAGCCACTAGTACCGTAATGACCAGTCGCTTTTGACGCATAATTAAGCTGCTGCCAAGAATAGTTTCCTTGGTATCTTAAGTATCCGCCATTTAAATTCAAAATACGGCTAAACCAGTTAGAAGACTTAACCGAGTAATAAGCACCAGTACCATAAATTTTAAGAATTGATTCATTACCGTATTGCCCTGCAATGCGCTCAAGTTCTTTGGCAATTTCCTGCGCTGCTTCTTCCCAAGTGATTGGTACAAATTGACCTTCACCACGAGGTCCAACGCGCTTCATCGGCTGCTTTAAACGGTCTGCTGCATAAGTACGTTGCTTAAGTGAACGACCACGTGCACAGGCACGGACTTGATGTATTTTACCTGCTTCATCTTCAATTTCGTGGTCGGTTTCAATATTGGCAATTGAACCGTCTTCATTGGTAAAGACTTTGACTGGGCAGTTTGAACCGCAATTAACTAAACAGGCGCTATAGCCATAGGCTGTTGTTGCACCTGGTTCTGTTGGTGGAATAGGAATACTAGGTTCAAGCGGCGTCCAATCTATATCCTTGTTTGGTGCTTTATCATCACTGCCACAGCCAACAAGTACAGCCCCGGCCGTAAGAGCACTGGTTGCTTGCAAAAAAGTACGTCTTTTCATTCTGCGTTACCTCGACATTTAACAACATTGCCGCGCCTTGATGGCGCTATTTAAGTGCATTAATAAGCGCACTTTTAATAGGGTTATTGTCTGCCTAATATTGAACATATGAAAAACTAGAAAATGAAATTGTGACATTAATGCCATATCAACTAAGAAGTCAGTTATATTTCGTGACCCACTCGTTAAATGTTTTTAGCTTAATTAACCTTTTCTCACTAATTTTACTTGCAGGGTCACACTTTCTGTCACCAGCTCGTCAATAACTTTATGAGAAATACATATAACGAAATAAACTCATTAATAAACAATGACATAAAAGTAAACCTGCACATTTTAAATGCGATAGCAGAGTGAGTAAGAATCGATGGCAATTAATGTTAATATATACATTAGAACTTAAATTAAATAACTTTAAATAAAACTAATAAGCCATTAATAAAAAGTAATTGAGGACTAGTAACTTTAGTTCACCCTTATAAGTGTTCGATACATTGATACAGATGTAAAAATGGATAGCTATTATGTTAACAACATATCTTCCCTAGAAGTAAATACCACCACAAAAACCTCAGTGGCATTTATTTGGGAGATATAACTTAAAAATGAGAGTCATTTAAAATTTGATCGAAAAAAATAAACAGCCGCAATTATGTTTCAACGTTTGCTTAAAAAGGTTGGTTAACCATGACCCAAAATTGACTATCTTCACTGCCAAAAGCAAGCTCAGCCCGTACCACGATACTTTCAACCTCAAAACGTGCGCCAATACCAGCGGTCCACTGCAGATCATCATGTAATAGCTGCGCATCAAACTCATCGGCAGTTTGCCCAGCTTCGGCAAAGGCAACCCATTGCCACCAAGGTACATCATATAAGTTAAATAGCGGCCACTGTTGTAATGGCTGCCATCGTGGCTGAATGCGGTACTCGGCGGAGTAAAGCACCGCTGAACGCCCGGTAAAACGCTTGCTGGCATAACCTCTAAGCCGGTCAAAACCGCCTAGACTGATCCCGGCAAATGTCGGTGGTCGATGATAGTTATCGCCGCTTTGTGCGTTCCACGTTGGCGTGTCGGCCAAATAGAAGTTAAACGCCATAACCTGCTGGGCAAACCAATCATTGGCGCCAATGGCAAAGAAGGCACTTTGCTCAAACTCCCAAGTTGTCCAACTACTGCGATCTGCAGCACCGAAGTCGCGACTGAACTTAAGGCTTGTTTGCCCGCCTTGGGTACTGTTTTTACCATTGTCACGGTTATCCCAGTCTAACTTTAATGCGACGCCTTGGGATTTCTGCGGTAAATACTCATAGCCGTGTAGCTCGCGCGTTTGCACAAAGGGACTGACTTTAATGCTGGTCACACCCGAGGTTAATGGGTTCCAGCCAATAGCCTCAGCGGAACTTGCCAAACTAGGGGCGGCACCATTAACGCCACGACCCCAAGGCAACACATATTTTGCGTGAAATCGAGTAAAAGACTCATCGCCTAGGGTCACCACTTTTGCAGCATCTTGGTTTGGAGCTGCCAACTCCGAGAGATAGTAGATCCCCTCTTTAAACTGAGCTTGGTAGGTTTCGATTGAAAATAGCCAGCTATCGACTGCGGGGATCTGATAGTTGTGCGCACCTAAATAGCCAACCCAACTGTCGTTTGCGCTATATAAACCAATACCCAGTATTGAGGCTTGTTCCTGGCCGGCATGCTTGACAACCCCCGCAGCGCCCAACGCAGTGCTCAGGGATTCAGATGAAAATGCAAATGGCACCACGGCGAATTCAGCGCTGGGTGGCGTTGTAATCGTTGTCGTTGCAGCTTGAGCTTGCTGTTGCTCTAATGCCGTATGAGGTGTATCGCTGGTATTCGCGGATTGATTTTGCGGTGGTGTTTCAATAACAGGGCTGGCAAATACCATTGGCTGCATCAACAGAAGAGCAGCGGGGCTTATTAATCGTATTTTCAATTTAAGACATCTTCACACTGATGATGGGCATCCCGCCTCATCACAGCAGCACATAAATTTGTTACTTGCTCAATCTAGGCAAACGGCGACTCGGGGCGTTAGTTTGGTGACTAGCTCATAAGCGATGGTACCAATATGTTCAGCGACCACTTCAACGGGTAAATCTTTACCCCATAACACAGCCAGATCGCCCACTTTATCTTTGGCATTAGCACCAAGATCAACCGTGAGCATGTCCATCGACACTCGCCCGACGATAGGCACTAAACGACCATTGACCAATACAGGGGTGCCCAGCGGGGCATTGCGTGGATAACCATCGCCATAACCTATCGCGACCACGCCTAATTGGGTGTCTATTTCAGCAGTCCAGAAACTGCCATAGCCTGCAGGTTCGCCTGCTTTATGCTCTCTAATGGCAATCAATTGCGATACTAATTCCATCGCCGGCAGTAAACCATGCTTGCTGCCTAAATCACCCAAAACGGGTGACACGCCATAAAGCGCAATACCAGGCCGTATCCAGTCAGCTTGGCTTGGCGGCCAAAACAGTGTGCCAGCCGAATTAGCCAAGGTTCTATCCCCTGGCAAGTTCTGGGTTAACCCATCAAAAACTTTTTGTTGTGCTGCGGTACTTGGATTATTCGGTTCATCGGCACAAGCGAAATGCGTCATTAGATGAATCGGTTTAGCCACATTATCATTGGCCAGTAGCCTTTGATAGATAGAGTCAAACTGCTCAGGAGAAAAACCGAGACGGTGCATGCCGGTATCAATTTTAAGCCAAACAGTAACAGGTTTAGGCAGGTCTACGCTTGCTAACATCTCAAGCTGAGACTCATGATGCACCACTGTTTCAATATCATGCTCAACTAACGTTGCCAGATCGCCGACCCGAAAGAAGCCTTCTAACAACAGTAATTTGGCATTTATCCCACCCGCACGTAGCGCTAATGCTTCTTCTAGGCGAGCCAAACCAAAACCGTCGGCATTATCTAAGCACTGGGCAACATTAAGTAAGCCATGACCATAGCCATTAGCTTTTACAACCGCCATCACTTTGCTTGACGGTGCTAATTCATGCAATCGCGCCAAATTATGCTTGAGCGCCTTGCGGCTAATTTCTGCTCGTGGGAATGGTTTCAAGAGTAACCTTGTGGTATCTAATCAAAAAAATAAGAGCCTCAATGAGGCTCTATTGTAGTTAATTGCATTGCATAAAAGCTTTTATGAACGACAATTAATGACGATTAATCTTCTTCAAACTGCGGACCAGAGTAATTATCAAAACGAGAAAATTGCCCTTGGAAGGTTAAACGTATTCGCCCAATCGGGCCGTTACGTTGCTTACCAATAATGATCTCTGCAGTGCCTTTATCTTCAGAGTCATCGTTATACACTTCATCACGGTAAATAAACATGATCAAGTCGGCATCCTGCTCAATCGCGCCCGATTCACGCAAATCCGAGTTAATCGGGCGTTTATCTGCACGTTGCTCCAATGAACGGTTTAGCTGTGATAGCGCTACAACGGGTATTTCTAGCTCCTTGGCCAGCGCTTTTAGTGAGCGAGAGATCTCTGAGATCTCCAAGGTACGGTTATCTTTCAGCGCGGGCACCTGCATTAATTGCAGGTAATCGATCATGATCATCGACAGCCCGCCATATTCACGGGCAACACGTCTTGCTCGGCTGCGCACATCAGTAGGTGTTAGACCTGAACCATCATCGATATACATCTTACCTTGCTCAAGCATGATGCCCATGGTTGATGATACGCGCGCCCAATCGTCGTCATCTAACTGACCAGTACGAATTTTGGTTTGATCCACCCGGCCAAGTGAAGCTAGCATACGCATCATGATCTGTTCTGACGGCATCTCCAAACTGAAAATAAGCACGGGTTTATCTTCATTCAATGCCGCTTGCTCACACAAGTTCATCGCAAAAGTGGTCTTACCCATAGATGGACGCGCGGCAACAATAATTAAATCACCTGCTTGGAAACCTGCCGTCATTTTGTCGAGATCACCGAAACCACTCGACACCCCTGTCACACCATTGGTTGGGTTATTGTAGAGCTCTTCGATTTTATCGACGGTTTTTTCTAGAATGGCCTTTATGCTTTCAGGACCTTCGTTAGCATTGGCGCGCTGCTCGGCAATCTTAAATACTTTAGTTTCAGCTAAATCAAGCAGTTCACTCGAGTTACGCCCTTCAGGGTTAAAACCTGCGTCAGCAATTTCATTAGCGACTTTAATCATGTCACGCACAACAGCACGCTCACGCACAATGTCGGCGTAAGAGTGAATGTTACCCGCACTCGGCGTGTTCTTAGCAATCTCACCGATATAAGCAAAGCCGCCCACATCTTCTAACTGATCTGTCAGCTCTAATTGTTCAGAGACGGTGATCAAATCGATGGGATTACCGGCACTAACCAGAGATTCCATTGCGGTAAAAATCGTCCCGTGGGCGCGTGAATAAAAATCCTCTTTGACGACAGCTTCGGCAACTCGGTCCCATGCGTCAGAATCTAACATCAAGCCACCTAGAACAGATTGCTCTGCTTCAATTGAATGCGGTGGCATCTTCAGCGCATCCATCTGCAGATCTCTGGGCTTTTCTTTGGCCTTAAAGGCGCGTTGCTGTGACATTAAATCTCCAAAATTCCAACGATTAAGCAAAATGTGGTATAAAACGGGCTAAAGCAGAGCAGGCAATTAACAACATACGACCTGCAGATAAAAAACACACAATAACAAAATAAGGAAAGAACATGCGCAATGCATTGATTGCCGCTATTGCTCTCTCTACAGGGATGTTGTCATCCTCTGTGGTTAAGGCCGATGAAGGACAGTGGCAGCCGTATCAAATGCCCTCAATCGCTGACAAGCTTAGCGAACGTGGTATCGATATTCCTGCTAAACAGCTAGCAGATCTTACTCGCTACCCTATGAATGCAGTTGTCGGTTTGGGCTATTGTACCGCCAGTTTTGTTTCGCCCCAAGGCTTAGTTGTCACAAACCATCATTGTGCCTACCGCGCCATTCAATATAACAGCAAAAAAGAACATAATTATCTCGCCGAGGGGTTTTTAGCAAGCAGTAAAGATAAGGAGCCCACTGCGGGCCCTAATGAACGTCTTTATATTACCGAAGCCGTCACCGATGTATCGGCACAAGTAAAACAGAATATCGGTAACGATCCACTGGTTCGCTTTGAAAATATCCAAGCCAACCGTAAAGCGCTCATCAAAGAGTGTGAAAGTGATGATAACTACCGCTGTTCAGTCCGCAGCTTTCACAATGGTTTGGAATACTACCTCACTAAACAGCTCATCATTCGAGACGTTCGCTTAGTCTATGCGCCACCAGAGGGTGCCGCTGCATTTGGCGGTGATGTCGATAACTATGAGTACCCACGCCACTCAGCTGACTTCACCTTTTTACGTGCTTATGTTGGTAAAGATGGTAAGCCAGCAATTTTCAACCAAGACAACGTACCTTATGCGCCAAAAAGCTATCTAAAAATTAACAGCGACGGTGTGAAAGCCGGTGACGGTGTTTTTGTTGCCGGTTACCCAGGCTCAACCAGTCGCTATCGCTTAACTAGCGAGCTTAAGTTTGCCAGCGATTGGTTATATCCAACACTTGCAACACGCTATCAGCTGCGCATCGATACTATTGAAGCCATGAGCGAGGCCAATAGTGACGTTAAAATAAAGTACGCGGGTAAGCTAGCAGGCATGGCTAACCGTATGAAAAAGTACAATGGTTTACTGGATGGATTTAAAGCCACCGATATTGCAGGTATTAAGCAAGGCCGTGAAGATGACTTTAAAACTTGGCTGGCGCAAGACAAAACCTATATGTCTTTTCAAACTCAGTTTGATGAACTAGAAACCCTTCTGGTTGAGCAGCGTAAGCAACGTCAAACACGTTACTACTTCGACAGCGCGCAAAGCAGTGCCCTACTTGATAGCGCGAACAAGCTGTACCGTCTAGCAAAAGAGAAAGTAAAACCAGATGCTAAGCGTGAAGAGGGTTATCAACAGCGTGACATGAAGATGTTTAAAGCACGTCTTAAACGTCTTGATTCTAGCTTCGCTATCAGCGTCGATAAAACGCTGTGGTTACAAGACTTAGAAGCTTATCTAAACCAAGATATTCGTGTTAGCGAGCTTGATAACGCGTTAAATGAAGGCGATGTTGAAACCACCTTATCAGAAAAGCTAGACGCGCTTTATGCTTTAACATCGTTAACCGATAAAGAGAAGCGACTCGCTTGGATGGATGCCGATGCTAGCGCATTCGAAACCAGTGCTGACCCTTTCATCCGTCTGGCCGTCTCATTGTATGAGAAGAATATGGCCGCCGAGAAAGAAGCTAAAACATTGGCAGGTAAGTTATCGATGGCGCGCCCTGATTACATGAAGGCAATGATCGCCTACTACCAATCAAATAACTGGCCAGTATACCCAGATGCTAACGGTACCTTACGCATCACCTACGGTATGGTTGATGGATACCAATCAAAAGATGCGCTCTACAAGCAGCCATTTACGCGCTTAGAAGGGATCCCCGCTAAACATACCGGCATAGAGCCATTTAGCGCACCGACTAAGTTGTTAAAAGCAATTGCAGAGCAGCGTTATGGTAGCCATAAAGTTGAGACTGTTTATCAAGATCCCGCTTCTTGGATATGCCGACTATTCTCTTGCTTAGACAAACCAGAGCAATTTAACTCTGTTCCAGTTAACTTCCTGTCGAGTGTCGACACCACTGGCGGAAATTCTGGTTCACCGGTGTTTAACGGTAAGGGCGAGCTAGTGGGTCTTAACTTTGACTCCACTTACGAAGCCATTACCAAAGATTGGTTCTTCAATCCTACAATCACCCGTGCGGTACATGTCGATATTCGCTATATACTGTGGATGATGGATGAAGTTGACCATGCAACGAACCTCATCGAAGAGCTCGATTTAGTCAAAAACTAACCCGTTACTCTGACATAAAAAGGCAGATTAACTAAGTTTGCAGCTTAGTTAACCTGCCTTTTTTTATCCACTAACTTCGCCTATCTGACTAATCCTACCTCCTATCGCTATGAGAACAAGTGTTTCAAAATATTTCAAAGTGTGTTGAACAATTTCAACAGTAACATCTAGAAACACAACCCCAGCCAGAAGTAACCACTTGCCACAACCATGTTCATAGCAGTAACCGCTAACAAGTCGCTAGCATGAAGTATACATGTTTGATAGAACGATTTGATCTAAGTTATGCAACCCTATAGCATCTACTTTGCTACAAATAAAAACAAAATAATAACAATGCAATAACAGCATCTTTCTACAAGGATTGAACATGAAGACAGTAAATTTCAAACGCTCTTTGCTAGCGGCGTCAATTACGGCGCTACTAACGATAAGCACCCCAGTATTAGCGGCGAGCAACGTAGACGGTACAATACAAGGAACAGTTACCACTGATTCTAGTGGCCCTGTTCTTGGCGCTAGCATTGCAATTAGAAACCAAGCAACAGGCCTAACGAGAAGTATTGAAACTGATTCCAATGGTAAATACCGCATTCCGCGTCTACCTATTGGCCAATACACGCTTACCATCTCTGCTGATGGTTATAACGATAAAGTAGTAAAGGACATTCCAGTTTCAATTGGTGGTAACTCAAATGTTGCTACGACACTTGATGAGATAGGAATGGAAAGACTCGAAGTTACTGGGTCTTCTAGAATAGCATCTATAGATACGACCTCATCCGAAACTTCATTGGTTATTAGCCAAGTTGAAATTGATAGATTACCTCTTCCAAAAGATGTTACTAGCGTTGCACTTCTTGCGCCAGGAACCACACGAGGTGATGGTCGCTTTGGTAATTTTGCATCTTTTGGCGGCGCCTCAGTTGCTGAAAACGCATTCTATATCAACGGTCTTAATGTTACTAACTTCCGAAATGGTCTAGGTTTCTCAAATGTACCATTTGATTTTTATGAACAGTTTGAAGTAAAAACTGGCGGCTATTCTGCTGAATTTGGTCGCTCAACTGGTGGTGTTGTCAACGCTGTAACAAAACGTGGTGGTAATGATTGGGAGTTTGGTGGGAATATTCGCTACCGCCCTGATAGTTTAAGTGAGCAATCACCTGACAGTTTCGATCAAAACGATGATATCTATATATATAACGGTGCAGACTCATATGACAAAGTAGAGGGTAACGTTTACGCTTCAGGACCATTAATAGAAGACACATTATTCTTCTATGCTATGTACCAGCCAAGAAGTACTAAACAAGAATATGTTGCTGACCGCGGAACAAGTTTTTCTTCAGTAGAATCTGACAATCCATTCTGGGGCCTAAAATTAGACTGGAACATTGCAGAAAACCACACTCTTGAGTTTTTAGGTTTTTCAGATAAATCAGATAATACTTCTGACAATTATTTATATGATTATGAAACCAAAACACGTGGAATTCAGACCTCTACTAGTGTAGATGAATCTGGCGGTGACAACTATGTGTTTACCTATACAGGCCAAATTACTGACAACTTTAGCGCACGCATATTATATGGTGTCAACGAGTATAACCTTACAACCTCAAGTAACATCGCAGCTGACTGTAACTTAATCTACGACCGTCGTGCGAGCGCGCCACAAGTTTCGCGTGGTTGTGCTTCTTCTGCGGACTATAGCCAAGAAGAGGGTGAGGATCAACGTAAAGAGTTCCGCGCTGATTTCGAATGGTTCGTAGCCGATGACCACGTGCTAAAGTTTGGTTATGACCAAGAAATTAACACGTCTAAAAGTAACCAGTTTTACTCTGGTCCAGACGGTGTTTATTGGTTCTATTACGATACAACTCCAGGTACAGAACTCGCTAACGGTGGCATAGTGCCTGACGACGTGTACCAGTATGCACGTTCACGTGAACGTACAGTAGGTGGGGATTTTGAAGTTGAGTCACAAGCTATATACCTTGAAGATACTTGGACGGTTACTGATGATGTAACTTTGTCTATGGGTGTACGCTGGGATTCATTCAATAACAAAAACTCAAATGGCGAAAGCTTTGTTAAAATTGATGACATGTTTGCACCGCGTCTAGGTGCTGCTTGGGATATCAATGGTGATGGTGAGTCTAAGATATTTGCAAACGTTGGGCGTTATTTCCTTCCTGTAGCAAGTAACACAAACGTTCGTCTTGCGGGTAACGAGTATGACGTACGTAAGTACTATGTATTAGACGGAACAACCGATCAGGAAATCAATGGTATTCAAGTACCCATTGCTGACCTTGGCGCTCAGATCGGTGGCGATGAATTCCTAGCCGACGGAAATGTACCAAACCCAGCAGGTATTGTTGATCAAGAACTTGATCCTATGTACCAAGATGAAATTATCTTGGGTTACCAATCTATGATTGATGAAGATTGGTCTTGGGGCATCAAAGGAACACAACGCAAGCTTAACGGTGCAATTGATGATATGACTATCAGCCATTGGACTGAAGCTAAATATGGTTGTGCGCATCCTGGTGGTGGTGGATATGTTCTGGGTAACCCAGGCGAAGATATGACTGTTGATCTAGATACAAACTGTGATGGTGAGGTTGATACAACTGAAACTATTCCAGGAAGTGAACTCGGTTATCCAGAAGCTGAACGTACATACAATGCTATTGACCTAACTCTTAATCGTGCATGGGATTCACAGTGGAGCCTAAGTGGTACTTATACTTGGTCTCAAAGCTACGGTAATACTGAAGGCCTAGTAAAGTCAGATAACGCTCAAGGTGATGCTGGTCTAACTCAGGATTTTGATTTCCCAGAGCTAATGGATGGAGCTGATGGATACTTGCCAAATGACCGCCGCCATATGTTTAAGCTATTTGGTGCATACGCTATCACCGAAGACTTTACAGTTGGTGCCAACTTTACCGCTGAATCTGGTCGCCCATTGAACAAGTTTGGTATTGGTCACCCTGATGGACGACCATCATATGGTGATACTTACTATACGCAGAATGCTGATGGCACATTCGACTACAATCCTCGTGGAACCGATGGCCGTACAGACTGGGTTTACAGACTTGATCTTTCAGCATCATATGCAATTAATGTATCGGAACTGGATATAGTCTTAAAAGCTAATCTCTATAACGTATTCGATTCTAGTGCAACAACTCGCCAAGTTGAGTTATATGAACTTGGAGATCCAGGCGTTTCCAACCCTGATTATGGAACAATTTCAGGATATCAAACTCCGCGTTATGTTGAATTTAGTGCAAGTGTAAAATTCTAAATAGTTAATTTAGATAAAGTAAAAACGTAAATATATAACTCCCTTTTATAGGGCACAAATTGATTTTGTGCCCTTTTTTTTATTTCAAAGTCGAGTAATATTGACCCTGCAGACTACGTAAACCGAACCTGCTCTTCCTGCTCTTCCTGCTCTTCCTGCTCTTCCTGCTCTTCCTGCTTTTCCTGCTTTTCCTGCTTTTCCTGCTTTTCCTGCTTTTCCTGCTTTTCCTGCTTTTCAGACATAAAAAAACACCGCACTAATTAAATTAGTGCGGTGTTTTAAATTAAAGCTTTGCTAATACCAAAAGGTATTAATGCAAAATATTAGCCTTCTGCAACAACAGAAAGCTTAACAATTGCTTTAACTTCAGTATGAAGTTGAACTTCAACTTCAAAATCACCAGTGTTGCGCAATGCACCTAATGGTAGACGTACTTCGCTTTTAGCAAGCTCAACGCCAGCAGCAGTAACTGCATCAGCTACGTCACGGTTACCAATAGATCCAAATAGCTTACCTTCGTCACCGGCTTTAGAAGCGATAACAACAGACTCAAGTGCATTGATTTTCTCTGCACGAGCTGTAGCAGCAGCTAGTTGACCCGCTAACTGAGCTTCTAAATCAGCACGACGTGCTTCAAAGACTTCAGTGTTAGCAGCGTTAGCAACAACAGCTTTACCTTGTGGTAAAAGAAAGTTACGTGCGTAACCTGATTTTACAGAAACTTGGTCACCCAAGTTGCCTAGGTTAGCGATTTTATCAAGTAAAATAACGTTCATTTTATATTCCTCTAAATTAATGCAGTCTACTGATGTAAATCAGTGTACGGCAGTAGAGAAAGATAACGAGCACGCTTGATAGCGCGAGCTAGTTGACGTTGATATTTAGCATTTGTACCAGTGATACGACTAGGAACAATTTTACCACTTTCAGTGATATAGTTCTTCAAAGTAACGATATCTTTGTAATCAATCTCGGTAACGCCTTCTGCTGTGAAACGGCAGAACTTGCGACGACGGAAATAACGTGCCATGTGACAGTCTCCTAAGTTTTCAATTCGACATTTTCGGCGTGTAATACCAAACGATTTTGACCATTTCTGCTCTGTTGCAGATTAAGGAAACCTTCGACTTGGATTTCAACGCCGGCTTTCAGATTTTCTGTGACGCTATTAAAGCGTTCCCCACTCAACACAACTTGAATTTGGCAGTAAACGTTGCGTAACATTTCTGCTTCGTAACGCTGGGATTTGTGTTCCAACATCAGTACCGTATGGGCAATGCCTGCTGGGCTATCAAATCGCCTAGAACGCGTAATGGTTCCCGCTAATATCAAATTGTTCGTGGTCACAAAAAAACTTACTCAGCAGTGTTTTCAGCGCTTTCTTTAACTTCTTCAGTAGCTGCTGCACGAGGTGCACGCTCTTCAGATGAACGACGTGTATCGCGTTCGTCTTTAGCTTTAGCCATTGGAGATGCTTCAGTGATGGCAGCTTTAGTACGCATAACCATGCTACGCAAAACAGCGTCGTTGAAACGGAAAGCTGTTTCAAGTTCATCTACAGTTTCTGCAGTAGCTTCTACGTTCATAAGAACATAGTGAGCTTTATGCAACTCGATGATTGGGTAAGCCAATTGACGACGGCCCCAATCTTCTAAACGATGGACTTGACCACCAGCTTGGGTAAGAATACCCGTGTAACGCTCGATCATACCTGGCACTTGCTCACTCTGATCAGGGTGAACTAAAAATACGATTTCATAATGACGCATTTTTTGCTCCTTACGGTTATCTAGCCTCGTTGTTGGCTCAGTCAAACCTAATAGAGGCAAGGAACTAATTAAAGTGACTGATTTAAGCCGCGGAATATTACCTAAACTAACGCCATAATTCAAGCAATAACTTCCCTAAACTGCAATTCCCTCTAACTGACTTGGGGCCGGCTGTGCACGAAGCTGTTTATGGCTAACGCAAGCCGTTGAAAATAGATAATTGCGTCATTAAGCATAGTTTGCGCTGCTGCTGATTCTAGGTATGATGTCGCATTACATGATTTCACTTTCAACTTAAAGCATCACGCCAAGAATAATAATGTCTAGAATCCTCACAGCAGCTATAGCGCTTTGTTGCTCCCCAGCAGCCTTTGCACTTGTACCGCCTGATTATCAAGAACCGCCAAGTGATTTAACCGCCGAAATCGAAGCGGGTTTTCAACTCAATACCGGTAATACTCAGTCGAGCAGTTTTAACGGCAGAACAAAAATTGTTTATGATACTGATGCGATGCGACAAGAGGGCACTGTCAAAGCCTATTTTGCCGCTGATGATGAAGAGACCACTTCAGAGAAGTATGAATTACAACTACAATCAAGTTATAAACTCTATAGTGGTTATGTTTTTGGCCGAGGAGACTTTACCTGGGATAAATTTGGTAGTTATACGCGAATATCCACAATATCAGGTGGTTATGGTTTCGACGCAATAGCAAACTCTAGCACCAAATTAAGCTTAGAAATTGGTCCTGGTTATCGTTACAACTTGCCCATTGGCACCGACAGCATCCCAGAGCCAGATGCAAATAAAGATGTCATTTTACGTACTGCGGCAAAGTTTGAACAAAAACTGCAAGAGTACACCAGCCTAAATGCCGACTTAACCTCAGAAGTGGGCGAAGATAACAATACGCTAACCTTAGATATGAGCTACAAAAACACCCTATTCCAAGACTGGGCGTTCAAGATTGGTGTCAATGTTAAATACACTCAAGTGGTGCCTGAAGGCTCTAAACAAACAGACACTATTACTACCTTTAATTTGCTTTATACCTTTCAGTAGCGATGTAACGAGCTAAAATACTTAATTTTCTGCACACTGCTATCAATGCGCAATGGAAGTTCTAAAGTGAGTTGATTGAAGAGACTAAGGGCTAGCTGACAAAAAATGAGCGATACGGGCAACAACACAATCACTTTAACTTGGATCTGTTTCTGCCCGTATCACTGTAAGATTGACTTAAAAAGACTTACCTAAGTTGCTGCATTAAATAGGCATAAACCATTGAGCTTAACTCAGCAACTTGATTATTGTCTGCCGCCCCAGCATGGCCACCCTCTATATTTTCGTAATACAGCACATCGATGCCCATAGCTTCCATTTTTGCGACCATTTTACGTGCATGGGCAGGATGAACGCGGTCATCACGAGTTGAAGTGGTGAAGAACACCTTAGGATAAGCCGTATTAGCTTTTAAGTTATGGTAAGGCGAGAATCCCTTAATGTAATCCCACTCTGCTGGGATATCAGGATCGCCATACTCTCCCATCCAGCTAGCACCCGCGAGCAATTTATTATAGCGCTTCATATCGAGCAGCGGCACTTGGCAAACAACCGCATTATAAAGTTCGGGTTTACGGGTAAATGCAGCCCCCATTAATAGGCCACCATTACTGCCACCCTGGATCCCTAAATGTTTACTTGAGGTGATTTTCCTAGCAATGAGGTCTTCCGCTATCGCTTCAAAATCTTCATAAGCCTTATGGCGATTCTCCTTTAGCGCCGCTTGATGCCAAGCTGGACCATATTCACCACCGCCGCGAATATTAGACAATACATAGACACCGCCTTGCTCAAGCCAGTTTTTACCAATCGTTGCCGAATAGGATGGTCGTAATGAAATTTCGAAACCGCCATAACCATAAAGCAGTGTTGGATGAGTGCCATCAAGCTTGAGGTTTTTAGCCATCACCACAAAGTATGGCACTTTAGTGCCGTCCTTCGATTGAGCAAAGTACTGCTTTGTCTCGAACTTATCGGCAACGAACTGCTGCTTCATCGCCTTTATCTTTTTAGCCTTCATGCTTTTACCATCAAACAAATACAAACTTGAAGGCTCTAAAAAGCTAGTGTAGTTAACAAACACCTCATCGCTGTCATCTTCACCACCAAAGACACTCAATGTACCGTTAACATCAAATGGGGCTTGCTGAGACTGCCACTCACCATCCTTTTGCACATAGCGTATTAACTTACTCTTGACGTTATCAAGCCAAGTAATAAGGATTGTGCTTTTAGTGAAGCGTACTTGGGAAATAGAAGCGGTTGCAGTGGGTTCAACCAACACACTAAATTGTGGTTTTTGAGCGATAAGCTTATCGAGATCGGTGTAAACTATTGCGCCTTGCTTAAAGGTCTTTCCTGCCGTTTTTAATTCGCTTTTAAGTTCGATATAGAGCTGGTCATTAAAGTAACCTTTAATGTCCGCATCCATTGGCAGCGGTAGCGTAATGAGTTTGTCATTGTGATAGGCATAGTGCTGAGCAGTATAGAAAGTCAGGCTTTCAGAAACCAATTGCAGTGATTTTTTGTCGTCATAGATGACAAAACCTGAGGCTGCCACTGAAGTTTTATCACCGCTAAAGATAGTTTTTGCAGCCGATAACGGCGTGCCTCGCTGCCATTGCTTAACCACTCTCGGATAGCCTGAATCAGTCAGGCTATCGCCATCAGTAAAATCGGTCCCAACAAAAACAGTGTCTTTATCTATCCAGCTAACGCTTGATTTGGCTTCATCCAAGGCAAAGGGTTGCTGTTTATTTTCTACAAATGATTTGCTGTTTAAATCAAACTCTCGGACTTCCACGGCATCAGCGCCACCGCGAGACAGTGACACCAAACAGCGGTCATAATCAGGATAACGGCAACTCATGCCCTTATACACCCAATTAACGCCCTCGGCCTTGCCTAATGCATCAATATCTAACACGGTTTCCCATTTGGGTTCAGCCTTGGTGTACTCCTCCATCGTCGTGCGACGATAAATACCACGCTCATGATCCTCATCTTTCCAAAAGTTATACAGATATCCATCCATGCGACTGGCATAGGGGATCCGTTCCTTATTGTTAAGAATCGCTAAACTGTTACTGACTAAACCGTCAAAGCCCTTATAGGCTTTTATCTCTTTCGCCGAGATAGCGTTCTGCTGCTTAACCCACTCAAGGGGCTTAGCGCCCTCGACATCTTCCAGCCATAGATACTTGTCTTCCTCAGCTAAAATAGGTGCTGCTGCGGCAATTGAACTTAACACGCATAAGGATAAAATTTGATTACGCATTTAAACATCCTGTTTTTAGAGTGATACCATTTTTATTAGCCTAATCAAACTACTGCATGTTGTATAAAAGTTAAATAGCAATTAAGTAAAAACAGCCACAAAATTTTGCCAGAATGAGCGAGTCTGTTTACTTTGATACCCTTCAAATACAAAAATGCCGAAGAGGCATAAACCACTTCGGCAATTTTAATTAAGTTCTTATGCAGCAAACTAGGCCATAGTAAGCGACTTACTTAGCGAGTCGTTGACGTACAGCTTCAAACAAGCAAACGCCGGTAGCCACTGAAACGTTTAAGCTTGAAACACTACCCGCCATCGGAATAGATACCAGTGTATCGCAGCTCTCGCGTGTTAAACGGCGCAGGCCTTTATCTTCTGCCCCCATCGCAATAGCAAGTGGGCCTGTAAGGCTAGCTTGATAAAGCTCACAATCAGCCTCTCCTGCCGCGCCAATAATCCAGATGCCTTTATCTTGTAAGCTACGCATTGTTCGCGCAAGGTTAGTCACCTGGTATAAAGGAACTATCTCAGCTGCGCCGCAAGCGACTTTACTGACAACTGGCGTTAAACCGACAGAGTTGTCTTTCGGTACAATAACACCCTGCACGCCAGCCGCATCGGCGTTACGTAAACAAGCACCCAAGTTGTGTGGATCTGTCACCCCATCCAAAATCAATAAGAAAGGTGTTTCAGTTGTTTCCAGCATCGCATTTAGATCATTGTCATTAAGAATTTTGGCTGGTTTCACTTTAGCCACTACGCCTTGGTGTTGACCGCCATCAGACTTATCGTCTAATGCTTTGCGTGAAGCATACTGAACGGTTACGCCCCACTGCGCTGCAATCTCTAATATTGGCGTCAGTCGTTTATCATCGCGACCTTGTAGCACCCACATTTCGATAACGCGCTCAGGACTATTTTTAAATACAGCTTCAACGGCATGTAAACCAAAGGTAACATCTTGCTTTTTCATCTATTTCTTACTCGTTTTACGCTTCGCTGGCTTGGCATTTTTAGCCGAAGACTTTGTTGCTGAAGCTTTTGTCTTAGTCGTGGTGGCTTTAGCACCACTGCTTGATTTATTTTTACTGCCAGATCGTGAGCGCTTGCCTTTAGCAGCGCTCTTCTCTTTATCAGCAAGTTTGGCGCCTTCGCGATTAACCCGCTCTCTGGCGGTCATCGGCTTGCTCGGCTTACGACGCTTACCGCCTGCCGAGTCGCCTTCCATCATAAGATCTATTTGACGGTCATCGAGATTAACGGCAGCCACTTTTACCGTGACCGTATCGCCGATTTGATACACTTGCCCAGAAGCCTCACCAACTAAACGCTGGCGCATATTATCGTACTGATAATAATCACTGCCTAGGCTTGAGATATGCACCAAGCCATCGATGAACAGGTCATTGAGACGAACAAACATACCGAAGTGAGTCACTGATGCGACAACAGCTTCAAACGTATCACCCACATGGTCCTGCATGAACTCACATTTAAGCCAATCACTGACATCACGCGTCGCTTCATCTGCGCGTCGCTCTGTGGTTGAACACTCGACACCAAGCTGATCAAGCTCTTCAATCTTGTAGCAGTAACCGCCGTCAGCAGTCCACTGCTCGGGCTGATCACCCTCTTGTTTTTCTAACAAGTAACGGATCACTCGGTGCAATATCAAGTCAGGATAGCGACGAATTGGCGAGGTGAAGTGCGAGTACTCCTCTAATGCTAAGCCAAAATGACCTTCATTATCAGGTGTATATGTTGCTTGTTTCATTGAACGCAGCAACATTATTTGAATGAGTTCAGCATCGGGTCTGTCTGCAATTTGCTCCATCACCGCTTGGTAATCTTTTGGCGTTGGCGCTAGTCCGCCCTCCATCGTCAAACCACGCTCTTTAAGGAAGTCCTTAAAGTTAGTGAGCTTTTGCTCCGATGGCGATTCATGTACCCGGTACAAGACTTCACCTTTATGCTTTCTAACAAACTTAGCCGAGGCAACGTTTGCCAAGATCATGCACTCTTCAATGATCTTATGGGCTTGATTACGATTACTCGGTACGATCTTTTCGATTTTACGCTGTTCATTAAATACAAACTGCGTCTCTGTGGTTTCAAAAGCAATGGCACCACGATCTGCACGAATACCATCAAGAGTCAGATACAAGGATTGCAAGGTCTGCAGATGCGGGAATATAGGTTTAAGCTTATCACTCACCTCACCGCCTTCAAGCATGTCTGCAACCTGGGTATAGGTTAGACGTGCATGCGAGTGCATTACCGCAGGATAAAACTTATAGCCTGATAGCTTACCCGCAGCAGAGATCGTCATCTCAGCGACCATACAAAGACGGTCAACCTCAGGCATCAAAGAGCAGAGCCCGTTAGAGATCTTCTCTGGCAACATAGGGATCACTTGCGATGGGAAGTAAACCGAGTTGCCCCGTGAACGTGCTTCCCTGTCTAATGCTGACTCTGTACGCACATAATGGCTTACATCAGCAATGGCGACCCATAAACGCCAACCACCTGACTTCTTCTTTTCTGCATAGACTGCATCATCAAAATCACGTGCATCTTCGCCATCAATGGTCACTAGCGGCAAATGACGCAGGTCGACTCGACCCTCTTTGTCTGCTTCGGTAACTTCATCTGGGATTTTACGTAGCTTTTTCTCAATCAGCCCTGACCACTCATGTGGTAAGTCATAATTGCGCAGTGCAATTTCAATTTCCATACCCGGCGCCATTTGCTGGCCCAGTACTTCAGTGACTTTCGCGGCCGCTTTGACATAGCGCCCAGGTCGACGGGTTAGCTCTAAAACAACGATATCGCCCTGTCTTGCGCCTAAACGATCCTCTTCAGGGATCAGTATCTCTTGAGTGACGCGGCGGTCATCAGCGATAACGAAGCCCATACCGGCATCAAGGTGGAAGCGGCCAACAAGTGCAGCGCTTCGCTGCTCAACTAAACGCACGATTCTAGCTTCACGGCGGCCTTTACGGTCAACGCCTGCTTTTTGCGCCAGCACTTTATCACCATGAAAGTACATCGCCATATCACGGTTGTGTATATAGAGGTCGTCACCGCCCTCTGCTAACTTTAAGAACCCAAAGCCATCACGATGGCCTATGACGGTGCCAGTCAGCAAATCCATTCTTTCTGGTAAGCCATAGGCTTTACCGCGAGTAAACACCAATTCACCGTCACGCTCCATAGCTCGCAAACGACGACGTATCGCCTCTAGCTGCTCTTCACCTTCGATGTTGAGCGCGTTTGCAATATGTTCACGGGTTAACGGGGACGTTTGAGAGCGTAAGTATTCCAAAATATACTCACGACTTGGGATAGGATTGTCGTACTTTTCTTGCTCTCGCTTAATATGTGGATCTTGTATCATTCATGTTCCAAATTATTGGCATAACTGCTGTCAGCTATGCTTATTGTTGCGTTGTCAGGTGTTCTTTCTTTGCCCTAGCAACTGCGCTGGGCGGCATTTTTGCCTCTAACACCTTTAACAAATTAATTGCTTCAGTCTGAGTTGTTTCATCGCTAAACACTTCGTTGTATAGCCAATGAAAGCCAGTTTCATAATCGCGGGGGCTACCATAGCCTTCACCAAATAACCGAACCAACATTATTCTCGCCGGCAGATCACCTGTCGCGGCTGCTGGTAGCACATAGTGCACAGCACGTTCTTTATCTTCCATAACGAATTTTCCGTCATGGTAATACTCTGCCATTCTTACCATGGCTTCAGCACTGCCTTGCTGTGCTGAGGTTTTTAACATCGAGATCCCGCGCGGCGGATTGGCCTTTACGCAGATCCCGAAATTCAGCATTTCAGCCCAAAGGTACTGATACAAAGGCTGCTTTAACACCTCAGCTCTTGCTTCAATATCTTCTACAATTTGACAGTCATCGCCTTTAACTTGAGTTAAATAGCTTTTGCTGCGAATTAACTCAACAAGTTGCTCTTGAGTATAGACGTCTACCGCTTTGGGCGTCGCCCAACTAGGTACAGAAATTATCGATATTACAATAATTAATACATAACGCAGCATAAATTCTCTCAATGACAGTGGGTTAATTCAAGCGCTAAATATCGAGGCCGCTAACAGCGAACCCTGAGCATGTTCTGTCTTTTGTCATCGGCAGTATAACGCATTTCTTGAGCACTACCTGCACATTAACCATTTCTGATTACAGTGGTTTTATAAATTAGCTTCCAATAAAAAGGCCGCTAATCGCGGCCTCTTCTTATTAACTAAACGGATTCACCAGAATCATGGTCTCGTTTCTATCGGGACCCGTTGAGATAATATCAATCGGCGTTTCTAACAACTCTTCTAAACGCTTAATGTAGTTGATTGCTGCTGGAGGCAGTTGCTCTACAGATGTCGCGCCAAATGTTGTTTCGCTCCAACCTGGCAAGGTTTCTAAAACAGGAGTGACCAGCTCATAGCCTTCTGCTGCTAGCGGAGTTGTAGTCGCGACAGTTCCATCAGGATACTGGTAGCCGACACAAATCTTCACCTCTTCAAGACCATCTAGAACATCTAGTTTAGTCAAGCAGAAGCCGCTAACACTGTTGATTTGAACTGCACGCTTCATCGCGACAATATCTAACCAACCTGGACGACGCTTACGACCGGTAGTCGCACCAAACTCATGACCCTTAGTTCCTAAGTAGTCACCAATTTCGTTTTTCAATTCCGTTGGGAAAGGACCGGCACCAACACGCGTGGTGTATGCCTTCATGATCCCCAAAACGTAATCAAGATGACGAGGACCAAATCCTGAACCTGTTGCAACGCCACCTGCGGTAGTGTTAGAAGAGGTTACAAATGGATAAGTACCATGGTCAATATCGAGTAACGTGCCTTGAGCACCTTCAAATAGAATTGGCTCACCCGCTTTACGTGCCTGATCAAGAAGCTCAGAAACGTCAGTGCACATACTCTTCAAGTAATCAGCAATCCCAAGAGCATCTTTCAATGTCTTTTCGTAATCAACTGCTTCGCACTTGTAGTACTCGGTCAACATAAAGTTGTGATAAGACATCACTTCCTTCAACTTCTCGGCAAACAATTCTGCATTAAACAGATCGCCTACACGTAAGCCGCGGCGTGATACTTTATCTTCATATGCTGGACCAATTCCACGACCCGTTGTGCCAATAGCTTTATTGCCACGCGCTTTTTCGCGGGCCATATCTAATGCACAATGGAATGGAAGAATTAGAGGACATGCTTCAGAAATTAATAAACGTTCCTCTACAGGTACGCCACGCTCTTTAAGCATGTTAATTTCAGTCATCAGAGCGTCGGGTGCAAGCACCACGCCGTTACCAATAATGCATTTTACATTATCGCGTAAGATCCCTGATGGAATAAGATGAAGAACGGTCTTGTCGCCATCGATAACAAGAGTATGACCCGCATTGTGGCCACCTTGGTAACGAACGACATATTTAGCCTGTTCGGTAAGAAGATCAACTATCTTACCCTTGCCTTCGTCACCCCATTGGGTGCCGAGAACTACAACGTTTTTGCCCATTATTTGCTGCACGGTAGTGGTTAAAACGGGATTTTAGCAGATCTATAGGGGCGGTAGGCAAGTATTTTATGAAAAAATAATCAATATAACGACACCGACGGTGACTAAAGAACCACCTAAACGTTGCAAAAGCTGCTGATTTTGATTGGAAATTTCTTTTAAATACGCTCGCCAACGATTTGGAAACAAAAGAGGACCAATTCCTTCAATTATTAACACCAAACCCAACGAAAGCATGATTAACTCAAAAGACATAACAAAGTATCTCCTATACCGAACAGTGAACAATGTAAAAGCACTTTACCACCTCACAATAACAGTCTATTTCAACCGCTGAAGTTTTCGAGTCGCTGCCTAGTCATCATATAGTAAGCATAAGCGACGATAAATGTCGGAGATATGTCTAACTCCTCAGCGAAACTTCAACTCATAGCGCTTTTATACGCTCTGCAGTCCACTAAGAGAAAAATCCAACATAACCCAAACCAGAGAGCTAGAACAACATACTAAGTGCATATACGCTCCTGTGCGCTACCTGCACACTGCATAACGAGCCTTAATAGTAATGAGTAGGTTTAACCAGTACGGTCGAAAACAGCTTAGATAAACAAAGAGATGCGCTGTCGCTCAAAATGCAGGTGAAGTTGATGGGGTAGTCGTTGAGCAAGCTGACTATTTTCAGGCAATAAAAAACCCAGCATATAGCTGGGTTTTTTGAATTCTGAAAGCGAAAATTAACGCTTTGAGAATTGTGGCTTCTTACGTGCTTTACGTAGGCCAACTTTCTTACGCTCAACTTGACGAGCATCACGGGTAACGAAACCAGCAGCACGTAGAGAAGGACGTAGAGTCTCGTCAATTTCCATCAACGCACGGGTAATACCGTGACGAATAGCACCTGCTTGGCCAGTGTTACCACCACCCTTAACAGTTACCATGATGTCTAACTTATCAGTCATTGCAACTAGCTCTAGAGGCTGACGAACAACCATGCGAGAAGTTTCACGACCGAAATATTCGTCTAGAGGTAGTTTGTTAACAGTGATGTTACCAGTACCTACTTTAACGAATACACGAGCAGTAGAAGTTTTGCGACGGCCAGTGCCGTAGTATTGAGTTGCAGCCATTGCTATAATCCCGTTTAGATATCAAGTACTTGAGGTTGTTGTGCAGCGTGGTTATGCTCTGTACCAGCGTAAACTTTAAGCTTACGGAACATGGCACGGCCCAAAGGACCTTTAGGTAGCATACCCTTAACAGCCTTTTCGATAATCATTTCAGGCTTATGAGCTTGCAGCTTCTCAAAAGTAATCTGCTTAATGCCACCGATGAAACCAGAGTGTGAATAGTAAACTTTGCCTTTGGCTTTGTTTCCAGTCACGGTAACTTTCTCAGCGTTAATAACGATGATGTAGTCACCAGTATCAACATGAGGCGTATACTCTGGCTTATGCTTTCCGCGTAGGCGAGAAGCTATTTCAGTAGCGATACGACCCAAAGTTTTACCTTCGGCGTCAACGACGAACCAATCACGAGTGACTGTTTCTGGTGTAGCAGTAAAAGTAGTCTTCATTTTACAAAAACCCAATGTTAAAATTCTGTCTCACATGCTAATGCCATTATTGGCAAAAACACAAAAAATGCCTTTCCCCGCCCCTTCGAGCAAAGAATTAGGCTTTACAACTTCCACCTAGAGTGGTGGATAACGAGGGCAGGTGGCGGATTATAGACAAAGATGGGTTAAAAATCACCTAATTTTTAGATAAATTTCTATCTCTTTTTAAACATTTGCGATATCAACGCTATCGTTTACCCTCTGATTGCCTCACGACAGAGGCAATCAGGCCGCTAGAGAGCCAAACAAACTTGCAAAAAAGCAGTGAGAGCTTGGCTTTTACCTTAAGGTAAATGCTCTAACGCTAAATAATCGTGGGACTGCATTTCGGTCAATCTCGAACGACAACGTCTAAACTCAAAATTCAGTAAGCCTTCAGTATAGATATCCGCTAGAGAGACAGCTGACGAAATAATTAATTTAACGTTACGCTCATAAAACTCGTCCACCATGGCTAAGAATCGACGCGCGATGTCGTCACCGGTTAAATGCTCACCCATCTGCTCGACCTGACTCAGCAGCACCGTATGATAGAGTCTCGCCACCTCCATGTAATCTCGTTGGCTGCGCGGACCATCGCATAACGCTCTAAAATCAATTAATAACACACCTTGGGCCTGTTGACGGATCTCAATAACCCGGCCATCGATGACCACGCCCTCTTTTGAGACTTCAGATTCCGGCGCTAATTTAGCAAAATACTCTTGTAGGTTTTGCTCTGCTTTATCATCTAACGGTGAGTGGTAGATCTCAGCCTGTTCAAGTGTTCTTAATCGGTAATCGACACCTGAGTCGACATTTAAAATGTCACAATACTGATTGATTGCCGCGATAGCGGGTAGAAATCTCGCCCGCTGCAAACCATTACGATACAGCTCATCAGGAATGATGTTAGACGTCGCCACTAGCGCGACCCCTTCCGCAAACAAGGATTCAAACAAGGAACCTAACAACATGGCATCAGTAATGTCAGAGACAAAGAACTCGTCAAAGCAGATCACTTGATACTGCGTCGCCATTTTTTTAGCGATAATAACCAGCGGATCGCGTTGCCCTTGTAGCTGCGCCAAATCAATATGCAACTGGTGCATAAATCGATGAAAATGCGCCCGCAGCTTTTTTTCACTAGGAAGAGAATCAAAGAAGGTATCCATTAAATACGTCTTACCGCGACCAACACCGCCCCATAAATAAAGCCCTTGCACGCTTCGCTTTGTTTTTTTCCCAAAGAGAGAAAACAGCTTGCTGGTGCTACGCCCCTGGCTGTTGAGTGCGTTCAGGTCATCAAACACTCGTTGTAGTTGCTTTACCGCTTCCTCTTGTGCAACGTCATAGGAAAAGTCATCTCGAGTTAAATCTTGTTGATAATGCTGCCAAGGAGTTAAATGCGACACGTAAATCATTCTCTAATAGGTAGGGGACAAACACAAATCAGCCACTTTGAGCTGTTTGGCGATTAATTATAATTAAACTATTGCAGTAAATAGTACCACGGCCGAATGTCGCAATGTATATTTGGCTGCATCTCTCTTATTAAAGTCGTTATTGGAGTCAATATGGAATGGGCATTAACCTTTGCAGCCTTTGTTATAGGTGGCGTTTTTGGGTACGTTGGGCATAGTGTTTTAACGAGAAGACACCAAGATAAAAATCAAAAACAACAGTTAGAGCAAACACAACTTGAACTGAGCCAATATAAGCAGGAGGTTGTTGATCACTTTGACGAACATCATAAACAGCTGACTGAACTCACCAACCTAGTCAATAAGGTTAACCAGCAATGGCATACCTCAGCGAGCTTATTAACCTCCCCAACGACTGAGAATCATCTAGCCGATATAGCGCCGCTAGATAACCCCAGCGCGGTGACCGATAGCACCTATACTAAAAAGGCTGCATCAATATGAATCAATAAAGGTAATGTATCGATAAATTAACCTTTGTTAATAATGATGAACTTATTGATACTCGCTTGAGTCCGACTCAATAACGAATGATATATACCCATCCTACCTGCAGATGCAGGATTCA
This sequence comes from Shewanella abyssi, assembly GCF_023284025.1. Taxonomy (GTDB): domain Bacteria; phylum Pseudomonadota; class Gammaproteobacteria; order Enterobacterales; family Shewanellaceae; genus Shewanella; species Shewanella abyssi. The sequence continues at coordinate 106,458 of NZ_JAKIKR010000004.1, read as the reverse complement.
GTAGGATTCAGTAGGATGGGTATACAACAGATTATATGATCTGCATGGCAATCGCCTTTCTTCAAGGCAAACATTGAACAGCCATGCATTAGTATTGACGATATTGGAGCAACGTATAAATGAAGACTAAATTATCCTTACTTTCAGCAGCCCTTTTGGGCGCAACCTTGACGCTAGCTCCCGTTGTATCTCAGGCGGCCATTCCTCTTTCGGTCGGCGGTGAAACCTTACCTAGCTTAGCGCCGATGCTACAAAAAACGACTCCAGCCGTCGTCGCTGTAGCCGTTTCAGGCACACACATCTCAAAGCAAAAAGTCCCTGACGCATTTCGCTATTTCTTTGGCCCTAACGCGCCAAGGGAGCAGGTGCAGGAGCGTCCGTTTAAAGGGCTAGGTTCGGGCGTCATCATCGACGCCGAAGAGGGATATATTGTTACCAACAACCATGTTATTGAAGGCGCTGATGAAATTCTTATTGGATTATCCGATGGCCGTGAAATTGAAGCCAAGCTCATTGGTACTGACGCCGAATCTGATATCGCCCTATTGCAAATCGACGCTAAAAATCTAACGGCTCTAAAGCGGGCTGACTCTGACAAGCTGCGAGTGGGTGACTTTGCTGTCGCTATTGGTAACCCCTTTGGCCTCGGGCAAACCGTGACGTCAGGGATTGTCAGTGCGATGGGGCGAAGCGGCCTTGGCATTGAGATGTTAGAGAACTTTATTCAAACTGATGCCGCGATTAATAGTGGTAACTCAGGCGGGGCATTAGTTAACTTGAACGGCGATCTCATCGGGATCAACACGGCCATTGTGGCACCCGGTGGCGGAAATGTCGGTATTGGTTTTGCGATTCCATCAAACATGGTCAACAACCTCGTTGAGCAAATTATTGAACATGGTGAAGTGCGTCGCGGCGTACTGGGCGTATTAGGCCAAGATCTTACCAGCGAACTGGCAAAGGCCTTTGGCATTGAAACCCAGCACGGTGGTTTTATTAATGAAGTCATGCCAGACAGTGCCGCAGATAAGGCAGGCATTAAAGTGGGCGACATTATTGTCAGTGTTAATGGCCGCAAGATTAAGAGCTTCCAAGAGCTACGCGCGAAAGTCGCTACGATGGGCGCAGGCAGCAAAGTTGAATTTGGGCTAATCCGTGATGGTGATGAGGAGTCAGTTACCGCAATACTGGGTGGATCAACACCAACAGCAACAGCCGCGGCGGGAGCTGTTCACCCAATGCTACAAGGGGCAAAACTTGAAAATGCTAGTGATTCAGGTGTGACTATTACCGATATAGCCCAAGGCTCACCAGCCGCAGCAAGCGGCTTGATAAAGGGAGATGTGATTATCGGTGTGAACCGCACTAAAGTGAAAAACTTAACATCACTTAAGTCTGTGCTTGGAGATCAAAAAGACTCTGTCGCGTTAAAAATACAGCGAGACAACACCAGCATATATTTGGTCCTTCGCTAAACACATCAGCTCAAGTTAACTAGCCGAGTAATACCCTCGGCTATTTTTCGAGTCAAAGTGCTTTCTTATGCGTGTTTAATACAAACATGTTAATCTAGCTCATCTTTTCCGTATTTACTCCCAGACATGATGATTAAAGACACTCTTATATATGTCGGTAAAGCCATAGCATTTGGCCTTATCATGGCTGCGGTTATCATTATTGTGATGCCTTTAATTACCGGGCAAAGCCTCACTAATGGCTTAATGAGCCGTGGGGTAACCAGCAGTAACGAATTATCTTTTGCAACCGCAGTACGCCGGGCCGCGCCTGCCGTTGTGAATATTTATAGCCTCAGTATTGATCGAAGAAACCCCCTTAAACCCAGTTCACTGCAAGGATTGGGCTCTGGCGTGATCATGAGTAAAGAGGGTTATATTCTTACCAACTACCATGTCATCAAACAAGCCGATGAGATTGTCGTCGCGCTACAAGATGGTCGAAAATTCACCTCTGAAGTGGTTGGCAGCGATCCCGAAACCGATTTAGCAGTATTAAAAGTTGAGGGCGATAACCTCCCTATCGTGCCCCTGGGTCTCGACGTTCCCGCCAGAGTTGGCGATGTCGTTTTAGCCATTGGTAACCCTTACAATTTGGGCCAAACAATTACTCAAGGTATTATCAGTGCAACCGGCCGTAATGGCCTGAGCTCTGGCTATTTGGACTTTCTTCAAACGGATGCCGCTATTAACGCGGGTAACTCGGGGGGGGCGCTCATCGATACTACTGGTCAATTAGTTGGTATTAACACTGCTGCTTTTCAGATTGGCACTGAGAGCGGTACTCACGGTATTAGCTTCGCTATTCCAATCAAACTAGCCCACAGCATTATGGGCAAATTAGTTAAGGATGGCCGCGTTATTCGTGGTGCTTTGGGCATTGGTGGTGAAGCCGTTGGCCCTGTAATGGCGCAAATTCTCAACATTCCAGATTTAGCCGGTGTACTTATAACCAGTGTTGATCCTGATGGTCCAGCAGCAAGAGCACAACTGCAAAAACGTGACGTGATAACTCACTATGAAGCTGAAGCGATACCGGGCGTATCAATGTTGATGGATAGAATTGCTGAAACGACCCCAGGTAAGGAAGTTAAGATTACTATTATACGCGAAGGTAAGTCTTACGATGTATCTGTGATAATGGATGAGAAGCCAGTGCACTACAACTAGAAATTGCTAGCCTCATTTGCCAATTAAAAGCCTGCTAAATGCGGGCTTTTTACTGTCTACAATCTCATTAGATATCTTTTCAATTCAGGTTATCAGTTCTAGACGCATTGACGTAAGAGGTAATTCGATTCACAAGTGGAAGCGTATTGATAAGATAACCATCCCCCCTTCCACCTCCAAAAAAACCAATACAAAGCCGAACTGATATTGGATCAGAAGGGTATTAACTTAAGTAAACGTAAGTGCAAGTATGTTCAATTGGCTGTTGTAGATTTCGGTAACGACTGCGGTTTTGTTTGCAACAAGCCAAACCAAAACGCTATCTCCAACACGGCACCTGAGATCAGTAGCCCTTTGGCCCCCGATGAAAATCCAACGGTGTAGCAGGTTAATGCGCTGAGTATCAGCAGTAGTAATAAGCCCATCCTTTGCCATAGTTTCATCTATCAAGTCCCTTTTAATCAGTCCAATGTAGAGCTCATTGCAGCGCCATGTTAACCATAGCAAAACCCAGTAACTAAAGTAAGCTCCGCTATATTAAGCTTTGTTTATCTTGTTCTGGTAAGCAGGGATCTGGTAATGCAGGATGTTCAACACATAAAAAAGCCGCTCTAATGATGAAATAGAGCGGCTCTGTTGCAGGGATAAAGTGAGATTAAAGCTTAGTGACTATTTATGGATTTTAGGCAGTGCCAATGCTCTTGCATCATAGTCATCGTGACATTCACCACAAGAGAACTTGGCTGTAACCCAAGGGTTCTGGAAGGTGTCTTTACCATCGTCGTTGGTAATAAACTGCTCAGCATCGGCAGAGATATCCATAGTAAATAGATGCGACTTCACATCACCAAATGTTACGCCACCTTTCGAGGTACGACTCGAAGCACTCTTAGCCATCTCTGGCATATGACAAGTAGTACACTCTGTCGCAGCATGTGGTGCAGCCGCCCAACCATTTTCTGCAAACTCTTTAGTGTGACAATCGCTACACTCTTTAACTAATGCAGCTTCATGTCCTGGTTTATCACTATTGACAGTAGACATGTGAGCATCATGACAGGTGCTACAGTTCATCTTAGTCGACATGAAGGCATCGCTTCGCGTCTCCTCTCCTGTAGTAGGATTAACACCTAGTATTTCATCGGCGGTTTGGTGATGCTTACTTAAACCACTACCGTTGGCAACGATACGACCACCCACTTTAGATCCTTCAGGGAAGGCAGTGTTGTATGGAGTCACAAATGAAGGATAGTCCTTCTCGCCATCACGAGTATGACACTCGGCGCAGGTTACCGCTTTACCATAGGCCATATCATCGGCTAAGAAATCTTCTGTTGTACGTGCAGTAGCCACCTTAACAATATTGTCCTTTGAAGGTGCCTTAGCATGGAAGCTACCCGCTCCATGACAAGATTCACACTGCACACCAGCCTGGGCAAAGGTTCCATCCATACCGATTAAGCCATCTTGATGACCATCTTTATTGCGGTCATCGCCATCTTCCGTAGTATTACGTTTCCAGCCAGTGGTATGGCAGTTACCGCAGTTATACTTCTTATCGACATCACCCGCGTGATATCCACCCATTGACTCAGCGCCCAATACTCCGTCGTTAGCCTCAAGGTTGTACTGCACCCCTGAACCCGTAACGATGTAGCCATCGGCATCTAACCAACGCATCTTCCAGTGATAGCCACCAACGACGTAGCTAGCCTCGTCATAACTGGTTGGAGCACCTAATGTGTTGTCGGCTCCGGTAATGAAATCAATCGCACCAGTAACATCGGTAAATGGAAATTCTGGAATGCCACCATCTTCAATCTTAGTTAACTTAAAGTTATGACCCGTCTTAACAAAAGACTCATGCTTACCACTGTGACAACCAGCACAAGATGCCGAACCCACATAAGCTAGAACCTCAGGCTCAGGTAGCGCTTCAACGGTGACTGTCACTTCAGCAGACGCTTCATCAGTACCATCGGTGATAGTGTAGTTAAACTTCACCTCACCGGCATCGCTGCCTGCGGTAAAGTCAATCTTGCCATCATTGATAACGGCACTGTCTGAATCAACAGAGACAATCGATAGTGTATCGCCGTCGCTATCAGTATCGTTTGCCAATACATCGATAGTCACGACGGCTGATGCAAGCACATTTATGGCATCAGCAACGGCGACAGGTGGCGTATTCTCAACCGGTGGGGTGGTATCATCATTATCGCTGCCACAGGCAACCAACATGGTGATCATACTGGCTAGCAGTAGCTTTTTACATGGAATTTGTGCGTTCATACATTCATCCTCAACATTACTCATTTTCATATCGCCGAGATAAATCAGTTTGGCGATTGATAGCCTCTATGGACATGGAGCAAGTATTGAAGAACTACTACTAAAGAGATAGATAACCAGAGTTCACTAAAATTGATAACTTGTGAACTATTGTTATCAACTAACAGCCAACAACCTGTTTATTAAGCATATTTAATCTTGCGATAAGTTATGATGTTGTAAAACGAACTGACCGGTATTTGTCAGAATGTAGATCTTCTTCTCATTTTGCATGACTAGGCCCGCCTTTTTTAACTGCCGCAGATGGAAGTTAAACTTAGTATGATCACCCATTTCGACTAAACGACATAAATCCATGAATTTCAAGGCTTGATGTGCCGCCAGTATTTTTAGCGCCTTACGTCGATAAGGGTTCGCAAGGGCGCTGTAAACTAAATCAGGATCTAGGTCGGAGCGACTTTTAAGCATCTCCTTTTCCGCCAAGCTACGTTTAATGGTGACGATGAGTTCTTCACTCTTAAAGGGTTTGGTCATTACACTGTCAGCCCCCTTTTTCATCGCATCTACGGCGGTGTCTACGGTTGCGTAAGCGGTAATAATCACAATAGCGATAAAAGGCTGATGATGACGTAAATTCGATATTGCTTCGACCCCAGTCATTCCCGACATCAGTAGATCTAACAGCGCTATATCAAAGTGTTGCTGCTCACTTGCAGCGATAGCGTCTTCTGCGCTCACGACAGCCGTTACCCGGTAACCTTCAAGCTCAAGCACTTCAACCATGTTACGCTTAAGCTCGATATCATCTTCGGCCAATAGAATAGAGATCATTAGCAGCGCTCCCGATAAAAGACTAACTCTACAGTGGTACCTTTATCTAACTCACTCACGATATTCATTTTCCCATGATGTAATGATGTAATTTGCTCACAAATAGCCAAACCTAACCCAGTGCCTTTACCGACAGGTTTACTGGAGTAAAACAGCTCTGTAGCGCGAGCTAATGCCTCTTTACTCATACCACAGCCGACATCTTTGACAGTGATAATGACTCGAGTATCATCCTCGGTAACATCAACCGTTATTGTTTGCCGAGGCAAAGATGCATCTAGCGCGTTACAGAGTAAGTTGATGATTAACTCTTCCAATTTAATTTTTTCACCATAGAGGCAAATATGAGCAGCACAATTCAACTGGATCTTATTGCGCTTACGGCGGTGAGCCAACAACTTTACAGCGCCATTTAATACCTCTTCAATCGCGACATTACCGCGCCTACCTGTGGAGGGACGAGCATAGCTCAACAACTCTTTACTGATAGATGAAGCGCGCTCAATACCCAGTCTAGCTCGATTCAAGTAGTCCTCTTGGGAACTAAAGTGTTCAGGGTTCTTCCGCTCCCAGAGATCTAACGCGAGTGTTGAAGAGGCCAATGGATTATTGATTTCGTGCGCCACCCCCATTGCCAACTGACCTATCGCTTTATATTTATCAGCTTCAATAGCACGTTTGAGCTTGGCCGCGGTTGCTTGCTCTTTTTCCAAATCAAACACTTTTAACGCCTTAAACAGTGCAACTAAAATCAACCCCCCCGCTAGGGTTCGCAACACGGGCACACTGTGGTGAGACTCGGTCGGCACCAGTCCAGAGAGCACGCCGTATATCAGTAGGCCAAACCCACTGATCACAAAGTACAACCCATAATGATGCTTCTCTTGCCGTAAACTATTGCCATAAACAGCCATGCCAATACCCGCTAAAAAGGCGCTACCAAAACCGATTAATATACGGGTGTATTGGCTCGCTTCGGCAAAACCAGTGTTGTTAATGGCTAAATCATGTAGATCTGGAATAAGCAGCCATAGATAGCTGATTATTATCGTCAGAATGATCCCATGCCCGACCATAGCAACCCGCTTGGTGGTGATACTCAGTATTTGCCAAGCAAACACCATTAACGCTATATAGGATAAAAGTAACTTAGTCAGACTGAGCCACTGGATCAGTTGTTGATACTGCTGTCCTATTTGGTCTGAAAAAATAATAATATACAGTTCAGACCACTCATGGAAAGCATGAGAAAAACCAAACATGGCCAGCGCCCACAAGGTAGGAGCAACTTTGAGCTGGCTATACCTAAAATTTCGGAATACCACAGCGCAACCTATAGAGAAAAAGACTAGGCCGTAGAATAGATAAATATTAAAAGTGACAAAAATAGGCATGGCGAGAACATAACATTGTAAAGATAGCGATGTGTTGATCTTGTGCTGATTTAGCGGCTCGTTTATTTGCGCTAGTTCATAAAACAAAAAACCATTTAAGCAATAACGCCTAAATGGTTCTTATTTAGCAAATAATAGCGTAATTAGGCTATTATTTTACTCGCTCAACGTGTCCGCCAAGTCCTTTAAACTTTTGCTCTATATGTTCGTAACCGCGATCTAAATGGTAGATGCGATCAACAATCGTTGTCCCATCAGCAACAAGGCCAGCTATCACTAAACTGGCTGACGCCCGCAAATCGGTTGCCATCACTTGTGCACCATTAAGCTTTTCAATACCGTGAATAATACAGGTGTTACCCTCTAGCTCCATTGTTGCACCCATACGGCTCAACTCAGGAACGTGCATAAAGCGGTTCTCAAAAATGGTTTCAGTAATGGTTGCTGTGCCTTCTGCTAACGCGTTAAGCACACAAAACTGCGCTTGCATATCAGTAGGGAAACCTGGGTAAGCGGCCGTCTTGATATTGACAGCTTTTGGGCGTTGCCCCTGCATATCAAGTTCAATCCAGTCATCACCCGTAGTGATTGTTGCGCCAGCATCTTCAAGCTTAGCCAGCACCGCTTCCAGCGATTTGGGTTCAGCTTTAGTGCAACGGATTTTTCCGCGAGTAACCGCTGCAGCCACAAGAAAGCTACCGGTTTCGATACGGTCAGGCATCACTCGGTAATCACAACCTTGCAGTGATTCGACACCTTGAATACGGATAGTATCGCTACCCGCACCGTCAATGTTAGCGCCCATTGCAATCAAACAATTGGCTAAATCGACAATTTCAGGCTCACGCGCCGCATTCTCGATAACGGTTTCGCCATCGGCTAATGCCGCGGCCATCAACAAGTTCTCGGTCGCACCAACACTGACCATATCCATAAAGATATGAGCACCTTTAAGACGACCATCAACGCGAGCTTTAATATAGCCCTCTTTGACCTCAATCTTGGCACCCATCTGCTCTAGGCCTTGCAAATGCAAGTTAACCGGGCGAGCACCAATAGCGCAGCCACCGGGCAGCGACACATCAGCCTTACCATATCGAGCCAGTAAGGGCCCTAAAATCAGTATCGATGCACGCATCGTTTTGACCAATTCATAAGGGGCACAAAACTCATTGAGGTTAGTGGTTGAGATACACACTTTATCGCCGTCTGAACGGGTAACTTCAGCACCCAAACAGCGCAATAATTCACAACTGGTATTAACATCCCTAAGGCTAGGAACGTTAGATACATTAAAGTCAGTCTCGGCTAACACACCCGCCATCAATATTGGCAGAGCGGCATTTTTGGCACCCGATATAACGACTTCACCTGCAAGCGCATTGCTTGCTTCAATTTTTAATTTATCCACGTTAACTCTCTAAATCTGCAATTACATATTAAAGACTTTTTCACGCTTCCATTGTGTTGGCGTGAATGCATTAATCGTAATAGCGTGTAACTCACCGCTAGTAATGTGAGCCATTAATGGGCCATAAATAGTCTGTTGCTGCTTAACGCGCCCCATACCGTCAAAACACTCACCGACAGCGACAATCTTGTAATGAGTCCCTTCTTGGGTCACTTTGACCTCTTCTAGGGATAATGCTTCTAACAGGATAGCTTCTATATCTTTACATTCCATGGAACTATTCACCTTACTGTGCTTCTTCATAAAAGAAGTCGTTTAAATCATATAATACAATAAATTTCTTAAGTTGCTCTGAAGCGGAGATCAGCTTCAAACTAGCACCTTTTTCAGCAAAAATACTGACTAATTCGAGTAAAAATGCCACTCCGGCACTGTCACAATATTCAATGTTTGCTAACTGTAAAAACGCAGTATCAGCATCCAATAAGCAACGTCTGTCATTCCATAGACTGATGACGGCTTCCTGATCTAAGCGGCCGCTAATGGCACAAATGATACCTTGCTGCTCAAAGCTTGCCATCACTCATTGGCCTGTTCGTTGGCATTTAAATCGATATGAGTCGCGGTGCGCTCAATTAACATCTCGATCACCGGTTCAATGCCTTTCTGGCGCACCAAGTTAGTGATCTCAGATTGCTTGGAGGATAACAAGCTCACCCCTTCAGCAACCAGATCAAATGCTTTCCAAGTATTATCTTTTAAACGTCTAGCTCTAAACTGTAACTTGATTTCAGGGCGCCCTTTCTCGATGATCCTAACATTAACTCTGACCATTTTCTCGTCGGCAAAATCTTCTGCAGGGCTGAATTTCACCGTTTGATCGGTATATTCAGTAAACGCTTGTGCATAGGTTGAGATTAAATAACCTCGAAAAGCCTCTACAAAACGAGTGCGTTCATCTTTGCTGGTGTCACGTAAGTACTGCCCCAATACTTTATATGATGCGTATTTGTAATCGACATAGGGCATCAACTCTTCAGTAACAATCACTTTCAAATGGTCTGGGTTATCTGCAATCAACTGCTTGTCTTGCTTAAATCGCGCAAACGTTTTTTGAGATACCGCTGCCACCATTGTATAAGGATTAGTTCTATCTATCTCTATATCAATGCTATTGCTGACCTCAACTGCATGGGCACAGAGGCTTGTAAAAGCCACTGTAGCCAGCATGAAAACGCGATAAAACCTGTTAAACATACCCTTTGCTCCAACCACTAACCCTTTGAACCGACACTATAGAGGAACTGACCAATCAACTCCTCTAATACTAATGCTGAATGAGTATCGTCAATACTGTCACCATCAACCAACATCTCAACATCGTCATCCATAAAACCTGGCGATAATCCTAAAAACTGCTCTCCTAACAGACCAGACGTCAAAATAGACAAGCTGCTAGTGTCAGGAAAGTACTTGTATTGCTTATCCATAGACAGCGTTACTATCGGTTCCAATCTTTCAGGATCTAACCTGATGGCACTAACACGGCCAACCACAACACCACCGACTTTCACGGGTGAGCGCACTTTCAAACCACCAATATTACTGAATTTAGCGTGCAGAGTATAACTACTGTCACCGGTTTTAACTTCTACATTAGCAACATTGAAAACCAATATTAAAAACGCTGCCAATCCTGACAATAAAAATAGACCGACTAAAATCTCAATCTTCCGTGTCAACATAACTCATTTACCACTCTATTCAATAAATCTAAACAATAATTAACCACAATTAACATGTTAGCTATCTTACGCTAGCTACCAAACATCATCGCTGTCAGCAGAAAATCCAACGTCAATACTGCGAGGCTAGACTGCACGACGGTTTGAGTCGTTGCTCGGCTTATACCCTCAGGGTTAGGTACGACATGATAACCGCGATAAAGTGCTATCCAGGTCACCACAACCGCAAACAATGAACTCTTAATAATACAGTTAACAATATCCTGACGCCATTCTACTGAAGACTGCAGAATTGACCAAAAGGCGCCACTATCAATCCCCTTCCATTCAACGCCAACAATATGGCCACCGTAAATACCAATGGCAGTAAACATCAATGCTAGCAAAGGTAAGCTAATCACCCCCGCCCAAAAACGCGGGGCAATAATTTGTCGTAGTGGGTCAATTGCCATCATCTCTAGGCTTGACAGCTGCTCAGTGCTTTTCATTAAACCAAGCTCAGCGGTTAATGCTGAACCCGCGCGCCCTGCAAATAATAGTGCGCTAACAACAGGGCCTAATTCACGTAATAAACTCAAGGCGACCATGGGCCCCAAGCTCTCTTCAGTGCCAAAGCCCACAAGAATATTATAGCCTTGTAGCGCTAGCACCATGCCAATAAACAAGCCTGAGACTAAAATAATCACCATAGATTGCACGCCGATCACATACAATTGTCTAATAAGCAACGGCGTGCCTTTTCTAAATCTCGGGCGATGTGCTATTGCGCCCCAAAGCATCATTCCCGCTTGTCCAAGGCCAACAACTAAATCAATAGCGCCCCGACCCAACTTAGCGATTTGATTAATCAAGCCCACTTAGCAGCTCCTTCTTATAGTCCGCTGCAGGATAATGAAATGGCACCGGCCCGTCGGGTTCACCACCAATAAATTGTTTCAGTTGCGGATTGTCAGCCGCGCGCAGCTCTTCAGGGGTGCCATGGGCAATAATTCTTTTATCGGCGAGTACATAAACATAATCAGCAATACCTAGCACCTCTTCCACATCATGAGATACCACCACTGACGTTAGATTAAGAGTGTCGGACAGCTCACGAATTAATTTAACCAACACCCCCATTGAAATAGGATCTTGTCCCGCAAACGGTTCATCATAAAGGATGATTTCCGGTTCCAACGCAATGGCACGTGCCAAGGCGGCTCTGCGCTGCATCCCCCCCGAAAGCTCGCTCGGCATCAACTTCGCCGCGCCCCGCAGCCCAACCGCTTCGAGTTTCATCAATACTATGTGGCGTATAATGTCTTCAGGCAAACCTGAGTGTTCTCTGAGCGCAAACGCAACATTATCAAACACATTGATGTCGGTAAATAGCGCGCCACTTTGAAAAAGCATGCTCATACGCTTACGCAGCGCAAACAATTGGCTGCGGCTACATTGATGCACATCGGTACCATCAAACAGCACTTTGCCTTGATCTGGCGTGAGCTGACCCGCGATCAATTTAAGTAAGGTAGTTTTACCGATACCGCTTGGGCCCATTATCGCCGTCACCTTGCCTTTAGGGATTGATAGGCTGATATTTTCATAAATAACATGGGAGCCGCGGCTAAAGGCCATATTGTGGATTTCGACCAATGAGTTAGGATTTTGAGTCATGCATGAGCCCTGCATTCAAATTAAGAAACATCCATTTTTCCTTAGCGGATAGGTAGAAATTGTACGTAATAGACTCATCAGGTACAACCAAATCAACACTATCTCACCTCAATACTTTCATTTTTCTTCAATTACAGCGAAAATACGCGGCTATATCCCCAAATACTTAGAATTGATGTTATTTAATATATTTTTGTTAGTGGCTGGCTTAGGTGCTTTAGTCTGGAGTGCAGATAAGTTTGTCTACGGTGCGGCAGCTTTTGCGCGCAACTTAGGCCTTCCGCCAATGTTAATCGGTTTGACCATTGTTGCTATGGGCAGCTCAGCGCCAGAAATGTTTGTTGCCGCCACCGCGTCAATGAATGGTATGACAGATACCGCCATTGGTAATGTACTCGGTTCCAATATTGCGAACATCACACTTATCTTGGGTATTACCGTACTGCTCGGTGCCATTTCTGTCAGTTCACAAACACTGAAACGTGAAATTCCATTGATGCTAGCCGCCACCGTCATTGTGGGTTACTTCTTACATGACGGTTTTTTAACCCGAATGGAAGGTATTTATCTATTAGTGCTCTTTTTTGCATTGATGGGCTACCTCATCTGGCATGGTCTGACGAATAAGAATCGAGATACACTAGCCATTGATGCGGATAATGAGATCCCTGTAAATGTCCCGACCAAGAAGGCGATTCTTTGGCTTGTCATTGGAATGATACTCTTACCACTTTCAGCCGATTGGATGGTTCAAGGCGCGGTAGGTATTGCTAAGGCTTACCACCTTTCTGATCTGGTCATCGGGCTAACGATTATTGCCGTGGGCACCAGCCTCCCAGAACTTGCAGCCTGTGTTGCAGGCGTATTGAAAAAAGAAGATGATTTAGCCATCGGCAATATTGTCGGTTCAAACTTGTTTAATATTTTAGCAGTGCTGGCAATACCCGGCATTATTGCGCCAGGTGCCGTCGATGCGGCAGCCAGCACGAGAGATTTCTACATGGTGCTTGCAACGAGCAGTGCACTTGCAATACTGATCTTATTGAGCGGACGCGCTAGGCAGCTAAAGCCTTGGCATGGCGTCGTCCTACTAATTACATTTGTCGCATACCAAGCAATACTTTTCCTATCTTAAATATGGATGCGACACATAAAGCAACAAATTAGAGAGAGCAAGACATGGTAGATGAACAGCAATTACGCCAGTGGGGCACCAAGGTCATTGATGTCGAGAAAAAAGCACTCGATAACCTTTACCAATATGTAGACTCGAGCGAGTTTGCCCAAGCCTGCCAATTAATAATGCAGTGCACCGGCAAGGTTATCGTGATGGGAATGGGTAAATCTGGCCATATCGGTAATAAAATCTCTGCCACACTAGCCAGCACTGGCACACCGGCATTTTTTGTCCACCCAGGTGAAGCTAGTCACGGTGACTTAGGCGTGTTAAGCGAAAATGATATCGTACTGGCGATCTCCAACTCCGGTGAATCGAGCGAAATTTTGACCTTGATGCCTGTCATCAAACGCATGGGGTTACCGATGATATCGGTAACAAGCAAGCCTGAATCAAATATGGCTAAGTTAGCTCAGCTGCATCTTTGTATTGAAGTACCTGAAGAGGCCTGTCCACTCGGGCTCGCGCCAACATCAAGTACAACAGCCACCTTGGTTATGGGTGATGCATTAGCGGTTGCTTTACTGCAAGCTCGCGGGTTTACTAAAGATGACTTTGCACTATCTCACCCCGGTGGAAGCTTAGGGCGTAAGCTATTATTAAAAGTCAGTGACGTCATGCATAAAGGCAATGAGCTGCCACTGGTAAAAGATGATATCTGTATTACCGATGCGCTTTACGTGATCTCTAAGAAAGGCTTAGGCATGACCGCCATTGTCGATACGGCAAGCACCTTAGTCGGCATTTTTACCGATGGCGACCTGCGCAGAGTGATTGATGCAGAAGTTAACCTGCGCACCACATCAATTGCCGATGTAATGACTAAAGGATGTGTCACCATTACCGATAATGTACTCGCTGCAGAAGCATTAAAAGTGATGGAAGAGAAAAACATAAATGGTTTGATTGTCATCAATTCACAGCAACAACCCGTCGGCGCACTTAACATGCTCGACATGGTTAAAGCAGGAGTCATTTAACATGTCTAAACAGGGATTATATGGCCCAATTAGCGATGATGTTTGGCAAGCAGCCAGCAAAATAAAACTACTTATTTGTGATGTCGACGGCGTATTTTCCGATGGCCTAGTTTATATGAGCAACTCAGGCGAAGAGCTCAAAACATTCCACACACGCGATGGTTACGGCGTGCGTTCTGTGCTTTCGAGCGGCATCAATGTGGCCATCATTACCGGCCGCAGATCGCAAATTGTCGAAGACAGAATGACAGCGCTCGGCGTGACCCATATCTACCAAGGCGTAGATAATAAGTTGAGCCCCTATAATGAGCTATTAGCACTTTACAATGTCAGCCCAAGCGAAGTTGCCTATATTGGTGATGATATGGTTGATCTTCCTGTGATGAAAGAAGTTGGTTTATCGGTTTGTGTCGCCGATGGTCACCCTTATGTTAAGCAGCATGCTTTGATGACAACCCACATTAAAGGGGGGCACGGCGCCCTAAGAGAGCTCACTGACTTGCTGTTGCTTAGCCAAGGTAAGTTTGAGTCGGCTCACGGGATGAGCATATGAATCGCGTCACGCTAGCGATTATCGCTTTATTTGGCACGGCCCTTATTCTTTATTGGCAGGTGCAATCTAAGAAAAGCGACCCAACGTTAGACATTGATATAAGCAAACGCCCTAACTACATCATCAACGATCTGCGCAGCACTGAATACAATGAAGCGGGCCTAGTTAATAGCAAGGTCACCGCTAAGCACATGGAACACTTTGAAGACGCCAGTATGACTTACTTCACTGACCCTGTTTACTTGATCTACCCTGATAATGGTCAAGCTCAATGGCGGTTACGGGCGAGCAAGGGAAGTCATAATAATTTAACCGGTAAGGTCTCACTGGAAAACAATGTTATTATCGATTCTATTAGCCCAAAGGAGCCGATCCAAACATTGTCGACCTCCTATTTAGAGCTTGATCTCAATACGATGATCATGACCTCTGATGAAATCATTCACGTTACTGGCAACGAGTTTGTGATCCAGGGAACAGGCCTTTACGCTGATCTTAATGCCCAAAGTGTAATGTTACTCAGTGAAGTCGAAGGGATCTATGATGCTAAATAAGCACTTAAAAAACATACTCACTCATGCTAGCAACCCAATAGCGGAGTAGAAGGACGTTATGAAATACAATCGAACAATACTTACAGGCCTATTGTGCCTACTCAGCGTGAGTAGCTATGCTGCAATCGATGACTTAAAGCAGAAGGTCGAAATTGCCGCTGCTCGCCAAGAAGCTGATATCAAAAACAATCAGGTGATCTTTTTTGGTCCGGTAGAAGTCACTCAAGGTTCAATTAAAATGAACGCTGATGAATTACGGGTATTCTCCAAAGAAGCGGGCTCAGGTAAAACACTCGTGGCAACAGGTAACCCTGCTACTTATACTCAAATAATGGAAGATGGCCGGCCTGCGACGGCAAGTGCCAAAGAGATCCGTTATGAGCTGGCAACCAGAACCCTAACCTTATTAGGTAATGCAACTCTTGAGCAAGAGGGTAGCCAAGTCACCGGCAATCGCATCGAATATAATATTGGACTACAGCAATTAGTCGCTGAAAGCACCGGAAAAGGTGATGATCGCGTCATCACTATCATCCAGCCAGAAGCTTATCAAGAAGAGACGCCTGCAACGCCAATTGAACCCATTGAAAAGCAGGAGCAGCAATGATCCAAAAAACGCTGACCGCACGCAATTTAGCGAAAAGTTATAAGAATCGTGCCGTGGTACAAGATGTGAGTTTAACGGTCAAAACAGGCCAAATCATTGGACTACTAGGCCCAAATGGCGCCGGTAAAACCACAACTTTTTATATGGTTGTTGGATTGGTACAGAGTGACAAGGGGCAAATCTTTATCGATGACGATGATTTAACCTTAGACCCAATGCACCTTCGAGCACGTAAAGGCATTGGCTACTTGCCACAAGAGGCCAGTATTTTTAGGAAGCTTTCAGTGCGTGACAACATCATGGCGGTCCTGCAGACTCGCAGTGATATTGATAATGAGCAACGTGAAGAGCAGCTTGAAAACCTTCTCGAAGAGTTTCATATCACCCATATCCGCGATAGCCAAGGCATGGCGTTATCAGGGGGTGAACGACGCAGAGTTGAAATTGCACGAGCGCTAGCGGCCAACCCACAGTTTATTCTACTCGATGAACCTTTTGCCGGAGTGGATCCTATATCGGTTATCGATATTAAAAAGATTATTGAGCAGTTAAAAAGTCGTGGACTAGGCGTGTTGATCACTGACCATAATGTGCGTGAAACATTGGACGTTTGTGAGCATGCTTATATCGTAAGTCACGGAAATCTAATTGCAGAAGGCACGCCTGCCGAAATCTTAGACAACCAGCAAGTTCGAGCTGTGTACTTAGGTGAGCAATTCAGGCTATAGTTAATCCATAGTATAAACATTGAATTGTGTAGCACTGATCAAGTACGTTAATACAATCAAAGTGTTGAGCCTTTAAACTCTCTTCTTCAAGTCAACGAGCTTCAACGTTTAATTACAGTGTAGGGAATAGCGGTAAGATGAAAGCGTCACTCCAGCTCAGAATGGGTCAGCAGCTCACCATGACTCCACAGTTACAGCAGGCTATTCGCCTGCTACAACTGTCCTCTTTAGAGCTGCAACAAGAGATCCAGCAAGCATTAGAATCTAATCCGCTGCTTGAATTAGATGAAGAACAATCCGACGGTGAACCTGTCAGTAACGAAGATAGAACCACGACCGATTCTGACAGTTATTCAGAGTCTGATGCCGACAATGAATACAGTGCCAGCACTGATATTGACCCACAACAAGATAGTGCCGCGGTGGATACCTCAGATGCATTGACGCAAGATTCGATGCCAGATGAACTGCCAATGGACACCACTTGGGATGAAGTCTATACCGTTTCTTCCAATTCCAGCTCAGGTGGAATGCGTGATGATGACATGCCGTTTCAAGGGGAAACCACCGAAGGTTTGTACGAACACCTTGAATGGCAGAAAAATTTAACGCCCTTCTCTGACAATGACCTGGCGATTGCCACCGCCATTATTGATGCCGTCGACGAACGTGGCTACCTGACTCAGAATTGTGACGACATTCTTGAAGCGATGGGCGATCCAGAGATCGAGCTAGATGAAGTGGAAGCCGTGCTCAAACGGGTGCAACATTTCGACCCTATCGGTGTTGCAGCAAGAGATCTAAGTGAATGTCTACTGATCCAATTGGCTCAATATGCCGCAACAACCCCCCACATCGATAATGCTCGTCTGCTGATTAAAGACTACCTAGATTTGATTGCCGGACGCGACTTTAGGCAATTGATGCGTAAGACTAGGCTCAAAGAGGATGATCTGCGCGACGCTATTAGCCTTATTCAAACCTTGAACCCAAGACCCGGTCTAGCAGTGACCCGTAGTAAAGACGAATATGTGATCCCCGACGTTTCAGTGGCGAAAAAGAAAGGCCGCTGGGTCGTTGAACTTAACCCCGACTACATGCCAAAAATCAATGTCAACCAGCATTACGCCTCGATGGCTCGTAGCACTAAAAGCCAAGCTGACGGCCAATTTATTCGCGGTCACCTGCAAGAAGCTAAATGGTTTATTAAAAGCATTGAAAGTCGCAATGAAACCTTGCTTAAAGTCTCTAACTGTATTGTTAAGTTCCAACAAGGCTTTTTTGAATATGGTGAAGAAGCCATGAAGCCTATGGTACTCAACGACATTGCCGAAGCCGTAGAGATGCATGAATCTACGATTTCAAGGGTGACCACACAAAAGTATATGCATACCCCTAGAGGTATTTTCGAATTAAAGTATTTCTTCTCAAGTCATGTTGGAACGGATGACGGTGGAGAGTGCTCATCAACAGCAATTAGAGCGTTTATTAAGAAGTTAGTCGCAGCTGAAAACCAAAAGAAACCATTAAGCGATAGCAAAATGGCGCAGCTTTTGGCAGAGCAAGGGATTAAAGTTGCTCGACGTACTATCGCGAAATATCGCGAAGCAATGATGATCCCGCCCTCAAATCAACGCAAAAGTTTATGATTAAAATTAGGCACTTGGAGGAACACTTCTATGCAAATTAACCTTACTGGACATCACGTTGAAATCACTGCATCACTACGTAGTTATGTTGAAGAGAAATTTACAAAGCTTGAACGTCATTTCGATCAGATCAATAATGTGCACGTCATATTGAACGTTGAAAAATTGCAACAGATAGCCGAAGCTCGAATTCACCTTAAAAAAGGTGAAGTATTTGCCACTTCGGAACATGCGGACATGTACGCCGCAATAGACTCCCTGATCGACAAATTAGATCGTCAGGTTATTAAACACAAAGAGAAGCTGACCAAACACTAACGATGGAATTACGCACCATCCTGCAGCCGGAATGCACTACCTGTGCCACACCGGGCAGTAAGAAAAAGGTACTGGAATTAATCAGCGATATTGCCGCTGTCCAGTACCCGACCCTTTCCTCACAAGAGATTTTCGAGAGCCTGTTGGCGCGCGAAAAAATGGGTAGCACAGGTATAGGCAACGGTATTGCAATCCCTCACGGGAGATTGGCTAATATCGACCATCCGTTGGGCATATTAATCAAATGTGAAACACCGATCTCTTTTGATTCGATAGATAAACAGCCGGTCGATATATTATTTGCCCTGTTAGTGCCTGCGGAGCAATGTAAGCAACACCTAGCAACACTGTCTTCAATGGCAGAAAAGCTCAACGACAAAGCGATCGTTAAGCAGCTAAGAAAAAGCAATAGTGAATCGGAACTATATGACTTAATCACTCAATAGCTAATATTTAGGTCCTTAAATAATCGATATATAACAGGGTTATTTAAAGACCTAAGTATTTATTACAACAATATGAAATGTTCTTTCCCACTAGCCTAAGCTCTTGCTTTAAGCCAGAAAAAAGTTAACCTATACTCTTGTACATCTCGTATACATCTATAACACACACATTGTAACTTTTATCAGGTAGTCAAAAGATGAAACTCGTTCTAGTCTCTGGTCGCTCAGGCTCAGGAAAATCAGTACTGCTAAGGATGTTAGAAGATCTCGGCTATTATTGTGTCGATAATCTACCCTTGCCAATGATGGGAACCCTGCTTGAACAACTTTCGGGGAACTCAGAGTTAGTCGCCATTAGTGTTGATATCCGCAACATGCCTGAGAAAGAGAATGAACTGACAAAACATTTAACCCACTTGCCAAAAGGGGTGGAGTTACTCAGTTTCTTTTTAAACTCTAGTGATAAGGTGCTCCTCAAGCGCTATAACGAAACCCGTCGCCTACACCCTTTGTCTCATGCCAACATTTCGTTGAAAGAAGCTATTGAGCTTGAAGGCCGCCAGCTTGAACCTCTGGCGAAAATAGTTGACCACTATATTGATACCTCAGATCTAAATATCTATGATCTTAACGACCAAGTTCGTGAAATTTTATTAGGCAGTATCAATAAAGAACTGATGATTAAGTTTGAATCTTTTGGCTTTAAACATGGTATGCCAACGGAAGCCGACTTTATGTTTGATGTTCGATTTTTGCCAAATCCACATTGGGAACCCGATCTCAGGCCCATGACCGGGCTTGATAAGCCAGTACAAGACTTTTTAAATCTACACCCTTTGGTGAATAAGTTTATCTGGCAAATTGAGAACTTACTCGAAACTTGGTTACCTGATTTAGAGCGTAACAACCGTAGTTACCTCACCATTGCCATTGGCTGTACCGGTGGTCAACATCGCTCCGTTTATGTCACCGAAAGGCTCGCAGAACACTTCAAAAAAGGCCGTCACAAAGTCACCGCCAGCCACCGCGAGTTAAAAAATGCCAACGATTGAACGGCAAGTTACCATTTGCAATAAACTCGGACTGCATGCTAGAGCGGCGACAAAGTTGGTGGTTCTGGCGTCAGAATTTGATGCTAAAATCACTATTATTCAAGGTGAAAAACAAGCTTCAGCGGTAAGTGTACTAGGCTTACTAATGTTAGAAACTGGGATCGGTAAATCGATACAGCTTCTCGCCAACGGCCCCGATGCAGAGGCAGCGTTAGATGCCATATGTCATTTGATCAATACCAAATTCGACGAAGACAGTTAGTCCATAAATTCTATATAATATTTGTTCTTTATCCCCCTTTACTTACGTTATGATAAGCGCCTTTTAAACGACCCTGTGAGGGATCCATGCCGATTGAAGTCTTAGACAACGAAACATCAGACCTGCGCCTCAATCAGCTAAATAAAGCATTAGGTAGCGGCATGTTTGTTCATGTCCGCAATATGTTGCAGGACATGGCTGCCACCGATATCGCCTTTATTCTCGAATCTTCACCGCCCCGTACTCGTCAAGTCCTCTGGCAGTTGATCGACCAAGAGCACACCGGTGAAATTCTCGATGAGTTAGGCGAAGAGCTCAAAGACAGCCTTATTCGCCAAATGAGCCCTGAGCGCGTCGCAAAAGCGGCCGAAAGCATGGACACAGATGACCTAGCTTATATTCTTAGGAGTTTGCCAGACAGCGTCTTTAATGAAGTGCTGCAGTCGATGAGTACCCAAGATCGCGTTAGGGTAGAACAAGCACTGTCTTATCCCGATGATACTGCTGGCAGTATCATGAACACCGATACCGTCACCTTAAGACCTGACGTCAATATCGATGTGATATTGCGTTACTTGAGAATTCGCGGCGAACTCCCCCCGGCAACCGATATGCTGTATGTGGTCGATAAACATGACCGGGTACTCGGCGGTATGCGCATTGCCGATCTACTCACCTGTAATCCAGATTCGTCGGTTCGAGACATCATGGCCGCCGATGTTGAACCTATCCCAGTGGGTATGTCCGACAGTGAGGTAGCCCAACTGTTTGAACGTCATGACTGGGTTTCAGCGCCTGTTGTTGATGATGACAACAAACTGCTTGGCCGTATTACCATTGATGATGTGGTCGATGTTATTCGAGAAGACGCCGAACATTCGATGATGGGGATGGCGGGTATGGACGATGATACCGATACCTTCGGCCCAGTGCTTAAAAGTACCTTTCGTCGTTCACTCTGGTTAACCGTCAACTTGTTTGCTGCGCTACTGGCCGCATCGGTCAGTAATATGTTCGAAGGCACATTAGAGCAGTTCGCCACGATTGCCATTTTGATGACCATAGTCCCCAGCATGGGCGGTGTCGCCGGTAATCAAACCTTAGCGCTGGTGATTCGTGGTATCGCCTTAGGCCAAATTGGTCAAAGTAACTCGAGATGGCTTATCGGCAAAGAGCTCGCCATTGGCTTTCTAAACGGCTTACTATGGTCCGTTCTAGTGTTTGCCGCTGTGTGGGCTTGGAAAGGCGATATTACGCTGGGAGCAACGATTGGCGGGGCTATGCTGATTAATATGACCGTCGCAGGCCTTGCTGGCGCAAGTATTCCACTTATCCTCAAAAAGATGAATATCGATCCGGCACTCGCTGGCGGTATGGTATTAACCACGGTGACTGACGTTATCGGCTTATTTGCTTTCTTAGGGCTGGCGACCGTGTTCTTGATAAACTAGCTTAATCATATTCAAGTCAAAAAAAACCACCGATTCGGTGGTTTTTAAACTAAAACAGATACCATGTTTAGCTTAGTGGGCTAAGAATAATCTCGACTCGGCGGTTATCTGCTCGGCCTGCTTTAGTCTCATTGGTTGCCACAGGTCTCTCTTCACCAACGCCGTGAGAGGCCACTCGTGCAGATGGAACCTGGCGGCTCATCAAGTAACTGGCAACTTCACTTGCTCGCACTTGAGATAGTCGCATGTTATAAGATGCTGCACCTGAGCTATCGGTATGGCCCATCACATTTAGCTTGGTCTCATCATATTCTAAGGCGACCAAAGCCACACTGTTTAACACCTGCTGTGCACGTTGGCTAAGTTCGGTTTGATCTACGCCAAAAGTCACATCATTTGGCATGTTCAAAATAATATCATCGCCACTGCGGGTAACGCTGACACCAGATGACTGCAGTTGTTGGCGCAACTCTGCTTCCTGCACATCCATATAGTAACCAATACCACCACCAAGCGCGGCGCCCGATGCTGCGCCAATCAAAGCGCCTTTACCTCTATCACTTTTACTTGAAGAGGCGATGCCAATTACCGCACCAGTAAGTGCGCCAATCAAGGCACCATTAGTGGCTTTAGCATTTTGAGATTCATTACTGTATGGATTGGTTGTCTGACAACCTGAAACGAACACTGCTGCAACCAAACAGCTAGCGATAATACCGCCGTGCTTAACACTCATAAACTTACTCCTAACTGTCTTCACTCTAGTGAAGACGACAACATATCGAGTTATTTTGTTAGCAGTATATAAGCAGGTAATTAATAGACAATGGTTACAGGTTCAAGCGAGTTAAAAACGTACAAATTACCTATAATAAACCGCTGAAAATTGTCAAACGAGGATGCTATCGAGCAACAGCGTTTGCAATAACAGAAAAAAGCCAACGACATAAGCCAGCAGTACGTACTCGAACAAGAAGTGAAGTAATTAAGGGCATCGACACCTATGCCCTTAAAAGCCTAGAGAAGCAGTAATGTACTAATTAACAGACCGCGCAATAAACCACGGTCTGCGTGACTTATACTTTAGCTCAATTAAAAAGTGGTCAGTCGATAACCCAAGGGCTGTGAATCATCTTTACTCAGCACCATGGTGTAGTTACCTGCACTATCAAATACCAGAGGGTCAGATTGATAGAGTAAAGTGAGCGTTTCGTTTTCATCTTCGAAGACCACGTTAATCTCGTACTCTCCAGATGCAAGGCTAATGGATTCTAACTCAGTAAACTCCAAACCAGTGATTTTATACTCCGCTGATTCAATCGTTTCCGTGGGTTTCACGAAGTAGATAGCCAAGGTTTCATAGTCAAAAACCAAGTTTGCTAAGTCAATTAGATGGGTAAAAGCGCGCGGACGGTGATCATGAGTTAGCGTCATCCCCTTGGTCACTCCAAGTTCATCGTCATAAACCAGTATCGATTTACTCTCATCCTGATTAAAGGTCACCAGTAAGTTATTGGCTAATACCTCACTTGAATCATTATTGGTAATCGTTACGCCGTAGTCGTTATAACCTATCGTCTTGAAATCACTTAAACTATGCTTACCCAACTCATAAAGGTACTGTGTCTCCTGATTACTTGCGATCGCGATATCAATATTATCAACGTTATTTAGTGCGTTAAAAACGCGATATTCGGCGTTGGCGTCAATATTGGCATATTGGGTTGGACTCCCCGTCGAATCAACCGCATCAATGGTTATCTTAGGTGTTCCTGGGCCAAAGCTATTGCGGATAACAAATTTGTAAACCGTATTATCACTCAAGTCCAATGCCGTAGTGGTGTAGATTGGCGTAGTCTCTCCGGCCTCAGTCAAATACAGCACGTATTCGCCAGTATCAAACATCAGCTCAGTTGAAAAACCTTTATAACTCAGCGAATCCAGCATGGTTGCGGCGCTAAAACCTTCACCATCTATACCAAAGTAAATATCATAAGTCGGCTCATTCATGGCAGCATGGGTAACTAACATCTGCATCTTACTGTAGTCATCACTTTCATCACTGTTCAATTCATCCATCTCACTGCGATCGTACTGAATGTCGAGTAACTCTGTTGCTCCATAATCACCCAGTAAAACAAAAAAGTGATCATCTTCATTTGCCAGTGACAGTGTCGCGGTATAGAGCGATAACTCCTCGCCCTGCTCATCAGTACCAACGATTTCCATCTCTGCACTGCCCGTGCTGTAAACATAGCGAGGTTGAGAATCTGCGTAACTCACCGCCGTGTATTGATAGCCATCTAAAACCAGGGCTGTTGCCGTGCTATTAGGTGACGCATTGTAATACTGTACGTAAGCTTCACTGCTTGAGTCACTCGCATCACCAGAGCTACAACCGACCGTTGTAGCCAATGCAAAAAAGAGACAGGTAATTCCCCGAGGTGTGAACTTCATTTACTTTCCTTAACTAATTAATGACAAATTCACTACCTATGACCAATGTTTCACGTCAAGAACTGTCAACAACTGCAATGTAACGAAAGTCTATGAATAGCTTTGTAAAGTATGCTTATTATCGATATAGATTGAATAAAAAGTGACTTTTACGGAAGGGAGGCATGTTAACAAACGGTATATTTAGAATGACCGGAGCAGTAATTTACTGCCCCGTTAAATACTCATTTAGCTGGCGAATAGCACTCTAAATTGATTGGCTAATACTTTATCATCTTGCTTACCATATTTAATGAATATGTCCTCTTTACCGTCGCCATTTAAGTCATCGCTTTGTAACATGTTGCCATCAACAGGCAGCTTTAAATCGTGTTTTTCAGCCTGGCGACTAAATAAGCGTGAGCCAGACTGGCCAAAATAGATCCTTAAGGTGTCTTCATCATCTGATAGCATTAAATCTTTCAAACCATCACCGTTAAGATCGGCCAATTTAACCACAGGACTGCCACTTTGACCTGAACTTAAGCTAAAGTTGAGCTCAACCTCTTTACTGACATTCGACTCTTGCGCAAAGCGCCCCTGTGCATCCATTTTAAATAGATGAACATCTTGATCTATACTGCCAGAAAGCAGTGCGCCGATGATCTGTGCAACCCCGATATCAAATCCAGCCACCATCACCTCGACTTTATCGTCGCTATCAATATCAATAAACTGTAAGCCCGTTAATGTGCCTTCCGCTTTAATAACGCTGCTAGGCACCTTTGGAAACACTAACTTTCCTTTTTGGTTCTCACCAAGGTACACCTCATAATCATTGGCTCTATCAAATACACCAGAGCTTTTGGTATAACGCACCACCATATCGGTGATACCGTCGTTATTAATGTCTTTCAGCTCCTCCACTTTACGGTATAGCAACTCGCTTTGGTCTAGCTGCTCACCAAATGCATCGCGCTTGTTCCACCAATCAATGCCACTTATGGGTTGGCGCACTGACACATACTCCGTAATAGGGTCAAACATCCCAGCCTCAGTTTGCCGATAAAGCTCAAGCTCACCCTCACCGATTTTAACAATGTCGACTAACCCATCAAGATTGATATCACTAATATAGAGTTTTGACTGGATATACGTAGCGCCATCGTCAAACAATCGAGACTGGGGTTTAATCGGCAATACTTGGTGTTTAAATTCGCCATCATTAGCAATAAACAGCTGCACCTGATTAAAGTCATGGATCAAGATATCATCTTGTTTGTCACCGTTTAAATCAGCGATAAATTCGCCGCGGCTTAAATAATCTGGACGAGATTTAAAGAATAAGGAGTTGATAGCAGCTAAGGTGATTAACTCGGCAGTCACGGTCTCTTTTTGAGGCTGGAAAAGCAGCAGTTCGTCTTGGGATAAAAAGTACAATTGTTGCCGTTTACCTGCTTGATACTCAGTAATATCGAACGAGTGCAGCGCTTGGGGCAATTCAAATTTAATCGCCAGCCGATACTGACTACTTTCTAACGCGTAAACTGCCATCCAACGTTGGCTTAAATCATCAACTCCAAAGGCGATTAACTCTTTACCTGCAGTCGGCAGTAGATCGGCCGACACTATAGGGTGCGTCAAATTAAAAGGCGCGTTCAATGTTGTTTCTGTCAGTGTCAATTTAGACGTTGACTTGGCTTCCGCAGAGTGAGCAACAATGCCCCCTAATACCACTAATCCAATAGCCAAGCCTTTGAAAACCGATTCCATGTTTGATTTACTCCATCAACAATCACAAAAGTATGATGATTCAAGCTATCGGTTTTACGCTCTGAGTAAAAGCTAATTTAACAGTTTGTAACATATCACTCTCTTTAACTGGGATTAATCGATATTTAGCGCTCTAAAAGTCCAAAAGTTGGCACCAAACCAATTAAAAACTAAGCCCGCTAATACACCAACGCTAAAAGCAAAAGCCATATCGAGGAGAGATTGCCCAAGCAGCAGTGAGATCAGATAGAAAGCCGATATATTGGCGATAGCAGCTGTGCTCGAGACTAAAGCTGACATTAGCAACTGTCGACCTTTAGCCACTTGTTCTCGTGAGCTAAAGGTCCAGCATCGATTGGCAAACCATGACAGCACTACCGCCACAGAAAATGCCGCCACTCTCGCCAGCATTAGCGGTAAAGCAAATTGTTCAAACAGTAGGAAAAATAGCACTGCATCAGCAACAAAGACGCTTGCCCCCACCAGCAAGAAGCGCGCTTCTTGCTGATGTTTACGCCAAAGTTGGCTCAATAAGCCTATTTGCTGGGACGACAAAGCAGTAAGCCTCGATCTTTATTGCTGGCAATCTCATCGCAATTTGAAAAAAGAGTATCATCTATTTTTGAGCGTTTGACAGCCAGATAAAATGGCTTTTCGCTAGGGTTTACATCCGTTAAAGACGTGATCAATTCAGTCTTGCCAGCGCTATAAAAACGAGCCGAAAATGGCATCTTTCCCCAATAGTATGTCGCTAACGACTCTTGCCGTTGGTCCAGCAACCAACGCTCACTTTTATCCTTACCCGCATCAAAATAGATCACTCCAACAGCGATCATTAACAATGCAGGAATGACCAATGCGATTCGATGTAACATAGGTACTTGGGTATGTCGCCAAGCAAAAGCAATCAATATTGCCAATGCAGGGATCCCAGGCAAAACGTAAGCCGGTAAGATATTACCTGCAAAGGTAAATAACACCATTGGTGCTATCATCCAGCAAATAAGGTAACTCGGTAATGCAGCGCCCTGTAGCGCTTTATCTTCATCACTTCTTTTTGGCGCTGCAATGATCACTTTATAAAGTGCTTGTGGTAAAAATAGTGACCAAGGCAGCGCTGCACCAATAAAGTACAGCCAAATAGTGCCACGAGTTTGATCGTGTGCGGTTCCATATAAATCACCCTGCCAACCACTATCGACAAACCTTGACCAATGCTCGCCAACAATAAAATAATTTAAAAAGCCGGGTGTGGCATTTTCAGCAATAACATACCAAGGCAGGGCAATCATCAGCATGAGTCCAGCCCCTTTGAACAAAGGCATTCGCTGCCACAAATGCTGCCACGGGCGGATCAAACCATACTGCCACAGCAACCATAATCCAGTGCCAATAGCGAAAACAACCAGCGTAACAGGCCCTTTTGCCAGTAAGCCGATAGCAAGACCGACAAAGCCCAAATAGCCCCAGCGCACTTCACCTTGCCAGCACAGATAAAAGCCCACCATTGCCATCGTCAAACCTAAGGTCAATGCCATGTCGGTCATCACTGCGCCAGCGCTGACAATAAACACCCCCGTTGAAGCTAAAATAATCAACATAGGCAACACAGGTAAGCGTAACTTTTTAGCAAACAGTGCCACTACGCCCAAGGTCAACATGGCGGCTATCCAGTGGGGGAAACGCACGGCAAATTCTGATATGCCAAAACCTACAATAGAGACTGCACTCATCCAAGTATGCAGCGGCGGTTTGCCCCAAAACGGCACATCGTAATCAAATAGTGGCGTGATCCAATTGCCAGTCTCCACCATCAAACGCGCCATTTCGCCATATCTTGCCTCAGTGGTATCCATCAACGGATACCAAGGCAGTAGCAGTAATCGAGTTAAAACCACCAGCAACAGTACCGCTAGACTTTTTTGCCCAGAACTCAACGTTTGCATCAATTAGCCTCCAGATAACTAACATTACTTTGTGCGACAACGTCACGTTCTGGCTGCAGAGGACTCGGCTTGACTTGTGAAATAGACTGGCGATAAGCAACCTCTTCAATCAAGTAGAGTGGTCGCTGTTTAACCTCAACAAATACCCTCCCCAGATACTCGCCAATAAGCCCTAACGCTAATAACTGAATACCCGCCAAACCTAATTGCACCACCATCATTGAAGCGTAACCAGCAACGGTTTCGCCGTAAATTAGCGTTTTAGTCACCACCCAGCCTCCATAAGCAAAAGCACTAAACGCGGTAATAACCCCACACCAGGTCGCAATACGCAGCGGCTTAAAACTGAAAGAGGTGATGCCATCCATTGCTAAGCCAAACAGCTTGCTGTAATTCCATTTAGTCTCACCGACAAAGCGGGGATCACGATCAAACTCCAATGTTTTTTGCGAAAAACCAGGCCAACTAAATAAGCCTTTCATAAATCGATTGCGCTCTGGCAATGCTTTTATACTGTCGACCACTTGGCGACTCATTAAGCGAAAATCGCCCACATTCTCAGGCACTGGAGAATCAGATACCCAGTTCATTAATCGATAAAAACACGCGGCTGAAAAACGCTTAAACCAGGTTTCACCAAGACGTTTACGTCGTTTCATATTGACGATTTCGTAGCCAGCACGCCACTGGGCGAGCATTAAAGGGATTTGCTCCGGAGGATCTTGTAAGTCAGCATCAAGCATAATGACGGCCAATCCTCGCGCATGCTCAATGCCTGCCGACATTGCCGCCTCTTTACCAAAGTTGCGGCTCAATTTGATACATTGATATTCATTATCGGCCAAAGGTAATTGGCTAACCTGCAGCCAGGAATCATCGCTACTACCATCATCAATGAAAACAATTTCAGAGCTTTCATCCAGTTCAGATAACACCGCGGTAAGCCGCGAAATGAGGGGGACTATCATTTGTGATTCATTAAACAGCGGCACAATTACTGACAAACATATTTCAGCGTTATGAGCACTTTGGTTGGCAGGAGAATATGACATGAGGCATCCTAGTGGATTTATTTTTCCAGTAGCATGCCTGTATTAAGGTGAAGAAAATGTCATTGACATTTCTTCGACAAAAAAGTGGTAAAGTAAATACTATCAGCAGAATCACTAATCGCTTAACGATGACACTAAAACTACTCATTATTGAAGACAACATCGACGTTGCGGGCATTCTTGGAGACTACTTTGAGGCTCAAGGGGCTGAACTGGATTTCGCAGATAATGGCGAGCTGGGCTTATCGCTGGCACAAGCATTTGACTTTGATGCCATTATATTAGATTTAATGCTGCCAAAACTCGATGGTTTAAGTTTATGTAAAGCATTGCGTTCGCTTGGCTGCTGTACCCCGATTTTGATGTTAACCGCACTTGATAACAAGGCAGATCTACTCAGCGGTTTTGGCTGTGGTGCCGATGACTACCTGGGTAAACCTTTCGATCTCGATGTTGTCGATGCCCGAGTTAAGGCTTTGATAAAACGTCACCGCGGCCAAGTAGCTCAAGCCAGTCTTAAATTCGGCGATATCGAGCTTAATATTGCTAAACATCAAGCGTATCGCCAACAGATGCGGCTAGCACTCACCCCAACCACCTATCAAATACTGTTATTGCTAATGAAGCATGCTCCCAATGTGGTTAAACGTGAGCAGATCATCGAAGATATCTGGGGATTATCGCCTCCCAACAACGATATTTTACGCAGCCATATGTATCAGCTGCGCAATCAACTCGACAAACCCTTTAAACAGCCAATGCTCGCCACAGTGCCTAAAGTCGGCTTCCGGCTACAACTCGGAGAGGAGCATTGCTAAACAAGCTGCTAAACAAGGTCCCATCAGCTTCAAGCTTGCCACATAAGTTAATGTGGTATTTCAGTGCTGTCGCCATATTGATAGGGATAACAATTTACCTGTCGATGCTAGGTATGATGCAATGGATTGAAGATGAGGTTAACCAACACGAACTTGAAAGCAGTGCGCCTTATGCCATCAGCCAGTTTCAACAGGGCGCTAAGCAGCCATTAGAAATTGGGCTACATATACAAGTCTACTATTCGCCGGAGCTCATTCCGCAGAAGTACGGCAATTTAAGCCATTTTCCGGTCGGATTTAATGGTGAAGTGTTAAATAACCATCCTGTGGGCTTTTGGAATGAGCTCATCACGATGAACCCCTTTAGCGATCATACGGCACCAAGCCGACAAGAGATTTTTTTCTATCGAGGAGAGTTCCTACTCGATGGCCAATTAGAACCTTTGTTTCTGATTATGCCAACCGAAAACGTTGAACTGAGCGACACTGAATGGAACGCCATTAATCTATTTGTGCTGTGCTTTATCGGCGTACTTTTTATGTTATTTGGTTTTGCTATCCACAAACTTAGCCGCCGTTTAGTTGAACCTGTAGCACAGCTAAGTCGGCAATTAAAATCAACAGAGCCCAATGTAACCTTCGGTGTTTCAGACCAGTCAGCCACTGAATTTCGTGAGCTGGCCGATAGTCTGAACCATTATCGACAACAAAATGAGATGATGATTAAGCAGGAGCAAGCCTTTGCCCGTTATGCCAGTCATGAACTGAGAACGCCATTAACCGTGATTAGCGGCGCTGCAAAACTGCAAGAGCAGAACAATGCGCTTGAGTTTCAAGCGCGTCAACGTGACCGTATTCAACGTGCAGCCCTTGATATGCAGCACACTATTGATGCCCTACTTAATTTGGTAAAACAAGAAAGAGCAACCGGAAGTCATCCGCCAAGATCGCTCACTTTAGCCGAAGTGCAACAAATCGTTTTACCACTGCAAGGGCTCGCGAGTAGCAAAAGTATTAGCGTCTGTATTAACTTTGAGCAAGCCCCCATCATCAAGCCCGCATCAGCAGTACTGCGCATGCTGCTGAATAATGTCATCAGTAACGCCATTAATGCCAGTGACTCTGGAGAGATCAGCATATCAATCAATAGTCATGAAATTGTTATCAGCGATAAAGGTCGCGGGCTTACCGAGTCTGAGCAAGAAAATGAACATGGTCATGGGCTTGGTTTATTGATCGTCGATAGTCTGTGTCAGCGGTACCACTGGCAATTTAGTCTAGCCAATACCCAACCCACTGGCTGTTGTGCACGATTAACCTTTCCACAATTAACATTGTAATACTTTAGCGCTAATTGACATGCCATTAGCGCAAAAGCTTAAGTGAATATTTTTAGTGCACCAAGTTGATTTTAGCTAGAAACCAACTTAAATAGTATTAGGACTACATGGAAAAGATCTTACGGTTAGCAAGTAAGGCTTAAGCAAAGGGCAAAGGGAAAATGGATATGGCTGCTTTCGACACTCAGGATATAAACATCCACGAAGACATAAGCCAAAGCTGGCAAGAGATGGTTAATTTAATCTCTGAAATATCTCAAATTCCCGCCACACTCATCATGCGAACCTACCCCAAAGAGATTGAAGTTTTTATTAGTAGCAACTCTCCCCATAATCCCTACAAAGCAAGAGAACGCGAGCGCTTAGGCATTGGTTTATATTGTGAATCAGTGATCACTGGGAAAAAACTGTTATTGGTAAGCGATGCCAGCAAAGATCCCCTCTGGGCTAATAACCCCGATATAAAACTCGGTATGATTGCTTATTTAGGCTTACCGCTGAGCTGGCCCAATGGTGATATCTTTGGCACCATCTGTATGCTTGACTCCCAACCTAACCAGTTTGATAATCCCACCAAGCAACTGCTGACTCGATTTAAAACCGTCGTCGAGACCGACCTCAAACGCGTTTATCAACAGACATTATTAGCGCAAGAGAATCAACGTCTCAGTAAACAGTTGCATCAAAAATCTTTTGAATTTGAGCAACTGCAAAGGAAAGAGCAGCTAGAGGCGTTTGAGCGAACCTACAATGCTGGATCTTAAACTGAACACTGTCGCTGGCGGCACCATAACCATCTCACTACTCAGTTGCTAAATTAGCGCTGATCTCTGCCACAATTTTTCGACTAAATATCACCGACAAATGCAAAATGATAAAGAAGGATTTATTCTCGGCTCGCGCCCAAATAGAACTCGAACTGGGCACAATGGAGAAATCCATCGGTGTACGGTAGGAGTATACTTGTACGTTATCGAGCGTATTCTCAGTTGCAGCAAGCTTAAGCAACAACTCACTCTTAGGCCGTAATTGCTTAATGCCCTTTGAAGGATAGGGTAGATAGGCCCACCAACTTCCAGCATGGGGCGCTGACAAACTAAAAAACTGGCTTACTCTACGTGCGCCATCTAAACATTGCAGATAGTAGCGGCCAACTATGCCCCCCATACTAAAACCAATGATCACTACCTCATCTGCAAAGCCAAAAGCCTGATTTATTTGCTCTTGTAAGTCTTTAGCCGCATGTTCAATGCCTAAGCGACCATCAAATGAAGCCAGTGTCGGTGCAAAACACTCATGCCCAGCCAGTTCTAGCTGGCGCTTCATCCAGTGCATCACATGCCCAGTATTAAAGATTCCATGTACCAGTACTATTTTCATTATCTCTTCCTTGCATTTTTTTGGCTATGCGACTTGCTGTAATGTGCTTGCGGCCCAATACCAGTCTCTAAAGTAAAATAACCCTCTCTTACACTACATGTGGGCAAACCAGATGATTTCAATAGCAATGTAGCCTCCTCCCCTAAAAATGCCCAGCAATATCTAAGTCCAGCCGCCCGAGGGATATTTATCGCTACAATTTTGCTATTATTAGCGCCGTCGCAACTGCCACTATTTTAATGAGCCCAATATCTATGTCGATAAGCCAATCGAACCCAACTTCGCTGTCAGTAACACAAGCTTTGAGTGCCGCCATTAGCAAACGTACTCACTTTTTAGCACATGCAAAGCAAAATAAAACCGACTGCTATCGAATATTTCACGGTACCGTAGAGGGCATCAATGGGCTCAATATTGACCGCTATGGCAACGCTTGGCTGATCCAGAGTTTTCATCAAGCCTTAACAGAAGACGAGCTCAGCCAAATAACAGCTCTGCTGACTCAAGAGTCGATGTTACCGGTTATTTATAATGACCGCTCCAACAAGAACTCCCGTGTGCTGAACACCTTAACTGCCGACAATCAAGCCTTCGCGACCAGTGAACAGCAGATGCAAGAGAATGGCATTTTGTTCAGCAGTAAATTGCGTCATGAAGGCCAAGATCCACTACTGTTTTTAGATATGCGCGTAGGCCGTGAATATGTCAAATCACACAGCCAAGGCCGTACAGTCCTCAACCTATTCTCTTATACTTGTGGTATTGGCACAGCGGCAGCCGTTGGCGGTGCAACACGTGTGGTAAATATCGATTTTTCCTCATTTGCACTGGCAGCAGGTAAGATAAATGCGCAGCTCAACCAGGTTGAAAATGTCTGTGAATTTATTCAAAGCGATGCATTCCCTGCATTAAGACAGCTAGCAGGCTTGAAAGTGGGCGGACGAAGAAATCAAAAACTGCCCGCCTATCCAAAACTTGCTGCCACACAATTTGATCTGGTCTTTTTAGACCCACCAAGATACGCCAAAAGCGCCTTTGGTATTGTCGATCTCATCAACGATTACCAGAGTTTGTTTAAGCCAGCAATGCTAACGACTAAGCCCGAGGGCACCATCGTATGCTGTAACAATGTCGCTAAAGTTGATCGCCAAGCATGGTTCGATAGTTTAGTCCGCTGCGTCGAAAAGCAAGGACGTCAGGTCAATAGCCACACATGGCTAGATTGCCATGAAGACTTCCCCTCATTTGATGGTAATCATCCGTTAAAAATGGTGGCGTTAACATTAAGCTAGTGAGTGCTTTTAGTCATAGTAACAATTGAATAATGGCGAGTTAATACTCGCCATTATTGTCATTACAATCATAAATAATGCCTAATACCAAGAAACAACAAAAGACCACGCAAATACAGATATAAACACACTAACAACCCATTCAAAAGCACAGCTAAACCTAGCATTCTCTCCTTATAAATATACCTTGCAGTAATAAAAAACCATCA
The DNA here is from genome assembly GCF_023284025.1 of Shewanella abyssi. Classification (GTDB taxonomy): domain Bacteria; phylum Pseudomonadota; class Gammaproteobacteria; order Enterobacterales; family Shewanellaceae; genus Shewanella; species Shewanella abyssi. The sequence goes on along the minus strand of NZ_JAKIKR010000004.1, from coordinate 72,422 downwards.
AAGATCAATCTGCAAGCCATTGATTATAAAAACTTAACTAAAAGGAAGATTACCGAAAGGTTGCTATTCAAGATTTATTCTAAACTCCAGTTAATAGCTTCTATCGCGCTATCGAAACAAGTATTCGCTACCGCTAAACAATGAAACTAAGTGAGTAATTAAAAGAGAAAGCGAGTGAAAAGCAATCCAGTTAACAGCGGATGTTCAACTGACACAAAATGGAGCACCTGTCATGCATATTAAGCAAACGCGATTATACGGTTCGATAAAAAAATACCGTTTAAAACAAAAAGCAGTCATCTTTATCTCTGCAGCCACAGCAATGGCCAGCGCCTACGCTGCAACAGCGCAGAGTCCATCGAAAGCAGAGGCTGCGGTGGAGTCATTTGCATTTTCAAAAGCGGGCGTTCGCCTCGTCTCAAAACAGCTTTACGTCGCCGACCCCAAAGGCGGAGTCCCCACCCCACAGCGAGAGCCCAATATCATTCAAGATGAGTTACTCGCAAACAAATATTCGCTAGGGCACGTTTTAGAAGCGGGACAAAATCAATTTAATAACCCTTTCTTACCTGAGAATGGTCATGGAGAAGGTGAAAATGGCCCCCGCAGTCTACAGCGTGAGGTTTGGAACAATCGCGGTGGCACCACCAGAGATCCTGAGGCTTGGCCTTTTCTTCGTGTCAACGGCATAGATTCACAAAGCTGTTTCGAATGCCATAACACCATAGGTGAATATACCCCAGCTGATGCAAAGACAGTGGCAAAAGTGCGTAAACCCAGTGCCCAAGGGGGCTCAGCGCCTGCAGCTAGTTCAGCATTTATCAATGATCAATTCCCAGAGCATTTAAGCCAGCTGTTAGACCCCAACCCAGATACCAAGGCGGTAATGACCAAGTTTGTGCGTAACCCGCCCCATGTGTTTGGTGCTGGCTACACGCAACGACTGGCAACAGAAATGACCACCGACCTGCTCGCACAAGCTTTTGCGGCTAAAACAGCCGCCAGAGCAGCGCTAAATAGCACACAAACCATCGCCTTGCTGAGTAAAGGCAGCGACTTTGGTAGCTACTCAGTGGTCTGCCAGTCAAAAGATAACTGTACTGCCGACACCAGCTTAGTCACCGGGGTACAGGGCGACCTCATTGTTCGTCCTTTTCAATGGGGCGGCATAGCGTCTAGCGTTAGACACTTCGCCAAAGATGCACTCGATTTTCACTTTAGCGTACAAGCCGTCGAAAAAGTGGGTCATAAAGATTGCGATCTCGATGGTCTCACCGACGAGATCACTATCGGTAACGTCTCAGCACTAACGGCATATGTCACTATGTTTAGGCCGCCGCAGCAAGTCATCGACAACAATCAATCTGCGCTACAAACAGGAGAACAACTCTTTAATAAGGTTGGCTGTGTTAACTGTCACTCCTCAAGCCTCACAATAGATGAAGCAACGTTGACGATTATGACACCAGCAATCCCCGATGAAGATTGTCCACAAGAGGTGGCGAACCTCTCCAACAGCACCACTTCAAATGACAGTGCCACAGAAGCCGGCCTCGCCATTAACCATGCCTTCACAGCCAGTGCCATGACCAATAAGCTTGCAGCAGAACCCACTATGACCCCTGAAAAAATCTATCAGGCGATGCAACCTTGGCTCAACAAAGGTGCAGTGGCACTCCTTGCAAAGGACAATTATCAGATTGATTTAAACCTAAGTGACGAAACTAAGTCCACGGTACCCGCCTATGTCTGGCCACGATTAGAGAGCAGCAACCGCAGCGTCAAAGTGCCACTCTATAGCGACCTAAAACTGCACTTTATGGGAGATGCGTTAGCCGACAATTACCCTCAACCAACCGATGCCCCAGGTTACGCCGCACAACCTGGTGTCTATGTAACACGTGCACTTTGGGGCGTCAGCAACACCGCACCCTATATGCATGATGGCCGCGCAAGAACGATCAAAGAGGCGGTGCTACTACATGGCGCTGATGGCAGTGAGGCCGCGCCTGCCGCTAACGAGTTTGAAAAGTTAACCCCTACAGAGCAGCAGCAAATATTACAGTTTTTACACAGCCAAAAACTCCCTATAGCAGATGGTGTCACCGCACCAGAATATGCAGCGAACTAAAAGGAATTACCTGATGAGCATTTCTCAATTTCTCGGGACGAGAACGCAGCAAGACTTACTAAACAGCCGTACATTAAAGCACCCTAAAAAGATAACCAGCCAAAACCCTTGGACCATTGAAGCCCTTAGAGAGCACCTGCAATGGGCGGTCGACGTAGAGCTCTATACTATTCCGTTTTACATGTCGGCCATGTATTCGGTCATTGACCAAGCGTCAGAAGCCAGGCGCCTAGTACGCTCGGTAGTCAACCAAGAGATGCTGCATATGCAATGTGCGGCCAATATTGCCAACGCCTATGGCTGCGATCTACACATCACCGCCCCCCACTATGGCGGCGAGGTACCCCATCTAGACTTTGAAGCTAATCCAAATCAACCCACCAAGATCTTCAGTCCTTACAGCACACAAATAGGTCCGATGGATGTGCTGCGTATCAACGCCATGTGCATTATTGAGTGCCCTGGTGAGTTTAGCAGTGCAACTTTAGACCCCAATACCGCAGAGTACAGTTCCATCGGCGAGATCTATCAAGCTATTCGCGAAGGAGCTGCCATGCTCAGTGAATGTATCATCCCCAATAATAATCAGGTCGCCCATTTTACCTCCACCTACCCAGATGTAAGCTCGCTAATAATCAGTGAAGACTGCTGTGAAGGGCTGGTGCAAGTTAATGGCCTGATAGATCTGATTGTCGATCAGGGTGAAGGCGCAGCTTGGCCCAATGACAATATCTCCCCAGATGCCACCATTGAGCAACGCTATGAAGATTACCAACAGGAGCAGCTACCGCCTGAATATCAAAATCATGTCGATGATATTCAGCCCTATTGGGATCACTTCCAAAAGTTTACCTACTTACGCAAGCAGACGCTGCCAGAAACCTTCCCCTTAGGCTTCGGCAGTCCACGAGGGCGTAAAAACCAGCAGATCCTCATCAACCATTTTGGCCATTTCCTGCAGCTAATGAATATCGTGTTTAACCCAATCTACCAACAGCAACTGGCCAATAGTAACGACATTAGCGTTGCGGCAGTGCAACAAATGGCTGGCGCCGAGTTTGGTAACACCATGTACAAGGTAGGTGCAGCCATTGCCGCCTGCTGGGAAAACGGCGTTGTCCCCGCATTCTCTACTTCAGCAAGCCAACAGGAGCAATAATCATGACTCAGTCTATTTTTAAAATTCATCCCGCCATTGGTATTGCTCGTGTCGGCAACAGCAGTGAGTACTACCTCGCACCAGAGTCCATTGCAGCGATGCCACAACCCGGTAAACCTGGCGACCCAACGACAGGCGGGCTACCGATCCGCCCCGGCACAGAAGACACCATCATCAGCAGCTCTGAATTTCGCGACAGTTGTGGCGCCTTTAAACGCCAAGCGGCACGCTTTCGTATTTTTGCCTACCCCACAGAAGATGTTGACCAGTACCCCGCCAACAACGGCGCCGAGATAAAAATTGGCAGTAGTATCAACGGCAAGAAAGTGGTCGATATTGTATGGAGCGTGCATCTAGCCAATAAGAAATGCAGTTGGTTTGCCAATGACGATGACCACGGCGCCGTCGCCTACGACAATGGCGGCACCCCGACGTTAAGGAATCTGCGCGAAGGGCTAGATCCATACAATAGCGCGAGACTGAAAAAACTGATCATTGACGCCGGACCTCGTGCACTAAAGGGCTGCGACAGCAAAGCCAGCTTCTGTCCAGCCGAGCAGGCGAGCATAGAGAAAGATGGCGAGATCATCAGTCTGCCTGACTACCCGCAATCATTTCCCTATATGCATTTTGAGCAACTCGACACCCCTCAGGGTCGCATCGACAGCTTAGGTGAAATGGAAACCGACAGCAGTGGTCGCCTCATTGTCGCCGGCGGATATGGCAAGAGTAATGCGTGGAAGCTCGACGCAGAGGACAAGGTTAAAATCAATAACCCCGTCAACAACGATCAATGGTTTGACGACACCTCCGACGGCCCAGTGAATGCGACGGTGTTGTTTGACGACGGCACCACAGAAGCGGTATTTGGCGGCTGGGTCGTGGTAACCGATCCAAGCTATGCCCCGCAAACCCTCAATGTGGTGTCACTTTTCGACGAAGCCTACGACCTCTTCCTGCGAGAGTTGGCGCTAGAGCCCGCGGTATATCATCAGGGCAAGTTTAACCCCGACTACCAACCCGCTTTTGACGATCATATCAAGCCGATATTCAGAGCCACCGCCCAGCAACTGTGGAACGCCTACCTCCCCGGCTTTGCTATTGACGCCCACAACAGTGTCGACAGCATTACCGCCGACGATAACCCCGATGAAACCATCTTGGCGGGTCTGGCTTATATTCGCCAACCTAATGCAGGTAAGCAAGCAAGCTGGCGCTCGCAGTCTATCGATGTCGGCGCGCCGCTAATGCCATTATCATTAGGCGATTCTAGCCCCGCTGGCGGCAAGCCCTTCCTCAGCCCAACTGTCACCCAATATCACGCCCTGCACTGCTGGTCGAATCATCAATACAAAAAGACCAACGATAACCCGCTAGGCGCAGGCGAATACCTTGATCGTGCCACACTGCAAAACTGCCTAGGCGGCCGCTTTAGCCCAGGTATCGACATGACTTGGGTGATCCGCGAGCCGAGCATGTATGTCAGCAACTGGCAGCAGGGTGCGGGTCCCTTCAGGATCCACCACAAAAGCCTCGACTACACCTCGGTAATCGATAACAGCCTCAGTTATGGCACCCCGTTACTCACGCTTGGCTGGATCCCCCGTCATGAAGATGTCGAATATTTAGGGCTAGAACCCGGCGATGCCACCAAATTTATGGCGCTGCCCTGGCATGCAGACTATAACTCCTGTGCCATTCACCAAACATCACCTAACACCCAAGATTCGCAAACCCTGTATTGGTCTTGGCCTGCACAGCGCCCGGTCACCGTCTACACAGCGCAAGACTATCAAGATCAACAGATAGAGAAAGACCGCCACGGCCTGCCACCACAACGCTACTCCGTCAGAGGCAGCGGCACAGTTCCAAGAGAAAATAGCCCAGAGGATAGCGGCAATCTGGCTAACGCCGGGCGATTCTGGGAGTACCGTGAAATGCTAGAAAAGTGGAACGACATCGGCGTGATAGTGCAAGCCACCACCATCGATGACGGCGCAAGCTACCCCGACAACGTCTATCTGGAGGTTGAGAGTCGACTCTCCGGGGCTACGCCAAATCTAAAAGCGCCAGCGCCATGGCCAATGGTGGCAGGAGACAAGACTGCCATCAAAAAGACGAGGTAATCGATGCAACCACTCTATGACGTCATTATCGTCGGAGGGGGGCCCGCAGGTTGTGCAACGGCAATTGCGTTGCACAACCTAGGGGTTAGCAATACTCTTGTCATCGAGGCCAGTGATTACACTGCGCCGCGTATTGGCGAGAGCATTCCACCCGATAGCCGTCAACTGTTAGAAAAACTAGGGATCTGGGACGCATTCACTGCGCAAAAACATGCTCCCTGTTTAGGCAGTTATTCAAGTTGGGGTAGTGATCAGTTAGGGTTTAACGACTACCTCTTTAATCCACAGGGCCATGGCTGGCATTTAAACCGAGCCTCTTTCGATAAGTTTTTAGCGCTGCAACTGCAAAAAAGAGGCGGGGCACTGCTGAAAAACACCCATTTTGCAAGCCTGATCCGTGATAAGCACGCCTACCCGATAAAGGTTACATTGCGTAACAATGCTGAGCTAAGGTGCCGCTTCATTGTTGATGCCAGCGGCCGCAGTGCCAAAGTGGCACGCCAGTTTGACGCCAAAGCAAATATTGAAGATCAGCTAGTGGCGGTCAGTGCATACTTTGACGCCAGCAACATTAGTTCGGCCAACAGTTATCGGCAAATGACACTGCTTGAAGCGGTCGATTATGGCTGGTGGTATCTAGCCCACCTGCCCAACAAACAGGTGATCGTTACCGTCGCCACCGATCCCGCAACGATTCAACAGAAACAGCTCAAAAGTAGTGTTCACTGGCAACAAGCAATGCAGCAGACGCTACACATCAAGCCGATTATCAATCAAGCTGCACCAAGTCGCCTGCATACCTGGGTCGCTCAATCCGCCATTATGGATCCACCGGCAGCCGAACATTGGCTCGCCGTGGGCGATGCCGCATCTAGCTTTGACCCCATCAGTTCACAAGGAATTTATAAAGCGCTTAACAATGGCATTGATGCCGCCGCCGCGATTACCGATTGGCTCAATGATGATGCGCAAACCATCAATCAATATCGCAATAGCGTGGCCAGTAACTTCATCCAATACTTAGGCCAGAAAGCCTATTTCTATAATGAGGAGCAACGCTGGCCACAGAGTGCATTTTGGCAAAAAAGACAACAGCCGCCACCATAGCAGCGGCAAATTAAATCAAACCAATAAGACTAAGCAGCGCAAGGTGTTGCCTAGCGTCGTTAATGCTGCCGATTAATAGCCTAACAAAGAGGTAATAGACCCAATAATAATCAGCGAAATGCCAACTAACAGGGTGTATTTAACCCGAGTCGCCTGCTTAAAAGCTTGGTAACCAGCGTACTGAATATCGATATTGTCAGATCCCTCAAAGCGACGACTCAAGGTCCAGCTAAACAATGTCAACCTATCGAAAGGCGCCATAAATGCGCCTTGATAACCTAGCAAAGTATTCCACTGCTCCCTGTCGTGTTGCTTAAGCGTACGGTTAAGATCGGGCATTCCCATAAAGGCGATCCCTAAAAGCAGCAGCAAAAAACCGATTGTTAATACTGACATAACGTCCTCCATTGACGACGGATTAATTCTATAGCGCTTTAAATATCGAACACTTCGAGATAAAAGTAAAGACCCACTAACTTCAAAAGCCCTGTTAGTGCTAGCTCCTCAATAAAAATACGCGTTAATTTTGTAGCCGTAGGATCGATTTAACGCCCTATAAAAGTCATCTTCAACACATCTTAATAACGCCGACAAAATAAACATTAAAATAACAAGCCACACTCTTCTATTACATCCTAAACGGTGACATAATCATTGACGCTTTAGTCTTTAAATGCCTGATTTCAGAATTCATTTTTATTAGCTTCAGGCTAAACCCAATAGGACTGATTGAGTGCTAAGCGGTTATGCATCGCCCTATAGAACCAATGGAATGAAACTATGAGTGATACCACTTTTTTCTTCGGTGAATGGCAAATTGATCCCAGCGCTAATAGCTTGCGCGCCGGTAAACAGGTCAAGCAGCTAGAACCCAAAGCCATGGATGTGCTAACACTACTGTGCCAACGCGCAGGTGAAGTATTAAGTAGCGATGACATTGTTAACCATTGCTGGCCCAACACCGATGTGGGTGACAACCCGCTACATAAAATCATCAATCAAATACGCCGCGCACTCGGCGACAGCGCAACCTCCCCCATATTCATTGAAACCATTCGTAAACGCGGTTATCGCACCTTAGCTGAAGTACGCTTTCCCATTGGCCAAGAAAAAGTCGCCGACCATCAGAGTTGGCAAAGTGGTTCACCCTTTCCCGGCCTACAAGCCTATGGTGCCGACTATGCCGACGTCTTCTTTGGCCGCGGTAAACAGATCAGCGTCTTGCTGGATAGAATAAGCCAGCAAATTAAATACGGCAGAGCCTTTTGCCTGACCCTTGGCCCTAGCGGCAGCGGTAAGTCATCGCTCATCAATGCCGGCGTAATGCCTAATTTAATGACCACCGCCGGTTACAACAGTGTCAAAGTCGCCTCCTATAGCGAGCTCGATTTTGCCGATGTTAGCGGTTCACAGCTGTTTATTGAGCTGGCCAGTGCCATGCTCGACTGGGAGATAAACGAGCTGCCGGTGTTTGATGGTTATAGTGCCGACACACTGGCCACCAGCTTGATCAATAAGCCCAATGCCGTCATTAAGCTATGCCAGCAAGCACTAAAAGCACAAACCGAGGGCTTTACCCATTTCTCGCTGTTTATCGACAGACTAGAAATTTTACTGTCGTCCCCCTTGTTTAACGATGATGAACGCCATCAATTTGTCGAGCTTATCGAGCACTTGGCCACCTCGGGCACCGTATTGATACTCAGTGCTTGCCGCAATGAGTTTTACCCGCTGCTGGTGAACTTCCCCACCTTAATGGCGGGCAAAAGCCGCGGCGCTCATTTCGATTTAGCGCCGCCCTCTCGCAGCGAGCTGTTGCAGATGATCCGTCTGCCTGCCATTGCCGCCAACCTAAGCTGGGACAACGACCCCGACACTGCCATGCCGCTAGACCAACTGCTTTGCAGCGAGGCCGCCAGCAACCCAGATGCGCTGCCGATGCTGCAATATATGTTGCAGGCATTATATCTAAAGCGCAGCGCCGATAATCAACTGCAAGTGTCAGTCTATAAAGAGCTCGGCGGCATCGAGGGCGCCATCGGTAAAAACGCCGAAGACGCGGTTAATAGCTTAACCGCTGAGCAAAAAGCCTGCCTGCCACAGGTACTGTCCCTGCTGATCACCTTAAGGGAAGACGAAATATCCATCACCAGCCGCACCGCCCGCTGGTCACAGCTACAGACCGAGTCAGCACATGCCCTGGTGCAAGCCATGGTCGACAGCCGACTGTTTGTCTCCCACCTGCAAAATGGAGAACCCTGCTTTAGCATCGCCCACGAAGCGCTATTACGCCGCTGGCCCCGTGCCACCAGCTGGATAGAGGCGCATCTCAGTGACTTGCAGATAAAAAGCCGTTTATATCACCTTGCCAAACGCTGGCGCAAAGAGCACAAAAACAGTGCCTATCTGCTCGCGGGCGGCAAACCGCTCAAAGAGGCGCAAACCCTGCAGCAAAACCCCCTGTTTGCCATCGAGCCCCAAGAGCGCGAGCTCATTGCCGCCTCAGCCCAACAACAGCAGCTAAAGCGCTGGCGTAAACGCCTCACCATAGCAACGCTGTGCATTTTGTCTGTGCTGTCGCTAATGATGAGTATCAAGAGTAACCAAGCGGAAAAGGTCGCCCAGCAAAAGCGCTTGGCGGCAGAGAACCTGCTCGGCTTTATGGTGGGGGATTTCGCCGACAAGATGCGCGGCATCGGCCGTATGGATCTGCTCGATGGCATCAGCAATAAAGCGTTAGAATACTTTACCGACGCCAACCTCGCCGGTAAAAAAAGCTACGATAACAACCTTGGCTTTGACGCTAACTTCCAACATGCGCAAACCTTAGAGGCCATGGGCGAAGTAGCCTATTCACGTAATAAACTCGATGAGGCCAGCAGCGCCTTTCATGCCGCCCGCAGCAAGTTAACCGCGTTATTAAATCAGCAGCCACACAATTTAGAGCTGCTTAAAACCTTAGGCGCCAATGCCTTTTGGATAGGCCAGCTCGATTACGATAAAAGCGACTGGGACGCGGCAAGAGTGTGGTTTGAAAAATATCTCGCCTACAGCCAGAGCATGTTTGATATCGCGCCAGAGGATAATGATGCCTTGATGGAGTTGTCCTATGCGCAGAGTACGCTAGGGTCGGTGTCGATGGAGCTACAGGACTTTGCTAATGCGCGTAAGGGATTTGAGGCTTCGTTAGAATTAAATCTACAAGCGCTAACTAAAGATACAACCAACTCTCAACTAATTGCAGATGTTGCCAATACACGTTCGTGGCTGGCTCGAGCAGTGCTGGCACAGGGCGATATTCATGCAGCTATAAAAATACACCGGAAAATCCAACAGCAATTAAACACTAGTAATATTAATGACCCTTATACCTTAGAAAGATTAGCAGGAAGTCATCACCTACTTGCAACTTTATTTCATTATCTTGGCCGTGATAAAGATGCTTATAATCAGGCTCAATTGAGCTATCAAGCTATAACAGAGGCATTAAAACATGACCCTGAAAATAAACTCTGGCGGCTACAGCAATATAACACCTTTTTTATTATGCAAATATTTATCGATGACTCTCAAAGCTTGCCTAAAGAGTATCGACCAATACAGATTGCTGCAATGCTCGAAGCTGATCAATCATTTAAAAAATCTATACAAGTTGACATTGTTTGGGCAAAATATCATTTTGCTGCAGCGACTTTTTACCTTAAAAATAAGGATTATAAACAAAGCGCATTACACGCAGCGAAGTCGACGCACTTTTTTGAAATTATTGTGGAAAGGCAACCAGCGAATAGGCTTTACCTTAATAAGTTATCCGCCAGTGAACTGTTGCAAGTTCAGATCGCTAAAAACACAATCATCTCTCCCATAAGTATGCAGAAATGCTATCAAGCAAAACAACGAATGAAGAATATCGTAAAAATAAACCAAAGTCCTAGATTTGCTATCGTCTACGCAAGGGCTTTAGCCTGCCTTGGTGAATTAGACAGTCAATCAGAATTAAGTAGTAGACTAAAAAGTAATGGTATTAAAGTTGATAAATTTTGATGACTAGCCGATAGGATCAATTAAATCGAAACATGTTTTTGAATAACCAACTCCCCCACTAAATCAAAGGAAGATGAAATGTCTGATACATCCAACATCGTAGAGTTTAACCTGATAGTAACCTTGGCCAACAACGTACCGGAATTTAATTACACTGATATAAACAATCAACCAGTTACTGGTGATTTTATTGTTACGCAAGAGCAAACCATCACATATAAGCTAATAGATAATACCGATAGAGGATTGAAATTTGTCGGCGCCGCCTTTGAAAGACCGTTCAATAAGGTCATTGATGATGTTTGGCTTCAAGGTAATGGCCAGCAGATAAACCTGCTCGATCTAGATAAGATTGTCGGCAAGGCGAGTTTTCGCTTCGTATTATCAAACAGCCAAAATAGTCTAATGCTATTAAGCCCTGATCCAGTAATAATTAGCCGTGGACAGACTTAAGCAAGATTAACTAAAAGATGGGACAGCCATATCTTTAAATAACCAATTAACCATGGCAAAACAATAACCATGGCCCCCATAGTTAACCCCAAAAGATGAGGCACCTCTGCCTCATCTTTTTTGCATTGATAAATTACCCAGATCCGTTTAAAAAGGACTTTACATCAAAATAAATATAGCCACCCACTGTTAATCAATAACATACGAAGCGAATAGCAACAAAAAATAAATATAGCCACCCACTGTTAATCAATAACATACGAAGCGAATAGCAAAATACTAAGACTCTGAATATTTCAACTATGATGTTGAGGCTTTGAAGGCGGCTATAACTTGCGCTAAGGGTAAGAAATGATTGATTTACCGGGAAAATGTTGATTTACAGATGCGGGATTTCAGCTCTGTTTATTTACAGAGAAAGTGGCCTTGGAGTATTGAGGTAGAACCTAACCTTATTGAAGGTACTGACAACTACTCGAAAAGTGCCGTCGCCTTTTATTTAAGTGTTCGCAGTATGTGCTTAACTCCTGCAATGTTCCAACGGGACCGTGAAAAAGACTCCCAAACTCGGAATAAATATAGCCACCCATTGTTAATCAATAACATACGAAGCGAATGGCAAAATACTAAGACTCTGAATCTTTCAACTATGATGTTGAGGCTTTGAAGGCGGCTATAACTTGCGCTAAGAGTAAGAAATGATTGATTTACTGGGAAAATGTTGATTTACAGATGCGGGATTTCAGCTCTGTTTATTTACAGAGAAAGTTGCCTTGGAGTATTGAGGTAGAACCTAACCTTATTGAAGGTACTGACAACTACTCGAAAAGTGCCGTCGCCTTTTATTTAAGTGTTCGCAGTATGTGCTTAACTCCTGCAATGTTCCAACGGGACCGTGAAAAAGACTCCCAAACTCGGTGGTTATTTTCAGCCAGTTGGCAGTAGGAATATTCAGTCGATGCAATATTTTTTGTGCATTAGCTGATATTGCCCCTCTCTTATCAGCGCGAATAATTCGCCCTGTTTCGTCAACCAATTCAAGATAATCATTCAGGCTGAATGCGACACCTTTAGGTTGATGTTTATGCTCGTTACCAATAAATGGCAGTAAGTTTGTTGGTTGCTCACCGTTTAATGCCGCCTTAACACGCAGTTGCAGACTGGTATAATCTGACTCTTCAGGCGTGGTCGCCATTTTGGCCCTAATGGGATTGAGCTCTACATAGGTCATGCAGGCCAGTACCGCGGCTTCATCTAGTAGCGCTTGGCTTTTGAATCGCCCTTCCCAAAAATGCCCAGTGCAGTTGTCTTCAAAGTTAGCTTGACGTGCGATTGGCTCATTGAGGCAACGCATAAACCAGCTGATATCACAAAGCCTTGAGCGATAAGTTGCGATAGAGTGTTTTAGTTGAGCAACTAAGTAGTCGTCAATCACCTCTCCTTTAACAAATTTTTGCGTCAACGGTGTTCCATTAAAGCATTTATGCCACTGCTCTACGACTTCTCTATCTGACCATCTATTAACCGTTTCAATATCAATATAGAGCACAACATGAAGGTGATTACTCATCACTGCGTAAGCCGCTACATCGATGGCAAATACCTCTGTCAGCTTGAGTATTTGCGTTTCAACCCAGCCGCGTCGGTGGTCATAGTTTTTACCAGTGTATTTATCGTCACCACAGAGAAATGCTTGCCGAACCACCCGGCTACAACAGTGGTAAAAAGGGGTGTCTTCAAGGCTAACTTGCGTACTTCGTGGACGTGCCATACCTACCTCTTACATAAACTCATGACTCAAGTTTAGTCGGTTGTCTGAAAATGTGCGATTAACAATGGCTGGCCATATTTTTGGCCTGTGAGTTTAAAAGGCAGCATCAAGGCGGCAAGTGGTGTAAGGGGAAATCCTATAGCCATGCATTACACCCCTAGCCCAGAAATTCCATTAACTAGTTTTTAAAGTGCTGGCAACTCATCGAAAAGTGCGTCGCAGGTGTTCACAGTAAAGGCTTAGCTCTTGCTAATGTGCCAACGGGAGCATGAGAAAGCAGTCCGAACTCGGTGCTGATTAACATTGGCAGGCTATATTTCTTAGTCTATTTCCTCCGCCATATTTTTACCGCACCTAACACCTAGCACCTAGCACCTAGCACCTAGCACCTAGCACCTAGCATCTAACACCTAGCATCTAACACCTAGCACCTAGCACCTAGCACCTAGCACCTAGCATTTAACGCCTAACCAATCATCCCAACTAGCGACAAACTAATACCTTTGTACATGATGGCGACCATTACCAGTACTTTCGAATGACTTGGATCTATCACCAATAAAAATAAAAGCAAATAGTAACAACAACTTAAACAAGAAGATTACCGAAAGGTTAAATTTAATCCCTTTAGCTAAAGTAACTCCATAATAAACGCGAGCTTAGCGTTAAATTCATTAAAGGGATATTTGCTATGTTGCTGACTCCAACTGATACTGTTTCTAATAGGGCTTTAAACTCAGCATCATCTGCTAATGCTATTAATACCACCAGTAAGACAGCTAGCAAAACAGTGTCTTCTAGTCCGCTAAAAACCACTCATCAACTGCCGAGCGCTGAGCTGCAACCGCTTAAGATGTTAGTTAGCTTATTAATGGAAGCGGTAGTGGTCGTTGATGAACACGGTACGATTCAACTCATCAACGAACATGCTATCGATCTCTTACTCGCTGATGCTCTGGAAGCTGATGAGCCAACAACGTCACCGACATTGATTGGCCAGCAGTGGCAAACCTATTTAATGGAACCACAAAAAACCCTTTACCAAAAAATGATTATTGAATCACGTACCGGCGCCCGTCCGTTAAACCACGCCCCCGCAGAGACCACACTGCGACTAGCAAACGATGCCAGCAAAGATGTCGAGGTATCGATAACACATTTTGCCTTGAGCACGCCGCTATTTGCCATTGTGATTAGAGATTTGACTAAATATCGCGCCGAATATAAGCAACTGCATCAATGGGCATCCACCGACTGCTTAACCAAATTGGCCAACCGTCGCGTGTTTGATGCTGAGCTACAAAACCATTGGCAAAGCTGTACCGATAAAAATCGCCCCGTCAGCGTATTGATCATCGATATTGACCACTTTAAATCTTTTAACGACAAATACGGCCATATTCTTGGTGACTACTGTTTACAAAAAATTGCCAAAGCTATCGAAAGTTCGCTGCCTGATCTTGATTGTACTGCCGCGCGTTATGGTGGTGAAGAGTTTGCCATTATTCTGCCTAACAGCAATGCTAGCCAGGTAGCGCAAACTGCACGACTGATCCAAAAGAACATTAACGACTTAAGCTATATGGATATAGGTTTAGATGCGTCTGTTTCGGTCAGTGTGAGCCAAGGACACGCTAGTGAAATTAATGGTCAGTTCAGAACCAGTACTGCCTTACTATGCGCTGCAGATACCGCACTTTATCGCGCCAAAGCCGATGGTCGTAACCGTATTAATGCTTGTGTGTAATAAATGCACGCGAGACCGATAACGAGATCCTGATAACTCAGATTGACAGGGAGTTTAGATGCAATATGACAAAAGTAAGTATCAGATCCTACAGCTTCCGAGCCCATTATTGCTATTTCGAACCATTAACCCCATGTTGGCGATTAATGAATTAATATTGGGTCAGCGACTTCCTAAAGTCACTCTCATCGAAAAAGATAGCAAGGAACCACTGTTATCCAGACAAGTGGTTCCCTGCCCACATTGCAACGCAATGAACCCAGGCAGCTTGTGGAGCAATGGCAACGCTTTTGGCCATTGGTTTGGCTACGTTTGCCCAGAGTGCAGCGGCATCATCCCCTGTTTATGGAACCTCAGCAGTTTATTGCTACTCACACTCAGTGCGCCAGTTTGGTTATTGCTTCAAAAAGGCCTGAAGAAACGCTGGCTAGCAATAAGCTATCGACGGGTAACGTCGATGAAAGCTAAGCTCCCCACCGTGAATAAAGATCAATCCTTCATAAAAACGGCACAAGCTTTTGCGGTACTGATATTTCTGTTTATGTTGTTTATACAAAGCAGAGCATCAGATTTGAGCTTTCAGCAAGCCGTTATCAGCCTGGTTATAAGCAGCGTTGTAGGAGTGATGTTTGGCAAGGCGATGTCGTTAACTAAGCTTGCAACATCAAAAAAGCGCTATTGATATAGCGCTCTAATTAGCAATTGATTGAGGAACTGTGATCAATCTTTAAGGGTGACTTTTTCGATAATGATCTGCTCTCTAGGCACATCATCATGACCCGCTTGCGAAGCCGTTTTCGCTCTACCCATCTTAGTCACAACATCCATGCCCGCTGTTACCTTACCAAATACAGCATATCCCCAGCCGACATTGGTGGTGGCGGTATAATCAAGAAATGCATTGTCGCCTAGATTAATAAAAAACTGCCCTGTGGCTGAATGCGGCGCATCAGTACGCGCCATCGCGATAGTGCCTCTAAGGTTTTTAAGTCCTCTGTTGGCTTCATTGACAATGGCTGCCCGAGTTGGCTTTTCTTCCATTTCGGCAGTAAAGCCACCGCCTTGCGCCATAAAGCCTTTAATCACCCGATGGAAAATAGTGCCCTCGTAAAAGCCATCTTCACAATACTTAATAAAGTTTTTCGCGCTTACTGGCGCCTTTTCAAAATTAAGTTCTATCTCAATATCGCCAAAATTAGTGGTGAAAATAATCATATCAACTCACACAAGCCACAAAATATTGGCCTAAGTATACCTTGTGTCGCTAACATCGATACCAGCTTGTTGTTTATCCCCAAAAACACGCGGCGCGATGGGTTTTAATGGGCCACCTTCACCACCGCTGCATTCGGTTGGTTTTTATAACGCCGAAACATATCCTCGAGCGACTCTATCGGCTGGTTAAAGCCTTTGCTTGCAAGGTACTGCTCACTATACAGTTTAGATGACGATCGCTCGGCCACGTCGCAATAGAAAGTCACAATGGTATTGCCTTTGCCCATTTTAGCCGCGGCGTAGAGTGCCCCAGCGATATTGAGGGCAGAACTACTACCAAGCACGATACCGTCTTGCTCTTGCACGTGATGTGCGATGGCAATAAGGTCGAGATCAGGCAAGGTTATCGCTTTATCGATTTTTGCTTGTCTGAAGTTTTCAACCAAGCGCATTATTCCAATCCCTTCGGTAAACGAACTGCCACTTGCTGCATATTGACCCGTTTTAAGGTAGGCATATATGCCCGAACCGTCAGGGTCAACCAACCATGTTTGCAGTGCCGGGTTTTGCTCGGATAGATAACGAGAGTTACCGGCAATAGTGCCGCCGGTGCCTGCAACTGAGACCAATGCGTCGACGTGACCATTGGTTTGTTGCCAAATTTCAGGCCCAGTATGTAGATAATGCGCTTTAGCATTACTGGTATTTTCAAATTGATCAGCCCACCAATAATCGTCATTGCCCTCAGCAAGTCGCTTGGCGGTATGATAAAAATGGTCAGGGTTGGCAAATGGACAAGCATCAACCAACATCAACTTGGCGCCATAGAGCGTGATCATCTGCTCTTTCTCAGGCGCTTGCCCCTTAGGCATCACCACCAGCATGTTAAACCCCAGCGCTTTAGCCACCAGCGCCAAACCGATACCCGTGTTACCCGCAGTGCCTTCCACTATCGTCATTCCGGGTTTGAGTTTGCCGCTCTCTATAGCATCTGTGACCAACTGCAGTGCAGCGCGATCTTTAATCGAACCACCGGGATTTTGCTGCTCACATTTGATTAGAATTTCACAGCCGCTGAGGGTCGATAAACTGCCGATCCGCAGTAGATCGGTATGACCGATAAGCTGGATAATATTGCTCGATAATGAAGGATATTCCATAGATTGCCTTATCTGTTACTCGTTATAGCTATCGTGAAACGGCATACGTACAATTTATCAGCGATTGAACTAACACCAACTAGACACGTGTACACACAGTGGAGTATTATCAGCTTCAACGTTTGATGTAAGGGCTCTTGAGTCACCCCTCACACCCTTGCGGGATATAAACCGCCGTGCGAAGCCTAAAGTGATCGACACTGGTTACCATATGGCTAAACACTACAATAAAAAATCCATCAACCCAAACGTTTATAACCTTATTTGAGTGTCATGGAAGACGCTCACCCTTTTTAGCTTAGCCACTGATTTAATGCCGGCATCTAAACCACTCGACGCAATTCCCCTGCCGCTATTTGTCGCTCCAGCCAAGGATACTCTTAGCCGGACACTTAAATACATTTCCCTAACATTAAAACGATTTTAGATTACAAATAAGCCAACTTGTAATACAGTTGAAATAAATATCGCACCGTACTCTATCTTGTTAACTATATTAGATAAATGAAGGATTATTTATGATGCTGTACTCTACAAAGCTACTGCCGTTGGTTATTGCCGCAAGTCTTGGTTTGTCCGCCTGTGGCGGAGGAGGTTCTACTGGAAGCGACTCAATAGAACCACCAGCAACAGGTGGCTCTGTTACCCCAACTTGGGTGCAAGGTCAGTTCGCTAGTGACGCAAGTTTAGCTAACCAATGCAGTGCTAACCAAACCGGTAACACTTTGACAGAAAAGCTTTGGCTCCGCTCCTGGAGTGATGATACTTACCTTTGGTATAGTGAGATTATCGACCGCGATCCCGCCCCATATTCAGTTGCAGAGTATTTTGATCTTTTGCTAACAGACGAGTTATCGGATTCCGGCAGTAGAAAAGACAATTTCCACTTCTCGATGTCTACCGATGAATGGAATGCGCTGAATCAATCAGGCGCCTCAGTAGGTTACGGTATCAACTTCGAACTCACTAACGGCTCCCAAAGCGCTGCCCGCAAAGTAACAGTCACTTATAATGAACCAGACTCTCCCGCAAGCGAAAACAATGTGACGCGCGGCGCGGTGATTGTCGAAATTGATGGCGTTAGTGTACAAGATGCCAATGATAGCGCCAGTATCGACATATTAAATGCAGGCCTATTTCCAAGCCAGAATGGTAAGCAAACCACGTTTACCATTAGAGATCTTGGCGCAGCACTCGACCGTACAGTAACACTAACGGCACAAACGATTGTCTCGACCCCAGTGCAGAATACTAAAACCATTCAAACCACTAGCGGTAAAGTCGGTTACCTGCAGTTTAACGCTCACATCGCTACTGCAGAGCGTGGACTCTTTGATGCACTAACCATATTAAGCCAAGCGGGTGTGGATGATCTGGTCATCGATCTTAGATATAACGGCGGCGGATTGCTGGCGATGGCAAGCCAGCTGGGGTACATGATTGCCGGTGAAGAGGCGACTGCCGAACGCACTTTTGAAAAAACCAACTTTAACGACAAATATCCTAACGTTAACCCAGTAACTAATCAGTCTTTATCGCCAATGCCATTTATAGACGAATCCCTTGGCTTTAATACAGGCCTGCTTGCAGCCGGCAGTCCACTACCGACATTGGACCTTAAACGTGTGTATGTTTTAACAACGGCGGGGACGTGTTCTGCCAGTGAAGCGCTAATGAACGGCTTGCGTGGTGTGGATATTGAAGTCATTCAAATTGGCGGCACAACCTGCGGTAAACCTTATGGTTTTTACCCAACTCCCAACTGCGAAACTACCTACTTTACTATTCAATTTAAAGGTGTGAACGACAAAGGCTTTGGCGAATACTCTGACGGTTTTGTGCCATCGACAAGCCCAACACTCGCCAGTGAAGTTCAAGGTTGTATGCTTGATGATGATTTAGGCCATGCTCTGGGCGATACAGATGAGCGCCTATTAAGCGCCGCACTTTATTATCGAGATAATGAGCGCTGCCCTACGATTGCAACAAGCACTGCACGCTCTTCAGCAGCAAGCGAGTTCGTTGATGAAGGCTTTATGTTAAAAGATGAGCGAAATCAAACGCTGTGGCAGAATAACCGTATCATCACCGATATTAAGGGAGCTTTGTAATGCTTAAACTAGCATTAGGCACTGCCCTAACAATTGGCTTAATGGGGTGCAGTGCATCTGCTGAAAATGACACAAAAGCAGTGCCTGCGCTGCTGCTATCACCTGATAGTTATAGTACTCGCCAACTTGCTGAGGCCATGTCCTATTTACTCAAGGCAAACGAGATAACAATAAGCCCAACTGCATTTACTCAAAGCAGTTTACTGGCCGTTGAGTGGAAGTCCCATAAAGATCCAAGCGGTCAGTTAATTATGGGGCGAAACTATGAGATGCCACAAATGGTACAGCTGTTTATTCAAGGGGATCTATGCATTTTGAGGCTGCAAAACAGTGATGAAGAGCGCGCATTACCCAAGCTAAAATGTAAAGCTGAATAAGCCATTTATTAACAATACAAACGCCGCATTATGCGGCGTTTTTTATGTTCCCAAAATAGCTTAACAACAACTTTGCAGTATCTCGCCTGCGGTCAAGACTCCGCTTTTTTGGCGGCGACGATTTCAGTCGCCAATTTTACAATCGGCACCAGTGCCCCTATGCCACCTTCACTAAAGGTTTTAATATCTTTACCTATTTTATGCATCCGCTCAATCGTCACCGCGACATCCATCGCCGAAGCTTCTAAGTCAGTCTTAAGTGCATCTGCTAATGCATCTCTAATTTCTATAGCAGTCTCGTTGCCTGAATCATTTTTAGAATGAAGCAGTAACATGGTGGCTGGGATCAAAGTCAAAATGCCATTCAACACCACTAACCACCACGCTTTTTGCGCATAGATCCCCAGCTCGGCAATGTTTAAATAGATAGCCACATTAATGGCTAACACTGTCAGTGCAAAAAAGGCTATAGAGATTGCGAGCAGTAACGCCGCTTTTCTTTGCTGTTTTATTTCGGCCTTTAATAAGCTTTTCTCCAAGCTATACAGCATCTGTAACTTTTCTATATTCATTTTCATCTGCGGCTACCTATACCCTTGCTAAAAGGTGGTTTTGATTATAATTGCGCTAATTATAGTCAATCGCCCAGCAACGGCTTCCTCTTTAAATTGCCAATTTAACAGTGCCGCATAAACAGAATCACTCCAAAGGCTCCATGATGGCTGCAGAGAAAAGGTCACCCCTGTGCGCTAGTAAGCTGTTTTGTTCCGAAAAAGACATCGAGCCAGTCCTTTGTTTCTAATTATTAAGTAGCCTCCATCTATGGAGTCAATTGATATCAAACCATTTTTACAACATTTATCACTTCTGCTAACGCTCTTTAAAGAGTAAAAAAGCAGCATAAGTTTGGAAGTTTTTCAGCATTTTAGGATGATGTACTGAATATAATTTCAATCAATTATTCCGAGCAACTTAAGCGTTAGGAGTGTGGTAGTATCCACCCCTATTTTACATAAATTAACCTATAAGGTAGTTCAATGAATCCGATTCTTGCGATCTTAAAAGAACACAATATCAGTGACACACAAATCAGTGAATTGTTCCAGACACTGACTGAAAACCCAATGATGGCGATGGCGACCGTTGGCCAGTTAGGTATCCCTGCAGAGAAGCTGCAGCAGATGATGGGCTTGGTTATGCAAACTCCGACCCTAATCAAAGAAGCCGTTACCGAGCTTGGTTTAGACTTCTCTAAAGTTGAAGCGGCCAAAGCGCAGTTGCAGCAATAACCAACAACTCATCCCCGATGGCCACTCAATATGTCACTCAATATGAGTCAGCCTAACGAGGGAAGCTTGTTTGTGGGTAGAGAGTCAGCCATTTAGCTCTCCACCCCACACGCCAGGCGCTACCCTTTCTAAGTCTTATTAGCATATTGGCGTTAAAATAAGATAACCCACACAAAATCAATGACTACACTCCATATCGCTTAAAAACCACTGTTAAAGTGTTACCTCCGTCACGACATTCAAAAGAATGATTAAATAGACTACTGCCATCAAGTCACTTGGTTATTTCGCCAAATGACAAACTCAAGTAACTCACAGACCTTTCGGGTTTAATCTGGACATTGTATGACAGCACAAGAACTACTGCGGCTCAATGCCCGTGCAGCAGTGCTCAAAGCTATGGCACATCCAACACGTCTATGGCTGTTAGAACAATTGCAACAGCAAGAGCATTGCGTTTGCGGTCTCACTGATGGCGTTAACGCCGATATTTCAACGGTATCTAAACATTTATCAGTATTAAAGCAGGCTGGAATTGTCAGTAGCCGCCGCGATGGAAAACAGATCTTCTATCGCCTCGAAACCCCCTGCCTGTTAAAAATGTTTGCCTGTGTTGAGGCGGTATTGGAAAAGAATGCCAAAGCCCAAGCTGCATTGCTTAAGCCCTGTTAAACAGTTCTCAATTTGCCAAGCATTTATCCAATTAAGTTCATTAAAAATAAGGTCACGCTATGAAAATCGAAATTCTAGGAAGTGGTTGTAAAAAATGTACCAATTTAGCCGCCGATGTTGAGCAAGTTGCCCAGCGCCTTGCGGTAGATTTTGAGCTTGAAAAAGTCACCGAAATGGCAGCCATTATGGATTATGCTGTTATGTCGACGCCTGCAATCGTGATTGATGGCACCGTCGTCAGCGCTGGCAGCGTGCCATCGCATATTGAAATTGAGCAGCTGATAAATCAAGCTAACAACGCTCAGTAATCGTCTATAGATAACCATCTTTAAGCTAGTGACTATTGCTGGCTTTATCTCACCCCTTTAGCGAGGTAAACCATGTTGATTTGGTTTTCAGTACTTGCCGATTGGCTGGTTTATGATCTGCTAGGTTTATCCAGCCAAACCCAGCTTGGCCAGGCTGTACATTTTTTTGTTGAAGACACCAGCAAGATATTTGCCCTGCTTATCGTGATGATTTACGCCATTGGCTGGCTACGCGCCTCACTCAATGTCGAGCGAGTGCGTGGCTACTTAGCCGGAAAACCTAAAATTATCGGTTATGGTTTAGGTTCTGGTTTTGGGGC
Organism: Shewanella abyssi; assembly: GCF_023284025.1. Lineage (GTDB taxonomy): Bacteria > Pseudomonadota > Gammaproteobacteria > Enterobacterales > Shewanellaceae > Shewanella > Shewanella abyssi. Next base: position 50,432 of record NZ_JAKIKR010000004.1, on the reverse strand, counting down.
TATCACCCCTTTTTGCTCCTGTTCCAGTATTCCAGTGTTTCTTGGCTTTACCTCTGCTGGTATTCCCATCGGCATCACCATGGCGTTCTTACTGACATCGCCGCTGATTAATGAAGTGGCCATTTTATTACTGTTTAGTCTGTTAGGGCTAAAGGTCACCTTAATTTACCTGCTCACTGGCGTGGCGATTGGCATGTTCGGCGGCGCGCTGCTGGACTTATTGAAAGCCGAACGTTGGTTGCAACCTTTAGCAGCCAAAGCCTATGCCATGGGACAGCAACACTCTAGCAACGACAGCAGCATAAGCTTATCGACGTCGGGATCACCAGCTAAGTCAACTGCCATAAGCTGGCAACAACGCCATCAATTTGCTAAGTCTGAAACGGTTGAGATTTTTGGCCGAGTTTGGAAGTGGGTCATTATCGGCGTAGGCATAGGTGCGGCGCTGCATGGCTTTGTACCTGCTGGCTGGTTAGAAGCCAATTTAGGTGATGGCCAATGGTGGTCAGTTCCTGTTGCGGTATTAATGGGGATCCCACTGTATGCCAACGCGACTGGGGTCATTCCCATATTGGAAAGCTTATTACGACAAGGCGTGCCATTAGGAACCACATTGGCATTTTGTATGAGCACCGTTGCCGTCAGTTTCCCTGAATTTGTGATGTTAAAGCAAGTGATGCAATGGCGCTTATTGGCGATTTTATTTGTACTGTTACTCGTCTCATTTACCCTTATGGGGTGGGTGCTAAATCTCGTTTAGCTTGCGGCCACAAAGGTTAACTCCCGCCCTCTTTTTAAACAGAGGGCGAGCTGCTACTGCACGCCTTCAAAAGCGGCTAACCAGATTTTGAGTAATTGATTTAATTGTGGTTTTTCTGCATCTGAAAGCTGCTCTACGAGTTTATGCTGAATACGTACATGTTCTTCAATCGCTTCATCTATGGTACTTAACCCTTTTGCCGTTAATCCCACCGAAACACTACGGCGATCTTCAGTGCAGTGCATACGTTCAATAAAGCCCTTAGATTCAAGTCTATCTAAGCGATTTGTCATAGCACCTGAAGTCAGCATCATCGACGACAACAGGGCTGAAGGGGTTAAATTAAACGGTTCGCCGCTGCGACGCAGTGTCGCGAGCACATCAAACTCCCCCAATGTTAAGCCATATTGTTTATGGCAAGCCGTGATTTCTGCCTCGATATGTTTTTGTAAACGCATAATGCGTCCAAAAATCTCCATTGGTAGCGTTGCTAGATGTGGCTTTTCTTCAGCCCATTGTGCGGCAACTTTATCGATATCATCCATATCACACCATACTCTATTCTTTAACCGGCTAAATGCAGGCCAATAAAACTTAACGTAAAGATACTTTATAAAAAGATACTTTACAAAAATAAATTACAGGTTCACAATTGCTATATATCTTCACGTAAAGATACTTAACACAAAGGTAGTCTATGAATATTTTTCTGGCCATGATCCCCGCCTTTTTCTGGGGGACAACTTATGCGATGACCCAGTTTTCATTACCCGACTGGCCACCCTTACTACTCGGTGCGCTGCGTGCTCTTCCTGCGGGCCTTGTGCTATTGGCTATCAAGCCGAGTCTCCCCAAAAAAGCAGATTGGCCAGTATTGATTAAGCTCGGTGCTATCAATATCGCCCTGTTCTTTAGTCTAATTTTTATCATGGCGCTAACGTTACCCTCAGCGATTTCCGGTGTGGGAATGATTTCGGTGCCGGTGTTTGCCATGCTATTTCATTGGGCGATCAACAAGAAGCGCCCGAGCTCTTTGCAAGCAATATTTGGCGCCATATTGATCATATTGGCTTGGATGCTATTTGACCCCAGCGCGATCAGTTTAAACCCAGTGGGATTGCTGGCTATGCTTGCTGCTATTAGCTGTATTGTCGTCGGTAGCACCATCATTAAAGCACTCGGCACACGCATACATTGGTGGACGGTACTCACTTGGCAACTCATTATTGGCGGCACCTTGCTGTTAATTGCTGCTGCAATTCACGCACAGTTCGCTCCAGAACAATACGTCACAGCCATACAGCAGTTTAGTATGACTAATGGCTTTGGCTTAAGCTGGATAATTCTGCTTAATACCGTGCTTGGTTACATCATGTATGTGTGGTTATTACAGCGCATGACGGTGGTTGACTTCACCTTTGGTGGTATTGCCAACCCTATCGCAGGCATTGTTAGCGGCATGGTGTTACTTGGTGAATCATTTACCCCGCATCAGTACTTATTGATGGCCAGCATGATCCTAGCGTCAATCGCGCCAACGTTAATCCAAATACTGCGCAAAAAGATGACGAATACCTCTGCACCAGAAAGGTGATAGTGAGCTGTGGCAGTGCCTATTGTTCGCCACTGCCAACGTTAAAGACTGATGTAATTTGTTATTTCAACAGGCAATATCGACAGTTAATTTATCACTCTAAAGCCAGCGTAATTGAGCTTCGCGCCTTCTGACCCTGCAGCCAGTTTACTGTCTTGGCTCAAAATATGTCGTGGCTCGGTATGGCTACCACAACCGCATCCTCCGGTGCTACCACTGCAACAACCCCTTTTTTAGATGATTAAGCGAGGCTCTGCCCTCTGATGCATTAACCAGTCGAAGGTTAATATCGCTACAGCTTGTTAATAGCTGCTCAATCCCTAAAGCGCTATCACCTTGACTCACGCTTATTCCAGCATCGAGTAATTTACCCAGCATGCGTTCGCCAATATTTTGCACCATCACAATATCGACTTTTTGCTCTTTGATTAGCGTCAACATCGCTTTTTTAGCACTACAACTGCCGGCGAGTGCCGGGTTGTCAAAACTCGTCACCAGATGATGATATTCATTAAAAAAGCCAATACGCTGTGCTTTAGTAAAGTGGCCTGCGAGTCGACCTCGACTCATTGGTATTGCAATAATCATAAAACCTCTTTATTGGTATTTGTCGATTGCGGCAACACCAGCCCGTGACCTTGAGTGATAGCCGTTGCCACTTTTTGCCGTGCACTCGCGAGTAAATAACCAAATGTTTGCCGTGAGATCCCCATCGATGCCGCGGCGTCGAGTTGGCTCATCTTCTTCACGTCACCCAAACTCAATGCCTCAAACTCATCCGCGTCGAGCTGAATTTTTTCCAGTTCGACGGACGGAACACCATTAGGTTTAAACAGGCTATAGGGTGCGCAACAGGATAAGTGTCGACATTTTTTTGGTCTGGACATAAATCAGCCTAATCAACGGATATATATGAAACAGCCATTGTTCATCGCTGCCCTAGTTATTGGCCTACGCCAATAACTAGATGGTATTGCAATCACCCAACAACAAACTGTGGCTTAGTTCACACTGGCCAACATTCACATTCGCTTAACCTTATCGGAGAATATGAATTTATCAATGCCGCGATTGCTCGCCATAAAACAGGCGACTAAACGATTCAGATATTGGGCTGGGGCTAGGTGAATATTCACACCCTTATTAGCCCTAGCGATAAGTTAGCGACGAATAACTGCGGGTTTGCGATCGACTAAACAGTTGAACCCCTCGATAGGCGGTAAAATACTCACTGCGAAAACAAACCGCTTTGATGTTTAAATCAACCTTCACACATTGCGACATGGCACTATTAGTATCTACGCTATATACACTGGCCATTACGCTCTCAGCAAAAAAAATCATCGACTTACCGTGCTCGAATCTGGAGTTCATTTGATATCAAAATTACCCAAATGGGTCGAATATGGCGCCTTTATTCTTGCGCTGACAGCAGGCTGTATCAATGCGATTGGGTTAATGGGGTTTGAGCATCAATCGGTATCCCACCTATCTGGCACAGCCACACTTGTCGGCACGCAGTTATTGAACTCGTCACCTAAGGTGTTACTCCACCTGCTCGGGCTCCTTATCAGTTTTATGCTCGGTGCTGCATTATCTGGTGCACTGCTTTCTGGTAGTTCAGTTAAACTCGGCCGTCATTACGACACCTTGCTTATTATCGAAGCCTTACTGTTGCTTTGCAGTATCTACTTTCTGCAGGGCGGAACCTACTTTGGTCACTATATGGCATCTGCCGCCTGTGGACTTCAGAATGCATTAGCCACAACTTATAGTGGGGCCATCGTCAGAACAACACATGTCACTGGGATATTTACAGATCTTGGGATAATGCTGGGGGGATGGTTCAAAGGCGAGGCTTTTGATAAACGAAAAGCTGTGCTGTTTTTACTTATTATCGCTGGCTTTATCAGTGGTGGCACCATAGGTGCGCTGTTATTCAACCAGTTTCAATTCTATGCTCTCAGCGCTCCCGCAGGGATCTGCGTTGTTTTAGCCGTAAGTTATCGATTATATAAAATAAAAACGGCTATAGTTACGCTAAAAGTACTTTAATACAATCTATTTTAAGGTGTCATATATTAGAAATGACAAATAAAACTTAGTCACTAATTCACAACGCACCTGAAGTTTAAAACGCTAGCCACCAATCCATAAATAAATATAAAGCAACAACTATCAAAGCCAGAAAATAAAAGTAATGCATTAAATATAAAAAGACCGAGTTATCCACCTTGAAAAAGTAACACGATAAAAATACTATTCAAGAATAACTAATAGTGTAAAAATAAATCATTAAGATATATGTTATTTGTAAACCCTTCTTTATAGCCGGCTATAACAACCACAACGCAACAATTAAGCTACGAAAAACAAAATATACCGTCCCGCTAGCAAATGCCATCTGCTAAATTAGAACAATGGCTTACAAGTAAAAACCTGATAGACACTACACTCTAATACCTATTTAAGAGTACCTCTAACTAGGTATTTGTTAGATTTTTCTTATTTTATTAATAACTCACTTTTGTAAAATCATTGATCACACTCACGTTGTCGTTAATAAAAAGTATGGCCACAACAACCATCATGTTAATAATACCCTCGTTCAACATCAATTAAATCTGATGAGTTTGATTGATGTTTATAATATATTTCGCAACATATGAATATTGTAAAAAAACACCAAACCAAAATAAGTAAAATCTAAATAAGCAAAAAATTAAAATTAAAATCAAGATGACCAATGTAGTTATTTAAAGGAGTAATGATGAGATTACAAAAACTTGCTATCGCTGTAGCCGTAATGACCGCATTATCGGGTTGTAATAGCGATGATGATTCAACTAAAATATGTAGTGATGGCACTATTTTAGATCCAAGCACCAATACTTGTGTCGCTGAACCTGTAGATCCAGTTGATCCTGTAGATCCCGTTGAGCCTGACTTTTACAACAGTGATAACTGGAAAGAAACCTTCCCTGACCAACATACTACTTGGCTTGAAACTGCAGACACTAACCCTGACACAGGCGTACCGACTGACTTATTGGAAACAAATCCAAACCTAGTGAGTGCGTGGGCTGGTTACGGTTTTGCTAAAGATTACAACCGTGCTCGCGGTCATCAGTTTGCATTAACCGACATTATCAAAACGCTTCGTACCGGTGCCCCTCTTGTAGGTCATGACGGTGTTGTTGTCGGTGAAGCAATGAAAGCGAGTTGCTGGTCTTGTAAGTCTCCTGACGTAGCTCGTATGTATGACGAAGTTGGCGAAGGAACATTTGCTGACAACGGCTGGTCCGTTTGGGGCGAAGAGATGTCTAACGTCATTGGCTGCGCCGACTGTCATGAATTGGGCGAAAATACACTACGCCTAAGCCGTCCATATACAGAGCGCGCAATGGATAAAGTTGCGCTAACTTTCGCGGCTCAAGACCACACTACTCAAGCAGGTCAAACTTGCGCTCAGTGTCACGTAGAATACTACTTCGATGGCGGAGACTCTAAGAAAGTACGCTACCCGTGGGATCATTGGGTACCAGGTGTTGACACCGATTACGCAAGCGTTGTTGACTACAAAGGAACTGACAATCTATATAAAGGTTTCGCAGCAGAAGCTCAGTTAGCTTTCTACGACAACATTAACTTTAAAGATTGGACTAACGCTATCTCTGGTTCGCCGTCGCTAAAAGCGCAGCACCCTGAGTTTGAAAACATGTCAGACCGAACTACCCATGTAATGAGCAGCCATTTAGAGTTTAGCTGTAATACATGTCATATGCCTAAATCGACTAACTCTGAAGGCCAAGAGTACTCAAACCATAAAGTCACATTTGATGCAGCCAAGCTACCGGCTGACTGTAAAACTTGTCATAGTGCTGAACGACTAGAAACGATAGTGGCTGAGCGTAAAGCTGAAATCAACACCCTACGTTTTACAGCCAAGGGTACCGACCCTCGCCTAACCGAAGTCCACTTTAAAGCACAAGCAATTTGGGCGGCAAATGGTATCGAAGGTCTAGAGGCAGGCAAAACGATTGGCGAAGCTAAAGCGGCCTATGAAGGCGCACTTACTGCTGGAAACGAACTTGCTACTGAGATGAACAGCCTGTTAGGTCAAGTGCGTAACGCGCAGTGGTTCTGGGACAGCGCAACCGCTTCACACGGTATCGCGGCGCATAATCCAGATGAAGCTAAACGCTTGCTAACTAAGGCCAATACTATTTTGGATGCGGCACTCATCGAAGCTGATGCCTTACTCGCTAAGTATGCAGCTGAATATGTGTACGACGCAGCTAAGTATGATACTAAAGCAAAAGTACAACCGCTTGCGGGTCTTGACTTAGACGCAATGAAAGCAGCCAAAGACGAGTTCGTTGAAGAGCGCGTTAAGAAAGAGTGGCCAGCTGAATTACGTTAATCACTAAGGTAATTTATTAAACCACCATCTCCAAAACAGAATGCCAGTCATCCCACCGACTGGCATTTTTTTATCTGCGCGATTTATCAACAATTACCTGCTGCAAGCCAATCTCTACTGACACCAGGCTGTCAGTAGCCCTGCTTTATCCTTGCTGTGTCGCTGAGTGGTAAGCCTTCATATCGAATGTTCACTCAGCTCATCCAAGGAGTTAATCATGTTACATAATGCAGCCTTAGTTTGGGGCGAGATCCCCGTTACAGATATGGATAGAGCCGTCGCATTTTACACGCAACATTTTGGCGTCAGTTTCAGACGTGAAGTCATGAATGATATGGAGATGGCGGTGCTAGAAACAGCAGATAAGGACGCTGCCAGCATCGGCTTAGTTAAACATGAGATGATGCAGCCATCAGCCCATGGTAGTGTGCTTTACCTTCACCTAAGTGAACAGCTCTCAGGGCTGGTGAATAAAATAACCCAAGCAGGGGTAAAAGTACTATTGCCAGTGATGCCGATAAAGGACGGTGAATGCGGCTTTATCGCGTTATTTCAAGACTGCGAAGGCAATACTGTCGGCCTTTGGTCCAAGGAAAAGTAACCTTAGCAGCCCCAGAGTTACAAGCTGTATTCAATGGAGAGAACATGAGTGATATAAAAATGGATGTCGTTTCACCTGAGAGAGTTACGCAAACAGCGGTTCAACTTGCAGGCTTAATGATCAGGACCAGCAATCTTGCTGAGCAACATACAGCCACGCAAAAAATAGCGCCTCTTTGGCAACGTTACTTTGCCGAGCGAGTCCAAACCCACCGCGATGGTCAGCTAATGTATGGCGTCTATTATGATTATCAATCGGATATGGACGGTGAGTTCTCGCTATTAGCGGGAACGACGGCCACCGAAGCACAAGCATGTGATCTTACCTTAATTGCTGGTGACTACCTTAAGTTTAGCGCTCAAGGGGAGATGCCCCAATGTGTGATAAACCTTTGGCAGCAAGTATGGCGCTATTTCGCCTCACCCAAATGTGAGTATCAACGCTGTTACCTCACCGATTATGAGGTTTATCTAGATAGTCATCGTGTTGAGATCTATATTGGCATTAAGCCCTTAACCTAACTGCCAAATATTGAGAGCCGAGTTTAACTTCAGGTTGAATTTGGCTCTATTGTTTGTCAGCATCATTCAGACTTTCAGTAAGGTATAACATGCGCCGCGCCGATAGATTATTTCAGCTAGTTCAAATATTGCGTCATCGCCGCTTAACCACGGCTAAAGAGCTGGCCGAAAGGTTAGAGGTATCGACGCGTACCGTCTACCGTGACGTACAAGATCTCTGCTTAAATGGTATTCCTATTGAGGGTGAAGCGGGCGTGGGATATCTGCTACGACAAGAGGTTAATGTGCCGCCACTGATGTTCAATGAAGCTGAACTAGAGGCGATTCAAGTCGGTATGCGCATGGTACAAGCTTGGGGTGGAAAAGAGCTGTCGAGCGCCGCAAAACAAGCGATGATAAAAGTCGAAGCCGTGCTACCCGCAAGGCTCAAAGAGTATCAATCATTGATGTTCGCACCTGATTTTTACATCGATAGCGATGAGTTTCAGTTTCTCGACCCGTTAAGAAAAGCTTCACGATTAAGAGAATATCTATTGATGGATTACCGCGATGCGAAAGAGGATATCAGTCACAGAGAAGTGCGCCCACTGGCCATCTATTTCTGGAAAGGCACTTGGACCTTACTCGCATGGTGTGAGCTACGAAATGACTTTCGTAATTTCCGTGTCGATAGAATTATTAACTTGGCTGGCTTAGCAAAGCATTTTGCCATAACCCCAGGCAAAGAGATGCAAGACTATATTGCCTTAATGGAAGCCGAGCATGGTTAAGCTGCGAAGAATATCTGCACATCGCTTGATAAAGCCCCTTCTCACAAGTGTGTAACCACTGTAATCCTCATCTTCGCTAAGTAAACAGCGAAAGATTCAACCTAACGAATCAAAAAATCGCTAGTAAAGTGTACAAACCTACTGAATTTCTGCCTTTAGTCCACAGCCACAGATGTGAAGAACATCGATACTCAATCGATTTAGCCTCTGATTTTTATAAAGAATATTATCAGAAGAGTGGATTGTGAATTTCTTAGTTATATTCATCATTCGAACTTGTTGTCATTACTAGCATCGCGTTATCAATGCGGAGCTGGCTTTGCTCCAAAGTCGATATCAAACAATTTGAATAAAGGAATATAGTATGAATACGTCCCCTACAAGGAATGTAAGCACCTTAGTCACTACGCTAGTTTTGTGTATATTGGCTAGCAGCATAGCGCAGGCCACGCCATCTGCAGAGATATACCAAGAGAGTGAATTAGTGCTGCAGACAGAGACGGTAACGAGTATCAGCTCTTCCCCTACTGCTTATAATTGCAGCGCTAAGGCCAGCTGGTTTACCTCACCGAGTCTGCCTGCAGAGGTTGCCCAAAGCAATGGCCCAGGAGACAGCTCATTCTGTGATTTCTATCAATTTTCATGGCAAACATTCGCTTACTTAATGGCGACTTCTACAACGGACTCCAGCGTACTCAACTTTCAAGATGACACACTGTTTAACGAGTTAGAGGTAAAGCCTGATGGCACGCCTGCCAACTCCTGTGATGACATTCATGACTCACAAGTACTATTTATACGCACCGCAAAACATGAAGAAAATGACACCACAATTATAATCCCTGAGCGTATTGGCCAGGCTGGCGGCAGCGCAACCATTTATGATCAAAATGGCAATGTCGTCTATTACGATATTCGCTTCAGTAAAAACATGTGCGATGTGAAAAAAATCCAGCAGCAACAGAACTTCCCGGGTGGGACCACTGAGATAAAAACCGCTTGGAAGGTACTGGATGCAAGTGATGACTCAAGCAAATACATCACCATGGATGCCAATATAACGCCAACAAAGTCAGCGCAGAAAAATGCCAAAACTACCAAGTTGGGAATGATAGGGTTTCATGTCGCCGTTGCCACTCCAGATCACCCTGAGTTTATCTGGGCCACCTTTGAACATAAGGTAAATGCACCAGATTGTACTTTGCCACAGACAACTGCCGGTTGGTCTTTTGCCAGTCAGGCCTGTGCTACTGGTCTAAAAGATAACCAGCCCATGTGCCAATTTAATAACCCCACTAAAGGCACTGAGATCACCGGAGAACCCTCGCAGATATGCCGTATGTATCCTTATGGCTCTGCTAAAATAGATCCGCAGTTTGTTGAAAACACCCAATCAATTAAGACACTCAATGCAAATGTTCAGCCCCATTTAACCGACAATTTTAAGGTGCTTAAAAACTACTTCAATGTCGGTGCATTGTGGGTAAGTGATATCCAACAAGGCTCATATACAACACCGACAGATGGCCAACCAACAACGCAAATAAGCAACCAAAGAGGCTCGTTACGACTTGCTAATACCGTTGCTGAAACTGAATATCAAGAGGTTAACACCGCAGCAATACATCTCACCGCCGAAAGCGGTGATCCTACACATTCACCTTCAGCGGGGTTCGTCTCCAATTGTTTCGGTTGCCATAATTACCAAGGTAAACAAAGCGGTATTAGCAACACCAAGTCCAACAGTCTAAGTCATATTTTTGATGATATCGCAGCGGGTTCCAAGCAATGATTAAGCTGTAAGCAGCTAACGTCATTAACAATCAGCCGCAAGCTAAAGCTGATTGCCCAAGCACATGGGATAGCACTTTTTGAAATGCCATAAATAACGGCTCCGAGGGTTAATTTATATCCCGAAGCCACTAATGATTAGAACACATGCAATAGTAAAGGATGATTATTCATGACAACACATACTCACGACCATACCTGTACCCATTGTGGCTGTAATGACCCGTTTGGTAAGGGCTTACTGAATGCAATAGTAGTAGAGGCTGATGTTAATGTTGAGGTTTCTCTACAGACACCGCAACAGCCCAAGCCAGCTCAACAGTATAGCGGCAAACCACTCATTATTAGTGGCGGTACCATACGCCCCGTAACACAAGGTAATGCCGATATCACCGTTGATGCAATTGGTGTACTTGGCGGAAACATTATCGCAGTGGGTACACTTCAACATGTGAAAAAAGCCGTTGAACTTGCGGTAAAGCAAAAGCAGCTACAAATAGGCAAAGACCTTAGTCAACAAGTGCGCCAAGAAAGGATTAACGAGCTAACGGTTATTCACCAAAAACTGAGCACTGGCCAAACCCTGCTGCCCGGATTAATTGACCCCCATGTTCACATTTGCGGTGATGCGCTAATAAGCAACTTTATCTCCTTTTCTGGAGTCGATGAACAAATGATGAGGCATGATTACGACTTAAACTATATTAAAAAAACGCTCAATATAGGTATTAGCGGTGAAGCTGATAAAGACACTGAAGCAAGTAAAAACAGCCTGCAATCCAAAAACATTATCCCAACATCAATAACTGCTGATACCTGGATACTGGGAAAGGATATCGATCCCTCATTCATGCCTTTTGATGGAGAGCTATTAACCACTCTCAACCTAAAAACCCTAGATCTGCTCAGCAAGCCTACAAAGGAAAATAAGCAGTACCCACTGGCCATCCTCAGTGCTTCTGCCCATACATTGTATGTCAACACTAATGCCTCAGAGGCTACCTGGGAATTCTGGACAAAATATGACGATGGTAGTTATTCGCCGCCAGCAAAAATTGACTCACTAAAAGCATGGTTAGCGTCAGCAAGGCATACAACGTATTTAAGCATTAAGGATAAACTATGCCTACCGGGCCCCGATGCTAAAAATCAATTTGTTAAACAATATAATGGCCAACTGCAAGAGATGGAGCAGATACTATGGGCCTTGTGTGCCATTCCATATGAACAGCTAGCGCTCTATATAAACCCACAAGCTGTAAAACGATCTCTACAGGCCCTACTATCAGAGGCGCTCGGAAAAGGGATGACCTTTTTATATGACGCTGCATTTAGCACCCAGCAACAAACTTGGTTGCGACAAGAGCAAAATGCTGATTTACCGCCAGTTCGCATTGGTGGAGCGCTAGAATATGCCGATCTAAAAGGTATACAGCAAGCCGGTGACTGCCCGAAAACATCCGAGTATCAATATGCCTTTACCGGTAATCTAAAGTTAGTCGCTGACGGATCCAATCAAGGCTTAACCGGATACCAGTATCAATCTTACTATTGCTACCCACCATTACCAGAAGACGTGTACAAGGAGCAATCTAAGGGGATATCCAACTTCAACATGGCGTTAAATACCGCTCAAGACGAAATGGCCAATAACTTATCCTTTCCGGCGATGGTAAGTACCGCCATTAACAACAAGGGCTGGCCACTAATGATCCATGCTAATGGTGATCATGCCATTAACGATACCATCAGAGTTTATCAAATAGCCTATAACCAATATGAAAATAATGCTTCGGATTGGGCCGATATGCGCCATAGAATTGAACACTGCTCACTGCTCGATGCCGACAGAATTGCCAGCATGAAAGAATTTGCGCTGTCTCCCAGTTTTTTAATTGGTCATGTCGGTTATTGGGGCTATGCATTTGAACAAGTGATTTTTAAAGAGCAGGCTAAAAAAAGTTTAGACTTATGCCAATCATCAATCGCTGCGGGGGCAAAAATCACCCTTCACAGTGACTTCCCGGTATCCCCCATTGGGACGTTACGCTTGATGGAACAGTCGATGACTCGGGTAACTGAAGCTAGCCCCGCGATAAAAGAGTACACCAAAGTCTTCAGACAAAATAACAGCATAAGAGCCATAAGCAGCCATGTTAGAGACGAAAATACATTGAATGTAGCGGAACGCTTAACTGGTTCACAGGCATTAGCCGCCGCAACATACAATGCCGCGTGGCAATGTCATGCCGACGCATGGGTGGGCTCACTCGAAATAGGAAAGTTTGCCGACTTTGTGATCCTCAAAATTGATCCGGTGACAATGAAAGATCCGTTCTTAAGAATGCGTGATACTGATAATGTGCTTGAAACATGGATAGGCGGTGAAAAGGTGTTTTCACACGAGAGCATTAAGGGAAAAGACAATACGAAAGTCGATGTGGACATAAATGTGGAAGTCGATGTAGCAATAAATAGCCCAGTGTATGCAGACTAAATAGCACCAGAGCGATTAGCAATCGTAAACTAAGCATCAAAGCGGATTGCAGAATCCGCTTGATACCTTGATCGGGCAACTTACCTTTTACTCTGCTATAACGACAGCATGCAGCCAATATTTGGCAGCCGGAAACGCCCTGGAACTTAAAAATTAATTAGAGCAAGAACCGCAACACACACCGCTGTCACCATGTTTAGGCTTGGCATTGTCAGCCTTTACCGCAGCATTAGTTGCAGCAACTTTTTCAGCTTTGTCGACAACCTTGGTTGGTGTTAGTACTGAAGCCTGGCTCTCTGATTTATTCAAACCAAATATTTTTTTGAATGATACTGACATATAAACTCCATAACTCTCTAAAAGCGTATTTTTAATGCATGTTATAATTCCCGAGTAATTTAGTCAACTATTAATCACACTCTATGCTGTAAGTTGTGATGGAGGTCTGTCATCAGAATACTAGCCGCAACACCTAGGTCCATAAATCAGCCAGTCAGGCACAAATAGTTATCTATCCATGGGGCTCGGATCGCATATTATGCTAAAATTGCCCTGTCAGCTTTATGAATGTGCAACACAACTCATTTGTTTGACTGAGCGTAGTGAAACGCTACTTTGATTAACCAATGAGGATACAAGATATGAGCAAGTTAAATGCTGAACAGCGTAAAGCCCGAGATAACGAACGTTTTTCACAACGTGTGGATGAGCGCAGAGTAAAGGGCGAAGATGTCGTTGCTTACGTACTTGCCAATAATAAAGCCTTTAAGTTTCTGACTAAAGAAGAGAAATTCAGCTTTAAGGAAAGACAAGCAACGCTTCAGGAAGAAGCGACTATTAAGGCGCAACAACGACTTAAGCTTAAAGAACAGGAAGAGCTAGAAAGGATTCAAGCGGAATTTACTGAAAAGTAAAACAGCATCAACAGCCATAATGAGTTAATGATTATGGCTGTGTCTTCTCAATGTCACTGCGTCAACAAAAAGCCTCAGCTCTCTTTGTGATTAATCCCACTGTTATTGCTCCCATTTTAAATAGCCCCCAGCGATAATTTTATCTCCAGTGCCTACAGGTTTAATGACCACCAATTCACCAAGTACACTCAAACCCAAGCGCTATTCGCAGGATGAACTGTAGTGATTAAGTTCGATAAGTCCTCGGAGTATGATGCCGTGATAGCGGGCTCTAATTAATTGATAATCCATAGCAGGCGCAAAGTAGTAAGTCACCTCTTCGGCACCTGATTGCTTAACTGGGATCAAGGTTAACTCGCCCCAAGGTGCGATGTTGGCTGTCTGCGGCGCTTGAACATAGAGTTGATAAGGCTCTATAGCATCAGAGGCTTGCCTGATTAAGGCAAACTGCGTGCGGCCTTGCAGCAGGTACTGACGAATTTGAATGGCTAGAGTATCCACATCCCGCAGCGGGATATGAGCAGAGCTATAATTGCTGATGTCACCATCAATATTGACCCGAGATTGACGGCCATTATGGCTAAAAGAAACCTGCATGTCTCTCGCCCTAAACCCAGTCACTTTTTGGTGAAACTTATCGGTTATCCACTCATTAGTTTTATTCGACCAAGACAATTCAGCTCGTTGCTGATATTGAGTGCCGATGCCTAAAATACTGGCTTCACTTTTTGAGGTCACCACCGCGGTTTTACCCGTCCAAGTCTCGGTTCGGGCCATGGTACCAGTATGTATACCGCTGAGATAAATATCGTAATTTGAACTGCGGCTACACTGCTCTTTTACCGCCGCTTGTAGATCCGTCTTTGACTGGCTAGCGAACACGTTATTCGCTAGGGCAAGCGTTAACGCTAGCCCTAAAAAACAAGTGTTCATCGTCAATGTAAATACTCTAGCTAAGATCAAAATACTTCATTCACATTAAGGTAGAAGTTGGTTTCATTTTCACCGACGCCAACATCAAGACGTAAATTGATATTGTCTTTGATTTTAAAACGGAAACCAGTGCCATAAGAGGTCATTAGCTCCTCGCTCAAATCACTCACCTTTGATGCTACGCTACCAACTCCCCCCCAAAAGACCATGCCATAACGCTGAAAAATCGGTAAACGATATTCAACTTGACCCATCATCATCTGCTTGTCGCGGTAGCGGCCTTTGATATAACCACGCATTGCACTGGAACCGCCTAAGTCCGGCAACATGTTCCAAGGCACATCGCCATCGGTGAACTGTCCTTGCACTTGCCATGCAATAAGTCCTGGCGCAGAGCTCAGTAGTGATGTTGAACTCAAATCGATGTAGTTTGCTAGCTCAAGGTTATAAGTGGAAAACGTCGAGTACTCGCTGTTTTGATATAGACCAGCGTCGATTTGAAACAACCAGCCCTTAGTCGCATTTAAGCGGTAATCTCGCGAATCATAGATACTGGTAACAACGATACCTGAACTAAAGTTGCTGGGTAAAACAGTGTCCGCATCTACTGGTACGCCCGTTTCCACCACCTCTAACTTATCAGCACTGGCGTAGGTCAAATTAGCGCCCACACCGAGGAAGTAATTATCAGCAACTTCAGTCATCCAACGAGGTTTGAAACTGTATAGTTGCTCTTCAAACTCATGATGATTCGTATCGATATTGCCTTGTTCGATACCCTGACCATAATACACAGCAGCTTCATTATATAACTCTAGCCCCAGCAATAATCGCTGCTTGCCACCGTTGAAAAAAGTCATGTTTTCAACTTCAACACCATAAGAGTTATTCATCGAAACGAACGAATTCAACACTAACGATGACGGCTGCTCTTCACTCGATGCACCGTCAGTTTTATATAAGCCCACCATCAACAGACCCACACCAAACTTCTTCTCTGGGGTGTAATACGCCGTCGGCAGATAACTCATATCAATGGCTTTGCTTTCATCAAACTCACCGTCAGCACCAAACACTGACAAGATGTCATCGACCCAGGTCGGTTCCATATTCTCAGGGGTTTCAAACAGAGGTTCAACAGCAACAGCGGCATTGGAAAAAGCAAATAAGGTTAATAATAAAATCCGTTTCATAAACGCTCTATTAAATAATAATGAAGAATGGGCCAAAAGGGAGGCGATATGTTGCTTGAAAAAGGGTTAAGCAAAGTCATTTAGCACCCGAACTTTTCAACCACACAACTCGCTTAAAAGCAGTCCTTGGACTTGCCGAGCGCATTTTAACACTACAGGGATTTTCAACAATTACTTTTTGAACTTAAGGATTAATCTAATGCAGATCTTTGGCATCGTATTGTGGCACGGGAACAAATACAGTGGCTGCATGAGCAGCCAACGAGGTAAGGCTAATTAAGGCACTTTGACCTTGGTCTACAGTACGACTCCTCTAGCGTACCCACTGAATTAACTCGTTAGCACTTTTCACCGCAAACTGCCTTTTAATGAGCTTACCCGCTGGATCAAAGAGTAAAAGTTCAGCAGAGCCTGCGCGGTATTTAGCAATCAGTTGGTCTCCCTCGGGGGTATCCACTCTGGCAAGGAGAAACAGCACATTGTCGCCTAGATGAGCACGGGCTTCATTCATCTGTTCCGTCTGGCTGTTACTCACGGTAATGTTGGGATCATAGACAAACACCAACACAGGAACTCCGCTACCAATCTGTTCGTGGGTTGCTTTAAAACCTTTAGGCATCACCATTAACAACAGCAAAAAAAACATCACTATAGATGCGATAACACCGAGTGCAATCAAAGGCTTGCGGCGAGTCGAGTTTGAATTTTGTGTATCCATGCTAACGATTCTCTCTTTTAACGGTTGAAATACATGACAAAGCAATCAATTGTAATAAACATAACTGAAACGTGTATTAAAAATGCCAAAGACATTTTGATTAGAACCATCTTAAATTGCAGTCATCATACTCAGGCCAGCTTACGGGCCGACAGTGACTTAGTGGAAGATTTAAGAAACCTAGTTCCTATTGCCAGAGGAAAGTGCAGGGGAAAAACGACCGACACCGCATCCTAATAGCTTAGTGATATTGTCTGCCTAGCTCATCACGCACATGGATGAGCTAGGCTCACGATAAACGTGATCAGAGAAAAATTGCAGAATATAGTTGAGGTCAATGCTTCAGGCCTGATCTTCCACGCAGTTTAAAGTGTACTAATTTCCTTTAAAGCTTTGAACTGTTCGAGTAATGAACGTTGTTGTTCAGATAGATCCTGCGGAATTTCTACCTTAATTTGAACAAACAAATCACCAGTCACTCCTTTACGATCCGTAACACCTTTACCCTTTATCTTGAACTTACGTCCATGTTGAGTCCCTGCTGGCACTTTAAGCTTAAAGCGCTTATCCAATACGTTGACTTCTATCTCGCCACCCAGCGCCACCGTCACCATATCGACAACAGTGGTGTAAATCAGATCGTTTTCTTCGCGTTCAAGAAACTCATGTTTGCGGGTAGCGATCGTTAACAATAGATCACCTGCAGCCCCACCATGCACTCCTGCACCACCCTTGCCGGTGAAGCGTATTTTCTCACCGTCTTTAATACCAGCAGGGATCTTAACCTTTATTTTTTTAGTTTCGCCATTAACCGGTAATTCAACAACTTTTTCAGCACCTTGCACCGCATCAACAAAGTCTACAGTGAACACAAACTCTTTATCTTGCCCTTTTTGAGTTCGATTTCGCCCCCCCCTTGCTTGAGAAAACATACTTTCAAAATCATTGGCATCAAAGCTTTGACCACCAAATCCACGTTCACGCTGACGAAACCCTGCACCAAACATATCGTTAAACCCGCCTTGGCTATAACGATGTCCATCCTGACCATTGTTTACAAACGAATCATGACCAAAATCATCATATTGCTGGCGCTTGTCAGTATCAGTCAGTACTTCATAGGCTTCTTTAGCATTTTTGAACTTGGTTTCTGACACTGCATCATCAGGATTTTTATCGGGATGGTACTTCATCGCCAGCTTTTTATAGGCTTTTTTTATCTCTTGATTTGAGGAGGCCTTTGAAACACCTAGCACGCGGTAATAATCTTGTTTAGACATGCTAAACCCTCACTAATGTATATCTCAAAAAAAAGGGCCATGAGTTTTATCTATGCCCTAAAAATTAACAAGCTTATGTGCACAAGTGACTATTTAGTCCAATCTTGTCTTGTTTAGCCATTGTAATGCTATTCCACTCATTAAACTCGTCATCTACAGCATTCTCTCGAAGATATTTATCGCCAGCCACTGTAATTCATGGCTCAAAAGATCAAGCCATTCTTGTGGCAGGCCTATTTTTCTGACTCCGCGCTCTCAGGTACAAGCAACATATGCTAGCGTTTCATAGCATAAAGTTAACTCTACGCCCTCTTTTACAGTAGCTTTTTTATACTAAGACTATGTATTATAAAGCTGATTTTTATCAAACTGCTTAGCCAAAAGCAGAGAATGGATACTACTGATAAATGATTCTTAAGACTAAGTCACCTCAAAACGCCCAATCGCCACAAGCAGTTGCAGGCCTCAAGCAAGAGCAAAATGTCGCCTTTTTTCTTCGCCGCGCCTTTAAAGATCACCCAGAAGTACTGGTCATTAATGATTTTAAGTTCAGCTTTAATGATGAAACCGCACAAATAGACCATTTGATCATTTACCCCTATGGCTTTGTACTGATTGAATCTAAAAGTATTAAAGGCCATGTGAAAGTAAACAAGCAACAAGAGTGGACTCGCAGCTATAACAAGCAGTGGTCAGGCATGCCCTCGCCCATCAAACAAGTTGAGTTACAACAAGCTCTCCTTAAAGAGCTGTTGAAACATCATCGCAGTGAGATCATTGGTAAGTTACTAGGCATAAAGCAGCAAGGGTTCAACCTACGTAGATGGGATCATCTTTGTGCCATATCTAGCAACGCCGTTATCGATAGAGAGTCCATGCCAACTTCGATATCTGACAAGCTGGTAAAATCTGAATTTTTGGTAGAGAAATTAAATAGAATCATGAACATCAAAAATAAGTTCATGAGAGCGGTTAACTTTAACGATACTCGCCCTGACTTTAATCAAGCGGAACTAGATTCAATAGGTTCATTCTTAGTCAGCCAGCATATAGATACTAAAGCGACGACCAAACTAGCAGCAGTCTCAAGCCCTATCCAACCAATACCTGCTTCAGTGACAACACCACAGTCTCTTGTTCAAGCAGGTATTTCCACTGTAACCACAACCAATATTCAGTCAGCTTTATGCTGCAAGCATTGTGGAGAATCAAACAACATCACCCCAATGTATGGCAAGTTTGGCTATTACATAAAATGTAATCAGTGCACGAAGAACACGCCGATGAAACAGGCCTGCCCAAAGTGCCAAAGCAAGAATACCAAAGTACAAAAACGACAAGAAACCTATAGTCTCAACTGCCAAGAGTGCAGCTTTGGCCAACAGATAGTCTAAGGAATAGAACTTGAAGAGTATGGAAAAAGGCAAGCTTGTTCGTTGGAACGATGACAAAGGCTTTGGCTTTATTAAGCCTGATGCTGCCAATGCCAGAGATGTGTTTATCCACATATCAGCATTAAAGCAGATGGCAAGAAAGCCAGCTGTCGGCGACCAAATCAATTATTTCTCAGAGTGTCAGAGCGACGGCAAGATCAAAGCGATAAAAGCCAATATCGAAGGCGTAGCCGTTATCGCCGCCAAGCAAAACGGCCGCCATGACAGCCCTCATCACAAACACAATAGTCAGCGGAAACCTAAGTCATCAAGAGGATTACTCATTCCACTTTTGGTACTGCTCGGCCTCGGCATATTCGGCTTTAAAAAGTACGAAGAGATGACCGCAACGCCGATACTCACCAACAAAGACGTCGAGCAGATGAAGTTTAACCCAGTGCAGAACTTTCGCTGTGAAGCAGGCAAAACCCACTGCAGCCAAATGCGCTCATGCGATGAAGCGACCTATTACAACAAGTACTGTCCCAACACCAAGATGGACGGCGATGGCGACGGTATTCCATGTGAAAGGCAGCACTGTGGTTACTAACATCCAGATGGGTCAGGGTCAGATTCATATTTGCACTGGCTCCATTTATTTCAACTAACCATTACAAGCACAACCTTCAGGCTTATAGCATGCTTTAGTTTTACTGATACAAGTATCACCACAAGCTTTGCCTTTTCTACATGTTTTACAGCAATATTTAGCAAATGAAATATCTGCTTTGCTATAGGATAGTTCATTAGCTAGATTACTAGTTTTGGACGTATTATCAGGCAGGAAATCAGCTTTATGACATTCAACAGTGACGCTTTGGCTACCTGACTGATTTTCAACTGTAGAGCCTAGCACCAGAGTAGAAAACATCGTTATTATAATTAACAAACATATACTTAGTGCTTTCATCTTATAATTCTCAGAATAAATAAGTTTTGAATCGTATGTTATTTACACAGAGTAAAACTCGATGAATGTCACAATTTAAACTAACTCAGAAAATCTAATATCCTTCGTTGGTATTTTCTCCTCTTAAGCAATTTGGCAAGATGTCATGCAGGTAGCAAAAGGTGGTTCCAATTCCCCTCCAACTTCAATGAATGTCTGTATTTTTAATGCTTTATGACGCCAGCCTCTGCATGGGTTATAATGGCTGAAAAATAGACACTGACAACGGAGCTACTGCGGATTACTAAAGTGATTAAAATCATATTCAACTTGAATCCAGCAGCATTTTAGTACAGTTCAATCTCCTATGCTTCACATCTCTAAGTTTCCACATCTCTAAGATTCTACATTTTCATATTTCCACGAGCTTACATCTTCAAGGGGCTCAAACAAGATAACACCTTGAATAATAATAAAATTCCACGGGAAGGAAAAATGAAAATCACCATAATTGGAGCTGGCAATGCTGGTTCTGCTTGTGCGTTTATGGCTGCAGAGGCAGGACATAAAGTAAGATTACTGAAGACTTCGAACCGTATTACCCATGATGACCATTTTGAGGCTATGGTCAAAAATAAGGGAATATACTGTATCGACAACACAAAAAATGGGCATTTTACAGATAGCGCTGATGATGCCGAAAAAACCTTTCAACCATTAGAAATGATTACGCGAGACCCTGAAGCAGCGATTGAGGGGGCGGATGTAATCATGATATTTATTCAAACCACATACCATCCTGCTTTAGCTGAAAGAATTGCAAAATACTTCACCGATGACCAACTTGTTATCTTAGTCCCTGGGTACGCTGGTAGTATTTTCTATAATAAATTCTGCGATAACAATCCGATATTTGCAGAAGGTGAATCAACCCCTAATGACGCCAGAGTGGTTGAGCCCGGTACAGTAAAAGTTTTATTTAAAAATGCTCGAAATTCGCTAGCATTTTTCCCCGCCAGCAAAACAGCAGAAGGAATGGCAATCGCATCCCGCTTGTTTCCTGCCTACGACATAGCAAAGACCAAAGTTAGAAAAAATATATTCGAATCAGCGCTACATAATCCCAACATTATTGTTCACACGATTGGCCAGTATGTCATGTATCCGATGCTTGAGTACTGCGCAAAGCATCACCCCGACGAAGTGCCATATATGTACAGAGATGCCCTTTCAACTGACATGGCATGGCTAATGATAGATAAATTGGACGCTGAAAAAATGGCGGTGTTATCAGCCCTTGGATGTGAACCGATCCCTTACCTAGAAGCATGCTTGTTTAGAAATGAGGAAGATCTTAACCAAGATCCTAGAGAGGTTTTTGAAAGCTATAAAATTTCATCACCTCCTGGCCCATATAGTTTCGACAATAGATACATCACTGAAGATGTTCCTATGGGGCTGGTGTTATTATCTTCATTAGGTGACAAATTAGGCATTAACATGCCTGAATGTAATCGTTTGATTGAGATGTGTGGCGGTATTTTATCAAGAGATTTTTATAAAGAAGGTAGAACCTTAGCCTCTTTAGGCTTAGGTGATCTAACCAGAGAGGAGTTATTGCATTCAGTAAACATGTAAAAGCCGTGAACCACGACTCTAACCTTTCGAATGAGAGTGCAGAACTGTAAATCTAGTGCTTTGACATGAAAAAATGGGCTCGGAGAAAACCGTAGACTTTGAGCCCATTCTTCGCAAATACCCACTAGCCAGCCGTTAAGAAGAAAACCAAGACACCCAAAATAATTTTCAATCGCTATCGAAAACCAAGACATCCAAAATAATTTTCAATAGCGATGATCCCTTCAATCAGTATCGTATGGGAAATAAATCTACTCATTTTCAGGCTAGATTTACCACATATGCGCACAGTAAAGAGCTTTTACTTAGATGCAAGTGTAATGTCACCCATTTACTTAAAAATCAAACAGTAGAAATCCCAAACATCTGTTTGGTAGTGGGGTAAAAAAGTGCTAAAGATAGCTCAGTTTATTGGTAACTAAGTGCAATCTAGCCATCGGTGGCAATTGGCGGCACCTTGCCTTCGTTTACGTTCAAGATGCTCACAATAAGCCGATAGCTCTTGAGTGTTTCCAACAGGACCTTTAAAAATGGTCGTAAACTCTGCTGTCATCTTGAGCCAGTTTTCTGCAGGAATATTTAAGCGCTGCAGCAGTTGCAGTGATGATTGACTGATAGCACCTCGTTTATCATGGCGCTGAATTCGACCCGTATCATCTACGAGTTGTAGATAATCTTTTGCGTTAAACATTAGTCCTTTAGGTGTATCTTGATGCTCATCACCCGCAAAAGGGAGTAGTGATTTAGGTTGTTCGCCTTTAACAGCGGCTTTAATTCGCATTTGGATACTGGTGAAATCTGAGGTGGCAGGCGATGTAGCAATCTTTGCTCGAATTGGGTTCAGGTCAACATAGGCCATACAAGCCAGTACTGCAGCATCATCAAGCAGAGCTTGGGACTTAAAGCGCCCTTCCCAAAACCGCCCCTTACACTTATCTTCCGCATTGGCCTTTCTAGCAATCGGTTCATTAAGCGCCCGCATAAACCAGGAGATATCCATCAGTCGCGAGCGATACTCTTTCAGCCGCTTATTGATGATGGTTTGTTGATAAGATTCAAGAGCTTCAGCTTTAACAAAGTCGTGATTAAGGCTATCGCCTTTGAACAGCTTTTGCCATTGGGAAACAACCTCAATATCTGACCAGCTTTTAACTAACTCAGCATCTACCCGCAATACAAGATGCAGATGATTACTCATCACAACAAAAGCACAAATATCGATTGCGAACACTTCAGCCAGCTGCAACAGTCGACTTTCGACCCAGTCCCTCCTATGCTCATAGGATTGCCCAGTGTGATTATCAATCCCACACAAAAAAGCTTTTCTAACACAGCGGCTTACGCAATGATAATAAGGTGTATCCTCCAAGCTTACTAATGCTTTTCTTGGCGTTGGCATAACAAACTCCTCTCTTCAGCCTTAACTAAAGCCTAGTAGAGGATATCTACCTATACAATTCTGGGTGTCTTAGTTGTCGCCACATATGCGCACAGTAAAGAGCTTTTACTTAGATGCAAGTGTAATGTCACCCATTTACTTAAAAATCAAACAGTAGAAATCCCAAACATCTGTTTGGTAGTGGGGTAAAAAAGTGCTAAAGATAGCTCAGTTTATTGGTAACTAAGTGCAATCTAGCCATCGGTGGCAATTGGCGGCACCTTGCCTTCGTTTACGTTCAAGATGCTCACAATAAGCCGATAGCTCTTGAGTGTTTCCAACAGGACCTTTAAAAATGGTCGTAAACTCTGCTGTCATCTTGAGCCAGTTTTCTGCAGGAATATTTAAGCGCTGCAGCAGTTGCAGTGATGATTGACTGATAGCACCTCGTTTATCATGGCGCTGAATTCGACCCGTATCATCTACGAGTTGTAGATAATCTTTTGCGTTAAACATTAGTCCTTTAGGTGTATCTTGATGCTCATCACCCGCAAAAGGGAGTAGTGATTTAGGTTGTTCGCCTTTAACAGCGGCTTTAATTCGCATTTGGATACTGGTGAAATCTGAGGTGGCAGGCGATGTAGCAATCTTTGCTCGAATTGGGTTCAGGTCAACATAGGCCATACAAGCCAGTACTGCAGCATCATCAAGCAGAGCTTGGGACTTAAAGCGCCCTTCCCAAAACCGCCCCTTACACTTATCTTCCGCATTGGCCTTTCTAGCAATCGGTTCATTAAGCGCCCGCATAAACCAGGAGATATCCATCAGTCGCGAGCGATACTCTTTCAGCCGCTTATTGATGATGGTTTGTTGATAAGATTCAAGAGCTTCAGCTTTAACAAAGTCGTGATTAAGGCTATCGCCTTTGAACAGCTTTTGCCATTGGGAAACAACCTCAATATCTGACCAGCTTTTAACTAACTCAGCATCTACCCGCAATACAAGATGCAGATGATTACTCATCACAACAAAAGCACAAATATCGATTGCGAACACTTCAGCCAGCTGCAACAGTCGACTTTCGACCCAGTCCCTCCTATGCTCATAGGATTGCCCAGTGTGATTATCAATCCCACACAAAAAAGCTTTTCTAACACAGCGGCTTACGCAATGATAATAAGGTGTATCCTCCAAGCTTACTAATGCTTTTCTTGGCGTTGGCATAACAAACCCCTCTCTTCAGCCTTAACTAAAGCCTAGTAGAGGATATCTACCTATACAATTTTGGGTGTCTTAGTTGTCTGGTCTGTTGTTGTCTGGTCTGTTGTTGTCTGGTCTGTTGTTGTCTGTTGTTGTCTGGTGTCTCAGTTGTCTGCTCCCTTCTTTTAACATACAGCTAAAGTAAACAGCTGCAAAAACAGCGTCCTAAAAAAGAAGCTTCCCAGAAGGCTGAAAGGGGGGGCTCTAGCTAAAGTAAGGGCAGATACTGGTCTAGCGTATCTAAACGATAATCTTACATATTATAAAAGGAGAAATATTATGTCTGAAGTAATCGATGTTTTAGTTGAGATGGATCTAGCAAGTATGCCACCGTTAAGCAAAGATAAAGCGCAACCTACACAGGGGCTGAATAATTTGATCTTCCTCAGAGTTAAAGATGCTAATGGGGTAACTGGACAGGGTGGTGCAGAACTTAGGATCAAAGGCTCTGTTGGCGACAACGTTAGATGGCGATCAACATCATTGAGCGGAAACTTCGAAAAGTCAGTTGTACTGTACGACTTTAGGTCACAATCCAGCCAGGGAGGAGAAATATCGACTCCAGAACTTCATGGTGGCGTTAAAAATGGCAATCCGTTAACGACTAGAATCATGACGCCAATCCAAGGTCCGCTACCATTGTCTTCAGAGCTAGTGGCAACGCCTTACAATTATGTGGAATCCACCCTAGAAGCACACGGTACGATAACCTATCAATTCTTATTCCAAGTCAACGACAGCGGCAGTGGCGAACTGATCGGGTACGGTACGTGGGATCCCTTTATTAATATTGAATATTAATAAATAAGCTAGCAACATAATGTGGGTCATAGTAGAACTTTTACTTTGGCCCCAATTTTGAAAAAAAGTGTATCCTCCAAGCTTACTAGTGCTTTTCTTAGCGTTGGCATAACAAACTCCGCTCTTCAGCCTTAACTAAAGCCTAGTAGAGGATATCTACCTATACAATTGTGGGTGTCTTAGTTGTCGCTGTTGTCATTCAAAATAGTCAGCTTTAACTATTTTTAAATCAAATTCACGTACACTAAAATTATCACCTAGAGCTGCAGTTAAAAACTCTGTCACAGTGTGTTCAAAAATGACTCTGTCATAAGTTGTATTGCAGAAAGCCGCTTTAATTAGTAGTAAAAATTCATACTCGTCACCCTGGAAGTTATAAGAATATTTTACATTTTTCTTGTCTTCATAAGACAAACTAAACGTAGCTTTCTCATTTTCATAAAGCCAATCGAACACTATTCCTCTTGGTTTAGATGCAAATGGGTCTTTATGATTTTTGAAACGATTGTAAATTTCTATATCCAAAAATTCAATTTTATGAGCCGTCTGTTCTCTACTATCAACACTCAAAATCAAGAGTTCTGCGACCTCTATAGCTTGTTTAACTTGCTTAGGTTCTAGATTACTATATCCATGCTCAATTTCGTTTCTTTGCATCCAAATATCTGATATTAATACTGACGGTGCGACCCCCAATGATGCAATTAGCTTAGTTTTTGTATTGCCACCCTCTAAAAAAGAATCAGAACATTGAGAGATAAACTTTCTAATATTTATTTTACTATCAACAGATACATTTAGAGAATCTAGAGTTTGGTCAATTAACAATGCTATTGATTTTTTTGCATTACCAATCCCATTTACACACCCACGATTACTACGACCAACTAGATCTTCTTTTGCCCATTGCAAATAAGTCCTAGGCGTATTCCCCTCTCTGTTATAACTAAAAATACCTTCACCTGATGTTGAGGTTTTAACTATGATCTCTTGTTGATTTAAAGAAGCCTTAGTAAAAAGTTCATGTAGACTTTCAAGTGTAACTGATGGCATGAACAATAATTCCAAGTTAAATTTCAGCTGTTTAACTTTAACATACGATTTGAAGATAAAGATCAAAATAACTACCTAATCAAGATCAGGATAAACTTTATCCTTTATCTCTCTTCTCTCAAATATCTATTAAACACCAACTCTAATCCAAGCTTTGTCACTCGCAGAATCCAATCTCCCCCGTTGGAAATTTTCGCTTCTCAGACAATTTCGCCGGGGCGCTGAGGGATTGCCAAGGGGTACAAGCGCTTTACCCCTTGGCTCTGGTGTGGGCGAAGCGCCACGACCCACCTCGGCCGCAAGGCCGCAGCTTTAAACAAATCAGCAGGCACAAAAAAGCCCCAGACTAAGCTGAGGCTTTCTTAATGAGGTGTCAACCTAAGCCGAAGCTTAGGTCATCGACCGCAGGGGGATGATTACATCATGCCGCCCATACCGCCCATACCACCCATTCCGCCCATATCTGGTGCAGAAGCATCTTGTGGAACTTCGGCAATCATACATTCGGTGGTGATCATCAGGCCTGCAATAGATGCTGCGAACTGTAGCGCGCTACGAGTCACTTTAGTTGGATCTAGGATACCCATCTCAAGCATGTCACCGTAAGTGTCGTTACCTGCGTTGTAACCGTAGTTACCAGTGCCGTTCTTAACGTTGTTAGCAACAACTGAACCTTCTTCACCCGCGTTAATCGCGATTTGACGAAGTGGAGCTTCCATGGCGCGAATTGCGATAACCACACCGTGCTTCTGATCTTCGTTAAGGACTTCAATGTTAGCAATCTTGCTGGCAACACGTACCAGAGCAACACCACCACCGGCAACAACACCCTCTTCGACTGCTGCGCGAGTCGCGTGAAGTGCATCTTCTACACGTGCCTTCTTCTCTTTCATCTCAATTTCGGTAGCTGCACCGACCTTGATCACTGCAACACCGCCGGCTAGCTTAGCCATGCGCTCTTGTAGCTTCTCTTTGTCGTAGTCTGATGTTGATTCTTCAGCCTGGATCTTGATTTGTGCAACGCGAGCCTTAATTTGGCTCTCTTCACCAGCGCCGTCGATAATGGTGGTGTCATCTTTAGTGATGATAACGCGCTTAGCCGTACCAAGATCTTCCAGAGTCGCTTTCTCAAGCTCTAGACCAATCTCTTCAGCGATAACTGTGCCGCCGGTCAAGATAGCGATATCTTGTAGCATAGCCTTACGACGGTCACCGAAACCTGGCGCCTTAACAGCAGCAACTTTCACGATACCGCGCATGTTGTTGACGACTAGTGTCGCTAAGGCTTCACCTTCAACGTCTTCGGCGACGATAAGCAGTGGCTTACCAGTCTTAGCCAGACCTTCAAGGATAGGCAGTAGCTCACGAATGTTAGATACTTTTTTGTCTACAAGCAGAATATATGGGCTTTCTAGCTCAACGCTTCCCATTTCTGGCTTGTTGATGAAGTATGGAGACAGGTAACCGCGATCGAATTGCATGCCTTCTACTACGTCTAGCTCGTTTTCCAGAGCCTGACCTTCTTCAACTGTGATAACGCCTTCTTTACCTACACGGTCCATCGCGGTTGCGATGATTTTGCCGATAGTCTCGTCAGAGTTAGCTGAGATAGTACCAACCTGAGTGATTGCTTGAGTATCGCTACACTCTTGAGATAGGTTTTTAAGCTCGGCAACGGCTGCAATAACAGCTTTGTCGATACCGCGCTTAAGATCCATTGGGTTCATGCCAGCTGCGACGGCTTTAAGGCCTTCGTTAACGATAGATTGAGCAAGAACGGTAGCGGTAGTGGTGCCGTCACCGGCTTCGTCGTTGGCTTTAGAAGCAACTTCTTTAACCATCTGCGCGCCCATGTTCTCGATCTTGTCTTCAAGTTCGATATCTTTAGCGACTGTGACACCATCTTTGGTGATCAGTGGCGCGCCGAAGCTCTTGTCGAGTACCACGTTACGACCCTTAGGGCCTAAAGTGACTTTAACTGCGTTTGCGAGAATGTTAACGCCGGCAAGCATTTTTACCCGTGCGTCATTTCCAAATATTACTTCTTTAGCTGCCATGTTCTTTATCCTTTAAAATTTGTTTGAATGGGATGCTGAAACTTAATGAGTTCTTAGCAAGTGCTTAGCTCACTACAGCCATAAGGTCAGATTCTGAAAGGATCAGCACTTCTTCACCATCAATCTTCTCTTTCTTCACGCCGTAACCTTCATTAAAGATCACTATGTCACCCACTTTTACGTCTAGTGGCTGAACAGAACCATTCTCAAGGATGCGTCCATTGCCTACAGCCAATACTTCACCGCGAGTAGATTGCTCAGCAGCACTACCTGTAAGTACGATGCCACCAGCAGATTTTAATTCAACTTCTGAACGTTTAACAATGACGCGATCATGTAAAGGACGAATATTCATCGATGGATGCTCCTATTATTTTTGCCGCCAACGTTTATTGCTGGCTATTAAAGATAGTAACGACTTTGGCGGTTTTCACCTGGGTGAAAACTAAAATGCCGCTTGATGTTCGAGATATGGGGGTAAAGGTCGTCAGTTCCAAGCCCATTTACAAAATATTTCCGTTTTTTTTAACTCTGTTTTATAAAAATTGCCACAAGCCTGATAGAATTCGCCGTCCGAGCACAGACTAGACAAGACTTCCCTATGAAAGACAGACACGGGCTGCTAACACAGCCAATTGGTCGTGTACTGCTAAAGATGAGCCTCCCCAACCTGATTGGTATTCTAACCATTCTCGGGTTTAGTCTGGTTGACACTTTTTTTATCAGCCAATTAGGCACCGAATCGTTAGCGGCAATCAGCTTTACCTTTCCTGTGACTCTCATCATCTCCAGCATCGCTATCGGCATTGGCGCGGGCGTGTCCACCAATTTGGGCCGCCTTATCGGCAGCGGTCACGCCGACAAAGCCAAGGTGTTTTTGCATGATGCTCTGCTGTTAACCTTCTTTATCACCGTGTTGATCTCGCTGCTTGGTAGCTTGTGCATTAACCCGTTATTTAGCTTACTCGGCGCCAACCAAAGTAGCTTGCCGCTGATCCAAGACTATATGTTTACCTGGTACGTCGGCGCACCACTATTGGTGCTATTGATGGTGGGTAATCAAGGTCTGCGTGCCACGGGAGACACCCGCTCACCGGCCAAGATCATGATGTTGGCGGCGCTGATAAACCTGATTTTAGACCCACTGCTTATCTTTGGCATTGGGCCTTTTCCACGTTTGGAGATCCAAGGGGCGGCCATTGCCAGCGTGATCTCTTGGGTAGTGGCGTTATCATTGTCGACCCATCTGCTGATTTTTAAGCGTCACTTAGTCGAGTTTGCCGAGTTTAATCTCGCCAGACTGAAGTGCAATTGGAAGCAACTGGCGCATATTGCTCAGCCTGCCACCTTAATGAACCTATTAAACCCAGTGGCAAATGCGATGATAATGGCGATGCTGGCGCGTATCGACCATAGCGCGGTTGCTGCCTTTGGTGCGGGGACGCGTTTAGAGTCGGTGCTGTTGATTGTCGTCATGGCGCTGTCATCCAGCCTAGTGCCGTTTGTGGCGCAGAACTTAGGTGCAGGGCAAACGGCTCGCGCCCGAGATGCATTGCTGCTGTCTCTCAAGTTTGTCTTGCTGTTTCAAACGCTACTGTATGTGCCACTACTCTTTTTAGCCGAGCCATTAGCGCAGCTATTTAGTCGCGATCCACAAGTGGTTGAGTGGTTAAGTTTTTATATTTTGGTATTACCTGTGGCCTATGGCCCGCTGGGTATCGTGATCTTAGTTGCCACCTCATTGAATGCATATCACCGCCCGATGAGCTCGTTAATCTTAAACATCTGTCGACTGTTTTTGATTATGTTGCCACTGGCGGCATTGGGCTCATACTTGGGCGGCGTAAAAGGCTTGCTGCTGGCACTGCCTGTCACCAATGCGTTAATGGGGCTGGCTTGCTATATTCTGGCACGGCGTATTTCTGAACCCTTGACGCCAACACCCTAAAGACCTCAGCGACGAGAATAAGTCGCAGCAGGCCGCTTTCACTATGTAACCTAGCAGATACTATGCTCACAAACATTGACCAAATTCAACTGGATATAGTCCCATTAAATGGAACTTATACTCCCACATAAATGCATTTAAACTCGCGGTATTAGCTGTTACCTTTGCGCCGTGCTGAAATACAAGCCGATTGCAACTTTAACGGTTTGCAGCGTTGCTGCGATTTTGCACTTTTACCGTCACACCACCCCATATTAAAGGATGCTCGATGCAAGCCTCGAAACAGATTTTTACCCATGAAGACTTTAGCGAGCAAGATCTGCAAGACGCCCACTTTGACCATTGCGAGTTCCGCCACTGCAGCTTTAACCATGCAGACTTAACCGATGCCAGTTTCAGCCATTGTAAGTTTGTGGTGCAGGGTGAAGATGAGGGCTGCGACTTTAGTTACGCCACCTTAGTCAGTGCCAGTTTTAAGCACTGTAATTTGAGCATGAGCCTGTTTAAGGGCGCTCGCTGTTACGGCATCGAGATGCGCGAGTGTAACCTACAAGGTTGTGACTTTAGCCGCGCCAGTTTTGCCAACTACATTACCGCTAAAAGCTATTTTTGTTCGGCTTATATTACCGCCTGTAACCTAGCCTATGCCGACTTACATAGCGCGCTACTTGAAGAGTGTGAACTGTTCGATAACCGCTGGCGCGGTGCTAACTTGAACGGTGCCTCAATGAAGGGTAGCGATTTAAGTGGCGGCGAGTTCTCCCAGGAGCAATGGGGCGCTTTTGAGCTTAAAGGTTGCAACCTTACCCGTGTTGAATTAGAAGGCTTAGATCTGCGCAGAGTGCCACTTGAAGGGGTGATCATCAACCAGTGGCAGCAAGAACAATTATTAACCCCATTGGGCATTATTGTGACGGCCGACTAAGGCGTACTTTTGTGTACGGCTCAGCACTCATTGATAGCGATAGCAGATTAAATCATCGCTTTAATTGAGCCTCGAATACTCGCGCTAGGACCACTGTCGCCGTTAGCGACACGATCGTCTATGGCATTCATCATAAAGTCGATAAAGCGCTGGCTGGCCAAGCTAATAAATCGTCTTGACGGATAGACGAGGAAGCACTTACCTTCATAGGGTTCCATCTCTTTGAACAGTATCTCAAGTGCGCCACTTTCAACATGCTCTTGAGCAAAAGGCAGTGGCATCAACGAAATTCCCCGTCCCATAAGCGTCGCCTCTAAACAAGTCACCAGGTTATTAGCACACAAGTTACCATTGACTGACAAAAATCTATTTTGCCCAAAAGGGACTTCATTAAAAATACGACCGTTGGGGTAACGAAATAGAATCGAGTTATGATTCGGGATCTCTTCAGGCGTCAGCGGAATAACCGAGTTTTTGATGTATTCAGGGCTGGCAAAAAAATGTATTTTTTCACTAAAAATATGCCTTGCCACCATTTCACTTTCATTAAAGGCATCTTCCAGCATAAAAGCCAAATCGATGTTATTGCGGATCATGTCCTGCGGCTCACTGCTGACAATAACCTCGACGGTGAGATCTGGGTGCTGATCCATAAAATCAAAGATAATATGGGTGATACGAATAAGCTCGGGGATCGGGTAAATCATTATCCGCAAGTGCCCTGACACTTCTGACTCTTTGCCGGTTAACTCTGACATCGTTTGCTCTAAGCTTGCCAACATAGAGGTGGTTTTATCGTAAAAATGACTACCAGAAGCGGTGAGCGTCATCGCGCGACTCTGGCGATGAAACAGCTTAACATTCAGTTCATTCTCTAATGCTTGTAATCGACGGCTTAAGGTCGATTTCGGCAGATTAAGTATATCAGCCGCTTCGACCAAACTGCCGGTTTCAACAATACGGTGAAACAGCGCTATATCTTCGGTTTTCATCAAAACACCTTAAAAAAAATTAACCCACCTTCTATTCGCCATTTTCAGTTTGCACACAAAAAATAGCGCAGATCAAGCCAAAATAGTTCCACTATATGGAACCCATAGTTCCATACAATTCCATTTTACTCAACCAAAATGGCTGTTATCTTAGCAACCTTAGTAATACATCCTGTCACAAAATATGGAACTCAGTTTATGAAACACCTGAAAACAGCCCTTTCACTTATCGTTCTCTCTACTTTATTATCGGGTTGCAGCGCTGAGTCCACAGAAATTGCCCCATTATCGATACGGCCAGTAAAGCTGCTTGAGATCGCAGATGCTAACGCCAGCTCAGTGCGTGTTTTTCCCGCTAAAGTCGCCGCCACCAATCAGGCGGAGCTGGCCTTTAGACTGTCCGGCCACTTGGTGGAATTTTCGCTTTATGAAGGCGATACCGTTAAAAAAGGCGCGGTGCTCGCCCGCCTCGACAGCCGTGATGCACGCAATACCTTGCTTAACCGCGAAGCCGACCATGAACTTGCAGCTGCCGACTTTGAGCGTAAAGGTGAACTGTTACGTCGCGAGCTTATCTCACAAGCTGACTATGACACCGCCAAAGCGCTGCTAAAATCTTCGCAGGCTAACTTAGCCAACGCGCAAGACCAACTTAGCTATACCGAACTTAAAGCCCCCTATGCTGGTACTATCGCCAAAATAGCGATCGATAACTACCAGATGGTACAAGCAAACCAGTCAATATTAGTGCTGCAAAAAGACCGCTATATCGACATCGTCATTCAAGTGCCTGAATCGCTTGCTGGACAAATCACTCAATTCAACCCTAATGCCGCGTCTCAACCTGCGGTACGTTTCGCCAATAATCCGGCTGTTGCTTACCCGGTGCGTCTCAAAGAACACGCCACTCAAGTAACACCTGGCACGCAAAGTTACGAAGCGGTGTTTACTCTGCCACACCCTCGCGATATGACAGTCTTACCCGGAATGAGCGCCGAGTTGACCTTAGATATATCACCACAGATGGCGGTAACGGTTAAAGCGGTATTGCCTGCCAGCGCCATTGCGAAGCGTGACCAAGATGGCCAACATGTGGTGTGGGCCTATGACGAAACCCAAGGCAAGGTGACTCAGCACGTAGTCACTCTCGGGAGGATCACCACTAATGGAATAGAAATTACTAACGGCATAAACGTGGGCGATCAGGTTGTTGTTACCGGTGTGCAGTACCTTTCAGAAGGCCTAACGGTAAAACCTCTGCGCTGGCAGCGCGGCGTATAAGCCGAGTTAGTCCTACACCCCCTTATTATCCCATTCGAATAACGACATTTTTGTCGCCCCAATGACTGCAGCGACAGCGCTAAAAGCTGGCGCGGTGCAAGTGATTGCGGCAGAGATGTCGAACATGTTTTACAAGAGGTTATCTCGATGAATTTTGCCGAATACTCCATTACTCACAAAGTGATCAGCTGGATGTTTGCCTTGCTGTTACTTGTGGGTGGCAGCATCTCTTTTTTCAGTTTAGGTCAACTGGAATTCCCAGAGTTTACGCTTAAAAACGCATTGGTAGTGACGAGCTACCCTGGCGCATCGCCGCAGCAAGTAGAAGAGGAGGTGACACTGCCGCTTGAAGATGCCTTGCAACAACTCGACGGCATTAAGCACATTACTTCGATCAACAGTGCTGGCTTGTCGCAAATCGAGATTGAAATGAAGGAGAACTACGGCGTCGATGAGCTGCCGCAGATATGGGATGAAGTGCGCCGTAAAATAAACGACAAAGCAATGTTGTTACCCCAGGGCGCCATGGCACCTAAAGTGATCGATGACTTTGGCGATGTTTACGGCATTTTGCTCAATGTGAGCGGTGAAGGATACAGCAGCCGCGAGCTGCAAAATTACGCTGACTTTTTAAGACGAGAACTGGTCTTGGTTGAGGGGATTAAAAAAGTCACCATCGCTGGGATTATTAGCGAGCAAGTGGTGGTGGAGATCTCGCAACAAAAGCTTAGCGCGCTGGGGCTAGACCAAGACTATATCTATGGCCTTATCAACGGCCAGAACGTGGTCTCTAATGCCGGTAGTATGTTAGTGGGTGATAACCGTATCCGTATTCATCCCACGGGGGAATTTGAGAACCTGCAGCAAATGGAGCGCTTATTGATTAGCCCACCTGGCAGCGCAAAACTTATCTACTTAGGCGATATAGCTAAGGTCTATAAAGATAGCCAAGAGACGCCATCAAGTATCTACCATGCGGGGGGTAAGAATGCCCTATCAATTGGAATTTCGTTCTCCCGCGGTGTTAACGTGGTCGATGTTGGCGCAGCCGTTAATGCACGCATGATTGAGCTTTATAGTGAGCTGCCTATCGGCATGACACTTGATACCGTTTACGATCAAAGCAAGATGGTGGATGATACTGTTAATGGCTTTTTAATCAACTTAGCCGAATCGATAGCCATTGTGATTGGCGTGCTGCTTGTCTTTATGGGTGTGCGCTCAGGCCTACTGATGGGGCTGGTACTGTTGCTGACTATTTCGGGCACCTTCGTGGTGATGAATGTGTTCAATATTGAGCTGCAAATCATCTCGCTCGGCGCATTAATTATTGCTCTGGGTATGCTGGTTGATAACGCGATAGTGGTTACCGAGGGGATATTAATTGGGATTAAACGCGGTCAAACAAGGTTGGAGACCGCTAAACAAGTGATTAATCAAAACCAGTGGCCATTACTGGGTGCCACGGTGATCGCGATTATCGCCTTCGCGCCGATTGGTTTATCAGATAATGCCACCGGCGAGTTTTGTGCATCACTATTCCAAGTATTGTTGATTTCATTGTCTATCAGCTGGATCACAGCGATGACGCTAACGCCTTTCTTCTGCAACTTGATGTTTAAAGATGGCGCAGTGGATGAAGATCAGGGTGATGATCCTTACAAGGGATGGTTGTTCGTGCTTTACCGCAACGTTCTCAATCTGGCGATGCGCTTTAGAGCCGTCAGCGTACTCTTGGTTATTACCGCGCTGA
This sequence comes from Shewanella abyssi, assembly GCF_023284025.1. Classification (GTDB taxonomy): domain Bacteria; phylum Pseudomonadota; class Gammaproteobacteria; order Enterobacterales; family Shewanellaceae; genus Shewanella; species Shewanella abyssi. Next base: position 15,029 of record NZ_JAKIKR010000004.1, on the reverse strand, counting down.
TCGCATCTGTTTTCGGTTTTGGCCATGTGAAGAACGTTTTCTTTCCTGCATCGAACACGCCGATGTTCTTTGTCGATGTGTGGATGCCCGAAGGCACTGATATCAAAGCGACAGAAAGGCTGCTAAAGCGTATCGAAACCGATCTACTGGAGCAACAGGCAGTACACGACATAGGTTTAGTCAATTTAACCACCGTTGTCGGCCAAGGCGCGCAGCGATTTGGCCTATCGTATGTGCCTGAAAAGGGCTACAGCGCCTACGCTCAATTACTGATTGAGATGAGCAATCTCAATACGCTAAACGACTATATGCGCACACTTGAGCGTGAACTGAGCCTTAAGTATCCAGAAGCGGAATACCGCATTAAGTATATGGAAAATGGCCCCGCGCCGGCCGCTAAAATTGAAGCGCGTTTTTTTGGTGAAGATCCGCAAGTGTTGCGTCAACTCGCAGCCCAAGCAGAGGCTGTTTTTGAAGCCGAGCCTACAGTCGTTAGCATACGACACAACTGGCGCAATCAAGTCATGCTAGTGAGACCTCAATTAGCCTTGGCACAAGCCAGAGAAACCGGTATTAGTAAGCAAAATTTGGATAACGCCTTACAGACTAACTTCGGCGGCAAACAGATTGGTACTTACCGTGAAAATAGCCATCTGATGCCGATTATTGCCCGCGCTCCAGCCAGCGAGCGACTCGATGCCGAGAGTATGTGGAAGCTGCAAGTCTGGAGCAGTGAAAACAACACCTTTGTACCTGTTACCCAAGTGGTATCAGACTTTACTACAGAGTGGGAAGATCCTTTGATCATGCGCCGCGATCGTAAACGGGCGATCTCAGTACTGGCAGAGCCGGCAAATGCCATTGGTGAAACGGCGGACTCCGTCTTTAGAAAGGTAAGGCCTGGTATAGAAGCCATTGAACTGCCAAGTGGTTATGAATTGGAATGGGGCGGCGATCATGAAACCTCACTTGAGGCTGAAGCGGGTGTATTTAGCTCTATTCCACTGGGCTTTCTAGCGATGTTTTTAATTACTGTACTGTTGTTTAACTCAGTAAGACAGCCCTTGGTCATTTGGTTTACCGTGCCACTGGCCTTAATCGGTGTGGTGTCAGGCTTACTATTATTTGATGCTCCTTTTAGCTTTATGGCGCTGCTGGGTCTACTGAGCTTAACTGGCATGATCATTAAAAATGGCATTGTACTGGTGGATCAAATTAACCTTGAGCTGCGACAAGGGAAAGCAGCCTATCAAGCGGTTGTGGATTCAGCCGTGAGCCGAGTAAGACCCGTGTTAATGGCGGCGATTACCACCATGCTAGGGATGATCCCCCTGCTATCGGATGCCTTCTTTGGCTCAATGGCCATTACCATCATCTTCGGTTTAGGCTTCGCCTCTGTATTGACGTTAATCATATTGCCCGTCACCTATACATTGGCATTTCGTATTCCTTATCAACCCAAGCAAGCGAGATAAGGAGGTTACTACGGATTAAATAACCCAATAGATCGATAAAGTAAGTGCTATAAAAAATGCTTCCCGGCAGCTCAGGCCCAACACCCTAATGTGTTGGGCCTGAGTACTTTTATCGACTTGATGTTTAATGCGTTCAGTCACTTGATGAACAAAATTTTATGAGTAATCAGTATCCGAGGCTGTTAATGTAACCACACGCTACATTGACGGTTGGCTTTATGAAACGCTCCAAATTCAATCATCACGGCCTTTCAGTTAGATTAACCACTACGTTATTGTGTAGCAGCTTACTGTCATTCCCGGTGTTAGCTGATTGCGGCTCCCCTATTGCGCAGCAAGAGCGTGAGATTGGAGTCATGGTAAAGGCTATCGATAAAGCGATTGCCACTCCGCAAGCCGACTCCCTCGAACTGATCTACCAATATGGCACTGACTCGCGTTATTACCTGATGATAAGAGGTTGGTTAGTGCAGGAGTTGGCAGGGGTTAATAGCCAACTTGAAGCCTATAAACAACAAGATGAACGTCGCCGAGTACTTGAACAACAGGTGAGTTTTTTACAGCAAGCCATTCGCCGTATCGATCTTGAATAAACGCGATTAGCCAGCAGCATATACCCAGGGACAGACCATGAAGACTTCAGTAAAAGCAGCCTTGCTATCGGCATTTATTTGTCCTGGCGCGGGGCATTTCTATTTAAAGCAGCGAGGGGTAGGCAATCTCATTCTAGTCACCGCTATCGCCTCTTTATCCTACTTGTGCTGGCACGCTTACCAGCGCGCACAATTAATCTCAGAGCAGATCCTTAATGGTGAGATCCCCTTGCAACTTGATGCCATCTACAGCGCAGTCACCCAAGCGCCGGTGGGCAATGAAGCGATTTGGATTAACTTAGCCACCGCAGGCTTTATATTAACTTGGATTATTGGTATTGCCGATGCTTACCGTTTAGGTCGCCGCCAGGATAGTGAGTAAGCAGTCATTAACATCAATAAAAAGGGTTACTCATTGAGTAACCCTTTTTTTAAAACAAAGCTCAACCGCGGTAGCGATTACATGAATGACTCTTTCGCTGCATCAGTTTTAGAGAAATCATGTTGGGTCGTCGGATGACGATGCTGATGGATTTCTGACTTTACATTTTTCGAAAAATCGTAAGCGCTAGTCGCCGCTAACGTCTTTGAAAAATCATGACGATTTGAGATCCGCTGAATATTGTTTGGCTGCTCTGCAGCAGGTGCATTTTTAGAAAAATCGTAATCAGCACGTGCTGCTGCTGTTTTAGAGAAATCTGGTCGTTCAGCCATCGCTGAGGTCGAAACTAAGGTAATAACTACAGATAAGGCTACGCTGGTTAACATTTTCATATACAACTCCAATCTAATTTGCCCACTTTCGTTAACAACCAGTCTAAGTGATCTACCTGCTTTAGAGAACAAAAAAGGGACAAATTTTGCAATTTGATACATATAACATACAAAAGTTTAAAACTATGTTAGTGCCTATGCTGTTGGAGGGGGATTAACTATATGAAGGGTAACTGTTTTAACTGACCATAGCGGATCAATAATTCTTTCACTCTCGAGATTGAATTGTAAGGCTAGCGAAACAAGGTGGTGTAAGCCTGATGCACAACCACCGTGGGTCGTACAATGTCCTGACGCCAATTGCTGACAAAATGTTTCACAATCGAGTGGGTAATTGGTGTCTAAATCGCCAAATTGAGCTAATTGCTGTTGCGACTCAGCGGTTTCAGAAGCCACGATGACAAAATCAATCACGTTTGAATCAGCGCTTACTGAAGAGAATTGCTGTGGATATGACTCCGATGTCGCAGATTGATTTTTGCTTACTGTGTGTAACAGATCTGGCAACGCCATCGCCGGCGTGAGCAAAAATTGCCCCAGCAACGAGATGACTAAAAACAGATGTGTTATTCGTTTAAGCAAAAGAGTTCCTAAATTTCAGCACAAATAGAGTGATTACTCAAATATAGACAGGGCCCTGTAAGAATAGTTTCATTTAGTCACCAATAAAAAAGCGCTTGGTTACACCAAACGCTTTCTTGTCACTTGCAAAAGACAATGTGGGCTTAAATAGGTGAACCCGGTGGCATAGGTAAAGGCTTAGCAATAAGCTTAACCTTGGCGTCGTTCAAGCCCTTTTCAATGCCTTGCTGTAACCAAGCAAAGTGCGCAGCTTGGTACGCACTGACACGCTTCACTTTGCGCTTTAATTGCTTAATGGTGTAGTTCAAACGCTCTGCTAGCTGCGCTTTAACTTCAGGTCGAGTCTTGTCGTTATGATATGCCTGTAGCAACACATCTAGCGTGACGGCATTGACGCGCATCCACACACCTAATTCAGCGCCCGTCGGCATATCAGCAAAAACGGTTTTAGCTAAGACTTTATCGGTCACTTTTGACACCGACCACTGCTCTTTATCATTAAGATAGGCTTGGTTAACGCGATTCAGTCGCTCAGGCACAAAAATTTGCGCTAGCGCATGGCGACTTAATACTTCAGCCATTCCCAGTGGGTCTGCAACCACGCCGAGTCCTGAGTGGAAGCTCTCTCGGGTATGACTATAATTACCCGCTTTAGGCACAAGCCTCTGCTGCAGTGACTCAGTAATGGTCAACTCACTCGGCGCTATGGTCGCCAATACTGCCTGCAACGCTTGCTGCTGTAGCGCGGGAGCAAGATAGTGCCACGACTGACCATCCACACCATCACCATAGGTGTAGTCGGTACCGCCGATAAACTTGGCTGCTGCGGTGATTTGGAATCGAGTTAATAGGTAGATAGGTACAAAGGCATCACTGAGCTCACCCTTGGGTTGCTCAGCTAATAGTGCTTCGGCAGAGAAATCTTCTATCGCTTTAGCCCGCACGGCGCTTAGTCGGCTCAATTCCGCAACCGGATCATTGCCATTATCCCACAAGCTGGCATAAGCGTTACTTGCCCCAGCACTTCTTGAGTCAGCTTCACCGATATATCTAAGCCCTTGACGCTCAACATCTGCACGCATATCAGTCAGTGCTGTTTTTTCTTGCTCTTGATCTGAGTACTCACCGTAGCCATAAGCAACGGTATATTTGTCCCAAACGCCAATACCTTCATCATAAGGCTGAGTGATATCAATCTTGCCACCATTAATGGTGATCATGGGGTGCGGATAGTCCATCACCGAGGCATTGCTATTGCTCGATGCGGCAAAGTTATGATCTAAGCCTAACGTGTGGCCAACTTCATGGGCTGCAAGCTGTCTTATTCTCGCCAGTGACAACGCCATTGCGGCGTCGTCAGCTGCAGCTCGATCTTCCCAGCCAGCAGTGAGACCGCGAGCTATAAGGTGGTCCTGTCGTACGCGTTGACTGCCCAGTGTGACATGACCTTTAATGATTTCACCCGTGCGTGGATCGGTCACCGCAGATCCATAAGACCAACCGCGTGTTGCGCGGTGTACCCATTGAATGACGTTATAACGCACATCTTGTGGGTCGGCATCTTCTGGCAATAGCTCGACTTTAAAGCCATTGATAAAACCAGCATCGGTAAAGGCATCCTCCCACCAGCTTGCGCCCTCAAGCAGCGCTGAGCGGATAGGCTCGGGCACACCCGGATCTAGGTAGTAAGTAATCGGTTTGATAACCTGACTCGGCGCGGCGCCTGGGGTAACTTTTTCTAATCGGTGGCGTAACAGCAAGCGTTGGCGAATATCTTGGTCGACACGAGTGCCATAGTCGAGATAATCATCGGATAAGTAACCGCTCATTGGGTGGTATGCGCGGGTTTGATACTGCTCTTCAGGCAACGCGATAAACGAGTAGCGTAAACGCACTGACATGTGCTTTGCATCAGGGGTTACCTGGGCGACATAGTTACCCTCTTTGGCACTATTAAAGGTCAGTAGTACATCCACATCGCTATTACGCTCAAATGACTTCACCCCTTCAGGTAAAATCAACGACTTAGTTTTATCCAGCGTATAGCTGCCCTGCTTGGTTTGCTCTAGGACATCACTAATACCGTGCAAATCGTTAACGACCAGATCATTGATGGCGACGATATTTCGTTTACCGGTAACCACTTTTCCGCGCCACAAAATAGATTCTGCAAATGCCTCTTTCACAGCTCGCTGTTCGGCGGCATTATCAGTACTGGCGCGGTAAGCCGTATTAAGCTGTTTAAGAATAAGATATGGGCCATGGCGCTCAAACTGTACCATTCTAGTACGGCCTAGCTGGCCTCGGTCGAGACCAATATCATTGGAACCGACCCCGTGAGGTAAGCTGGTAAGCAATAGAAAAGGTTGATTGAGTTTATTGGCTTCAATGTAGAGATCACCGGAAGATTTCTGGTAGAACAGGTTAATGAAACCGGTGGCTGCTTGGCTTTTTTTAATAATAGATGTGGTGTTAGTTGCAGCATACGAACTGGTCAATGGCACTGTCGCCAAGGCGATTGCCAGCGCAAGTTTGTAGGGTTTCATGGTCTCTCCTTGAGCCTTATTATTCGTTACCGTACCGATGCAGTTGTCTTTATTATTGTATCGATACAATAGTCTTTATTATCAGTTAGCTTAATAAATAGGCTTACATTAAAGCAAGCCTATATGAATAGTTATTTTAAAAACATTAACAGATTATGATTTCCTGCCACATTCATCAATCCAATGACTGATTGTTTCAAATAACTCGTTGAGTACAATAGGTTTAGTAATATGTGCGTTCATGCCTGCTGACAGACTTTTTTCTCTATCGCCAGACATGGCGTGGGCCGTCATCGCAATAACGGGCAGCTCTGATGCTGGATAACGTTTACGCAACTCTCTGGTGGCCGTTAAACCATCCATAACCGGCATCTGAATATCCATGAGTACCGCATCGTAATTCGCCACATCAATCATATCTAAGGCTATTTGACCGTTATCGGCCACATCGACCGTATAACCCGCACTCTTCAGCAGCTCAGTCGCAACCTGCTGGTTAATAAAGTTATCTTCAACCAACAATATGTAGCCAGCGTCTTTATCTGCCACAGCTTCAATCACCTCCGGCAGCTGATTTAAACTAGGTTCATCAGAGAATGCCGAGATAATTTCATCAAACAGAGATGATGCTTTAAAGGGCTTTTGCAGCAAGGCAAATACATTGGAGGCTTCTACATCTTTATGCATCGGCTCTGCCGCGTAAGCTGTCATCATGATGATCACTGGACGCTTAGCCAGTTTGCCTGCGGCCACCATGGCGTCGATCTCTTTAATCACCGCAATACCATCCATCTCAGGCATCATCCAATCGAGCAGTAGCAGATCGACTGGGTTCTTACTGAGCTTATATAACCCCTCGGGGCCACTCGCAGCGGTATCAACCGAGAAGTGAAAATCTCGCATCACACTAGAGTAGATCTGCAGTGCGGTAGGGTTATCGTCAATGACTAAGGTCTTTAAGTTGCCTAACGTTGCCGGCACGATTAATGGCAGTACTTCGGCTTCTTCGGCAATCTCAAAGCTAATGGTAAAGCTAAAGCTACTTCCCACCCCAATCTCACTTTCAACTTGCATGGTGCCGCCCATCATCGACACTAGGTGCTTACTGATAGACAGCCCAAGGCCGGTGCCACCGTACTTACGCGTGGTTGAGCCATCCGCTTGGGCGAAGGCGTCAAACAAAATGGCTTGCTGCTCTTTACTGATCCCGATACCCGTATCGCGGACCCAGAATTTAAGGGTAATACGATGATCTCGCTCACCCACATCTTCACAGCCAAGTTCTATCTCCCCTGACTGAGTGAACTTAACCGCATTAGAGAGCATGTTGATTAACACTTGCCCAAGACGCAGTGGATCGCCCTCAAGGATAAGCCCTGCAGTGACAGGGGCATACAGCAGTAGCTCAACCCCCTTCTCTTGCGCTTTGAGGGCATTGAGATTCAGTGCATGATCCAGCACCTTATCGAGGGGAAATGCTACTCGTTCAAGCTCTAGTTTACCGGCTTCAATCTTAGAAAAATCGAGGATGTCGTTGATAATCCGCAGTAATGAATGAGCAGAGAAACCCGCTTTTTCGAGATAATCTTTTTGCTGCGCCGTTAACGACGTGCGCTGCGCCAGCTGTAACATACCAATAATCGCGTTCATCGGCGTGCGGATCTCGTGGCTCATATTGGCCAAGAACTCACTCTTATAAAGGTTTGCCATTTCAGCGTCTTGCTTAGCTTCAAGCATGGCGACTTCGTTACGTTTATGGCGAGTAATATCTTTATGAGTGCCCACCATACGTTTAGGTTGATTGGTCGCGGTATACTCAACCACTCGTCCACGAGACAGCAGCCAATGGTACTCGCCACTTTTACCCAGCATTCTAAATTCTACATCGTAGGTACCCACGGGATCGCTCAAATACTCGTTACGATGCTCCTCTACTCGCAGACGATCATCTGGATGAATAAGCTCATCGATTGTTGACACTAACGCAGGAAACTCATTGCTCTTATAACCCAACATGGAGTAATAAGCTGGATTACAAATAATTTGCTCTGAATCTAAATACCAATCCCACAGACCATCTTCTACTGCATCCATTGCCAGATGATAACGCTCTTCAGACAAACGTAGCTGCTCTGCAGATTCATACTCACGAGTGACATCACGCCATACCGCAATCAAACCTAATAGCTCGTCACGGCGGTTATAAAATGGAATTTTCAGGGTATCAAGCAGTACTGACTTACCCGCCAATTCCACTTTCTCTTGGTAACGCAGTGGTACTCGGTTGGTGAGGACTCTTTCATCTTCCGCTCGAATACGAACCGCTTGCTCGCTCGGTATCAGTGCATCAGCGTACTTACCGATAAGCTCATTCTCGGTGTAGCCAAGCATGCGCTCTGCTGATTTATTACAACCCAAATAACGACCATCTTTATCTTTAAACACAATGGCTTCGGGGATCGAATCGAGTAGCGAACGCAGCAAAGCATACTCTTGCTCACGCCGCTCAGTGGTGTCTTTAAGGCGTTCAGTGCGCTGGGCAACCAATTTATCAAGTCGCCGATTTTGTTCGGCTAGATGTCGGGTATATTGCTTATTCTCTTCAAAAATCCGACTCACCAACTGGAACCAGGGGGCCCAGCCCTCAGTGATCTTCTCCGGGGGCTTAATCGGCTCAGCCGAGCACTCTTCCAAATGAGTTAACAATCGCGTCGCGGGATTAACGAATGAGCGACGGGTCTGCCAATGCACTATGGTGACCAAGACAGATAAAGCCATCACCACTAATACAAATGACAGCTCTAGTTTTTCCCAAGAGTCCTTAAATAGATCATCCACATCTTGCAGATACAATAAGCGCCAAGGTGGATTAGCGAGAGCGACCGAGTGAATGTAGTAACCATTGCGAATGATACCTTCATGGGCATCAAACAATTCAGACTCTGGAATTGAGTGCAGCTCGGAAGGGATCTTCTGGCTAATATGGTAGACCCGACTAAAGTCTGAGGTATCGATATCGCTGTGAGACAAAATATTGTTGTCTTGATCTAGCAAGATAACGGTACCCGGCATTTTAAAATAGAGACGGATCTGCTTAGTCAGTTCGGCGAGTGTCATGTCTAAATTGATTGAGCCGATAAACTCATCTTCTAGGTAGATAGGAACGCCTAATGTTGTCAGCAAGCCCTTTTTAGTCGGCTCTACATACGCTGGACTCCAAAAGATACTGCGCTGCGGATTCATTGCAGGCGTTGCTAGCTGAAACTGTTTCTTATTAAGCAGTTCATCACGAAAACGTTGCTCATCCGATGGCCACGGATAATAGGACATGATGCGGCGCTTGGAGATGTAGTAAACCGATGATGCTTTTGGCGCGGCTTCTTTTGCGACGGGAAACGACAGCGATAGTTCAAATAGCATCTCCAGTTCTTGGTAAAATTTATCGCTGCGCCCATTGAGAGAGCCCGCTCCAGTGATCCGCCCCATACTGGTGAATGGGTCGCCGGTATGGGCATAGTTGGGTTCAAGGGTAAAAAACTGGCCACTTTCATCAAACTTTTCATACTGAGGTAAGCGGTCTTTACGCACCAACTCACCCAGTTTTAGATGGTCAATGGCAACATTCCGCAAGCTTTTAACCGCTCGAATACTGGATTCAAGCAGCAAATCAATCTGCATAACGTGACGCTCGACGAGCTCTTCACGCTGCTCCATGACTTGGGTTTTTTGTCTTTCAAAAAAGAGCCCTGCTGTCAGCAAGGCCATAATAATCACACCGATATAAGTGTAAAAAACAGCTCTACTATAGTTTTTTTGTATCGGTGACTTTAACTGCGGAGCCGGATCAGTCGGTTTCATTTACAACCCTTGGTAATACTCAATCACAATGCGTGATCATTAGTGCCAATGCCTAAGCAGATGCTTATCTTGGTATGCTAGCTAATAGTATCTTATCAGGAAGATAGCTTATTGGAATACTCTATATTAGATTAAAATCTAACGGGTAAGTGGAGAAAAGGCCGCAATATGAGTGAGGCCTTTGAGTTTACGATGTTCTAGGTTAAAGCGACTTATTGAGCTTATAGATTTTCTTCGGCAAACTCCGCTAAACGTGAGCGAACCACGCCATTTAAATAGACATTGGCGCTACCGTCAAAATCTTTAAAGCGCTCAACAATGTATGTCAGGCCAGAAGTTACCGCAGTTAAATAGTTTGAATCTATCTGCGCCAAATTACCGCTACAAATCAGCTTCGTTCCCTCTCCCATGCGGGTGATCATGGTTTTGATCTGCGACGCGGTTAAGTTTTGACACTCATCAAGCAGCACCACCGAGTTTTGAATAGAACGACCGCGCATAAAGTTAATAGATTTAAACTGGATATTGGCCTTGTCCATGATGTAGTTCATGCTACCACTGGGGTTAACATCGTTTTTATGTAGCACCTCCAGTGTATCGGTAATCGCCGCTAACCAAGGCGTCATCTTCTCCTCTTCTGTGCCGGGTAAGAAACCAATTGACTCGGCAATTTCAGGGGTGTTTCGAGTGACGATAATTTTTTCATATTTACCCCGCTCCACCACCATCTCCAGTGCGGCCGCCATCGCCAGTAAGGTTTTACCACAGCCAGCAGGGCCAGTTAGGATCACCAGATCAATCGCCGGATCCAATAGCGCCTGCAATGCCATGCCTTGGTAGATATTCTTCGGCCTAATGCCCCATGCATTGAGGTTCATCAATCGTTCTTGGCCGAGATCTAAAAACTTAAGCTCGGTCGCGGTCTTCTCAATAATGCGACCACAGAACTCCTTACCCTCATCCAATAAGTATTGATTGGTGTAAAAGATATCGTCACCGAGCTTATCGATTGGCACCGTATGCACCGTATGGCGACCATTACTCTCGGTGGTGACATCGTCGGTATGTTGCCAAAAGTCACCGTCAAATTTATGGAAGCCTTTGGTTAAAAAACGGATGTCATCGATTAATTGGTCGGTGCGGTAGTCTTCAACGCGTTCTATACCGGCACCTTTTGCCTTCAGGCGCATATTGATGTCTTTGGTCACAAGAACGACGGTGCGGGGATGATGTGTCTTTTGTAGATGTAATGCAGTGTTAATAATGCGATTATCGTTACTATCACCTGGCATACTGCCAATGGTAAATTCGATTTGATGGTCGGGGAAAATCGACAAGGTACCGTTGGCATCACTGTGATCTTCTCGCCTAGGCAATGGCACGCCTTGCACAATTTGCTCGGGGGTCGTTTGCCCGCCAAGTATATCTTCTAATGCTCTAATCGCGACCCTTGCATCGCGGCTGACGTCTCTCTTTCTATCCTTAATGAGATCCAGTTCTTCTAGAACTGTCATTGGTACGACTACGTCATGCTCCTTAAATGAATAAATAGCCAAAGGTTCATGCAGTAATACGTTGGTATCCAGTACAAACAACTTTCTGTCGTCTTGTTCCATGGCGCCTCCAATGGTGCATTAGTTTTGATTACGAGATAAATTAAGCTCCTTTATGACCGATATTGGTTACATTTCATTAACTTTATACTGCCACCAATATAGCCGAGCTTCAATGACCTAGTAGGGTTTTTAATCGTAAGCCAAGGTTTGATGATTATCGCGATAACGTGACAAGTTGATGACACAAAAAAATACTCACATTCAACTGGATGATTTATAATCTATCGTCCGCAGAATTAGGCTAATATTAGTAGGTTCAATTTCAAAATGTGTGAGATTGTTATAACATACGCCCCCCTTGTGATTCACCCAGTATATGAGAGTTTTAAATGCCGTTTTCCCTAGGTCAACGTTGGATCAGCGATACCGAATCTGAATTAGGTTTGGGTACAGTCGTCGCTATGGAAGGCCGCATGGTCACTGTGCTTTTTTCTGCGACTGGCGAGAATAGATTATTTTCTCGTGCAGAAGCCCCGCTAACACGCGTTATCTTCAATCCAGGCGACAAAGTAGAGAGCCATGACGAATGGAGCTTGACCGTCACTGAAGTTGAAGAAAAAGATAACCTTATTATCTACCACGGCACTCATAACGAAACAGGCGAACAAGTTAGCCTGCGTGAAACGTTATTGAATCACAATATTCGTTTTAATAAACCGCAAGACCGTCTATTTGCAGGTCAAATAGATCGCATGGATCGTTTCGGTGTGCGCTATCAGTGCCAGTTATTGAGAAATAAGCTGGCCACCTCTGATCTACTTGGACTACAAGGGCCAAGAGTTGGATTGATCCCCCATCAGCAGTGGATTGCTCATGAAGTCGGGCAACGTTTTGCGCCGCGGGTATTACTGGCCGATGAAGTGGGTCTAGGTAAAACCATTGAAGCCGGTTTGATCATTCATCAACAACTGCTTACAGGCCGCGCGGAACGTATTTTGGTCATTGTGCCAGATACCTTGCGCCACCAATGGCTGGTCGAGATGCTACGCCGGTTTAACTTGCGCTTCTCTGTTTTCGACGAAGACCGCTGCGTTGAAGCTTATGCTGATAACGACAACCCTTTCTACACTGAGCAATTGGTTATCTGTTCACTTGAGCTATTACGTAAGAAAAAACGTTTAGAACAAGCATTAGATGCAGACTGGGACTTAATGGTCGTTGATGAAGCGCATCATTTAGAGTGGTCTGAAGATGCACCAAGCCGTGCTTATAAAGTTGTTGAAGCCTTAAGTAAAGTGGTTCCGGGTGTATTGCTATTGACTGCAACCCCCGACCAATTAGGTCACCAGAGTCATTTTGCCCGCCTGCGTTTACTCGATCCTGACCGCTTTTATGACTACCCAGCTTTCTTAAAAGAGGAAGAGGGTTATAAAGATGTCGCCACCGCTGCGGATGTTCTAGCCAGCGGCGATTCGCTTTCAAGTGAGGCTATTGCGAGCCTAACTGAACTGTTATCGGAAAAAGATATCAGTGGCAGCATTAACCTCATTCAAGACGAAAGCGCAGACGATGATAAACGTCATCAGGCCCGTGAAGAGATGCTACAAGAACTACTAGACCGTCATGGTACTGGCCGCGTGCTATACCGTAACAGTCGTGCATCAGTAAAAGGTTTCCCAACTCGTAACCTGCATATTCATCCCCAAGCGATGCCAGAGCAGTACGTAACCGCTTCTCGCGTTAGCGCAATGATGAACAAACACTTAAACACTGACGCCAAGGTGAGACAAGTACTCAGCCCTGAAAAAATCTACCACGATTTTGACAGCAGCAGTGCCAGTTGGTGGAAGTTTGATCCCCGTGTTGATTGGCTAATTGAGTTCCTTAAGGCCAATCGCAGCAAGAAAGTGCTTATTATCGCCAGCCAAGCTGAAACAGCCCTGAGTTTAGAGGAGGCGTTGCGTACCCGTGAAGGTATTCAGGCCACCGTATTCCACGAAGGTATGTCGATTATCGAGCGTGATAAAGCGGGCGCATATTTCGCACAAGAAACCGGTGGCGCGCAGGCGTTGATCTGTAGTGAGATTGGTTCTGAGGGGCGTAACTTCCAGTTTGCCAGCAACTTGGTATTATTTGATCTACCCCTAAATCCAGATCTGCTGGAGCAGCGTATTGGTCGTCTCGACCGTATTGGGCAAAAGAATGATGTTGAGATCCATCTACCTTATTTAGCCGGTACCGCGCAAGAACGACTAATGCAGTGGTATCACCAAGGTCTAAATGCCTTTGAATGCACTTGTCCAAGTGGTCACATTCTGTTTGGTGAATTTGCAGGCGAATTGCTTGAGAGCTTAGTTAGCAGCGATGACTCAACCCTTGAGGCGTTACTCGATAACACCAAAGCGCGTTACCAAGAGCTAAAAGTGGCGATGGAGCAAGGGCGCGATAAGCTGCTTGAGATTAACTCTCATGGCGGCGAACGTGCCAACAAGTTGGTCGAAAGTCTGGCTGCAAGAGATCAAGATACTCACTTAATAGGCTCGGTTATTCGTCTATGGGACATCATAGGTGTTGAGCAAGAAGACAGTGGTGAAAATGCCATTGTACTGCGTCCAAGTGAACATATGATGTTCCCAACTTACCCTGGTTTACCAGAAGATGGCATTACGGTCACCTTCGACCGTGATATTGCACTGTCTCGAGACGATATAGCCTTAATCACTCAGGAACATCCGCTAGTGCAGACCGGGCTAGATTTAATTACCTCTTCTGAAACTGGCACCACCAGTGTTGCGGTGTTAAAGAACAAAGCCTTACCCGCTGGCACTATATTTTTAGAACTGATCTATATGGCCGATGCTTCGGCACCAAAATCGAGCCAGCTTTATCGTTATTTGCCGCCGACCCCTATTCGTATCTTGCTAGATAAGACGGGTAATAATTTGTCTGAAAAAGTGACTTACGAAAGCTTCGATCGACAACTGAGCGCGGTTAATCGCCATATAGCCAGTAAGTTAGTCAGCGCGTCACAAGTCATTTTGCATCCGTTGTTTGCCAAAGGTGAAGCCTTTGCAGCAAAAGAGCTTAAATCGCTAACCGAAAGCGCTCGTGAGAAGATGACGCAACAACTATCAACTGAGCTTGAGCGACTAAAAGCCCTTAAAGCGGTTAACCCGAATATCCGTGAGGAAGAGTTAACCCATCTCAGTGGACAAATGAGTGAACTCAACCGTTATTTGGATGGTAGCCAGCTACAGCTAGATGCAGTTCGCTTGGTGTTAGTTAGCCACGCATAGCCGAATGCTAGCGGGTGAATAAAAGCTTTAAAATGCGCAAAGCCCTGCTTTAAAAGCGGGGCTTTTTGTTTAAAAAATTAATATAACCAAGGGGTCGGTTTATACTGCAGCGAGTATTTACCATATACTTCGCCACACCGTTATATAGCATCCCCACGACTATTGTGCTCTAAGGTTGTCTTAACGTATGGTTCATCATTTAAGCCTACCCGAATAGATAGGCTATTTGTGAAGCGGATCACAAATTGAGCAAATGCCCCAACTACCAACCCGATTGTCTATTTTTGTACTCTTTCTGAGAATCTTTAGATTGCCTCATTGCCGCAATAATTCGATTCTTTCCAGCGAG